>NZ_JAQYWW010000631.1:0-374 GCF_036322525.1 Streptomyces sp. BE20 | reverse complement strand
TCCCCGCGCCTGCGGGGCTGTTCCCTCGTCGTCGGCGGTGAACAGCTGCTCGTCGGTGCTGCTCCCCGCGCCTGCGGGGCTGTTCCCCGGACGGTGGATCCGAGGGCGGGCGGCACCGTCTGCACCCCGCGCCTGCGGGGCTGTTCCTCGGCGCCGCAGATCCCGCGCTCGTTGCGGAAGCTGCTCCCCGCGCCTGCGGGGCTGTTCCCAGGTCACGGGTGACGCGCATGTGCCCTGAGCGGTGCTCCCCGCGCCAGCGGGGCTGTTCCCACGCAGTCCGCCAGCGAGCCGACGAGGCCGACTCTGCTCCCCGCGCCTGCGGGGCTGTTCCCTACTTTTCCGAGGGCTACGGCCCGACGGTGACCTGCTCCCCG
>NZ_JAQYWW010000630.1:0-335 GCF_036322525.1 Streptomyces sp. BE20 | reverse complement strand
GTGCGTGCCGGGGGCGGTGTCCCGCGGCTCCGCGCACCGTGCCCGGACGACCGGGATCCAGTCCCTCGGTCGTGGCCGGGCAGACACCTCGCGCTCTGGGCACCGTGGTCGGTTCCTACGTCGGGATCGGGGCGGCCGATGGGATCCACCGTCAGGATGGCTCGACGCCGACCGACCCTGGGAGTGGGGTGGGCACTATAGCCCGAAGGCCGATCGGCGGGTCGGCGCGCGATCCGGGGATCGGTCGGTTCGTGCTGGAAGGCTGTCGGGTTCGGCGGTGTTGCGTCGAGGGGCTCGTGGCGCCCGGCGTCCGTATCGCGGCGATGTGCCCGGTC
>NZ_JAQYWW010000629.1:0-357 GCF_036322525.1 Streptomyces sp. BE20 | reverse complement strand
GGAGAGGTGTCCGTGCCCCGGCAGGTCGAAAGCTGCCGGGCGCGGACGCTGCGTGTGGAGACCTGGCAGGTCCACTGGGACGTGCTGGACGACATGGGGCTGGCGCTGTGGGCGGGCGGGCGGCGGGCGGCGCTGCGTGAGCTTCTTGAAGGTGCCCTGGGCGACCAGCAGGTCCGCGAGGCGCTGGTACTCCTCGGCCGAACCGTCGCACCACTCGACGCGGTCCGGCTGGGTGAGCTCCGCGATCTCGCTCACCCAGGCCAGCAGACGGCGTCGTACTCCAGGACGCCGCGCAGGAGTTCGTCCGCCCGGCGGAACAGCTCCTCGACCGCCAGACCCTCCCCGACCAGCTCCTTC
>NZ_JAQYWW010000628.1:0-204 GCF_036322525.1 Streptomyces sp. BE20 | reverse complement strand
GACGGGGTATGCGCAGCCGGCGTTGTTCGCCGTCGAGGTGGCGTTGCACGCGCTGCTCACCCGCTGGGGTGTGCGGGCGGACGTGCTGGTCGGGCACTCGATCGGCGAGGTTGCCGCCGCGCACGTGGCCGGGGTGCTGTCTCTGCCGGACGCGGCCACGCTGGTCGCGGCGCGCGGCAGGTTGATGCAGGCCCTTCCGGCGGG
>NZ_JAQYWW010000627.1:0-334 GCF_036322525.1 Streptomyces sp. BE20 | reverse complement strand
GTGTTTGGTGCGGGTGTTTTATTTTTTGTTTTGTCGGGTTTTTTTTGTTTTTTTATTTTTTTGTTGTGTTGGGTTTGGTGTGGTTGGTTTGGTTTTTTTTTTTTTTTTTTTTTTATATTTTTTTTTTTTTTTTTTTTTTTGTTTTTTTGTTTTTTTTGGTGGGTTTTTTTGGGGTTTTTGTTGGGTGGTGGGGGGTGTCTTCCTGCCGGACTGGGGGGTGCCGGCGGTGGTGCTGTTGGAGCCGGGCCTCGCGGCCGCCCGCCCCGACACCGACCGGTTGGTGCGGGTGGGGCGGGTGCTCGGGGGTTAGGATTTATACACGTGGGGCTCCCCC
>NZ_JAQYWW010000626.1:0-313 GCF_036322525.1 Streptomyces sp. BE20 | reverse complement strand
GGGGCCTACTGCGTCGGCCACCCGTCGGCGGGCGCTGGGTGATCGGGGGGGGCTGGGTGTGCGGGGGGCGTTGGGGCACGGGCGGGGGTGTGGTGCGGTGGGGGTTCCGGGGGGGGTGGGCCGTGGGCGGGGTGCGGTGCGGGGCGGGCGGGGATGGAGTCCTGGTGCTTGTGGGTGGGTCCTTGGTGGGGTTCGTGATCGGGCAGTTCTGGGACTGGACGGCCGGACCTGGGTGTTCGGCGGTCCGCGCCGTGGCCGCCTCCGGATCGGACCGACGGTGCCGGTGGCCGGTGGCCGGTGGTCGGTGGTCGGT
>NZ_JAQYWW010000625.1:0-375 GCF_036322525.1 Streptomyces sp. BE20 | reverse complement strand
GAGGCCTACGACGGCATGCTGAAGCACGGCTGACCCCCGCGGGCGCGGGGAGGACCAGGCAGCAGTCCGGGGACCTCACAGGGGCGACGGCTGACCCCCGCGGGCGCGGGGAGGACGCGGCCGGCGATCTGGCAGCCATGACCTCCACCGGCTGACCCCCGCGGGCGCGGGGAGGACGGGGAGCGCACCTCCTCATAGCCGTGAGAGTGCGGCTGACCCGCGCGTGCGCGGGGAGGACATCTGCCGCTCAGTCGGGAGTCGGTCCCCGTCCGGCTGACCCCCGCGGGCGCGGGGAGGACGGTGGAGCTGAAACACGGGGGGGGGGGGGGGGGGGGGGGGGGGGGGGGGGGGGGGGGGGGGGGGGGGGGGGGGGGG
>NZ_JAQYWW010000624.1:0-362 GCF_036322525.1 Streptomyces sp. BE20 | reverse complement strand
CGACGGCGTGCGGCAACGGGGCTCCTTCGGGTGGCGGGTCAGCGGTTGAGGTCGAGCAGGGTGGCCATACCCGCCACCACGGACGGCGCGACCCGGTAGTACACCCAAGTGCCCCTGCGCTCGCTGGTCAGCAGCCCGGCCTCGCGCAGCTTCTTCAAGTGGTGGGAGACGGTCGGCTGGGACACCCCGACGTCCTGGATGTCGCATACGCACGCCTCCCCGCCCGGGTGTGAGGCGATCTTCGAGAACAGCCGCAGCCTCACCGGGTCGGACAGCGCCTTGAACATCGCGGCCATCAGTACCGCGTCCTCGGCCGACAGCTCCGCCGAGGTGATCGGCGGGCAGCAGGGCACGGCCTTGGG
>NZ_JAQYWW010000623.1:0-219 GCF_036322525.1 Streptomyces sp. BE20 | reverse complement strand
TAGGCGATGCCGCTGCCGGCGCAGCCGCTGGTGCTGACGGAGCCGGAGACGACCCAACCCGCCGGGATCGGCGAGAACGAGCACACGGTGGCGTAGGTCTGCGTGGTGATCTTGGCGATCGAGTACGCGTAACCGGTGCCCACACAGCCACCGCTGCCGTACGAACTCGTGATCACCCAACCCGCCGGAATCGGCGACATGGAGCACACCGTCGCGTTC
>NZ_JAQYWW010000622.1:0-588 GCF_036322525.1 Streptomyces sp. BE20 | reverse complement strand
TAGGCGATGCCGCTGCCGGCGCAGCCGCTGGTGCTGACGGAGCCGGAGACGACCCAACCCGCCGGGATCGGCGAGAACGAGCACACGGTGGCGTAGGTCTGCGTGGTGATCTTGGCGATCGAGTACGCGTAACCGGTGCCCGCGCACCCGCCGCTGCTGTACGAACTCGTGATCACCCAACCCGCCGGAATCGGCGACATCGAACACACCGTCGCGTTCGTCTGGTTGGCGACATTGGCGATCGAGTACGCATAGCCGGTGCCCGCGCACCCGCCACTGCTGTACGAACTCGTGATCACCCAACCCGCCGGAATCGGCGACATCGAACACACCGTCGCGTTCGTCTGGTTGGCGACATTGGCGATCGAGTACGCGTAACCGGTGCCCGCGCACCCGCCGCTGCTGTACGAACTCGTGATCACCCAACCCGCCGGGATGGGCGAGAAGGAGCACACGGTGGCGTAGGTCTGCGTGGTGATCTTGGCGATCGAGTACGCGTAACCGGTGCCCACACAGCCACCGCTGCCGTACGAACTCGTGATCACCCAACCCGCCGGAATCGGCGACATGGAGCACACCGTCGCGTTC
>NZ_JAQYWW010000621.1:0-361 GCF_036322525.1 Streptomyces sp. BE20 | reverse complement strand
GCATGCTGCGGTGAATACGTTCCCGGGCCTTGTACACACCGCCCGTCACGTCACGAAAGTCGGTAACACCCGAAGCCGGTGGCCTAACCCGTAAGGGGAGGAGCCGTCGAAGGTGGGACCAGCGATTGGGACGAAGTCGTCCCAAGGTAGCCGTACCGGAAGGTGCGGCTGGATCACCTCCTTTCTAAGGAGCGCATGGCCGCTAGCAGGCGAATGTTCAGCACGGTCGCTCATGGGTGGAACGTTGACTATTCGGCACACTGGGTTGGCATTCGTTAGTACTGCTTCGGCGTGGAAGACGGATTGTTGATCGGGTGTGTCGGGCACGTTGTTGGGTCCTGAGGGAACGGCCGTTATGGTC
>NZ_JAQYWW010000620.1:0-258150 GCF_036322525.1 Streptomyces sp. BE20 | reverse complement strand
GGTGGTCACCGTGGGTCCTCCTGGGGTGGTGGGCGTCTCGCACCTCATTGTGCCAGCCCCGCACCCGACGTCGGAGCGGTCGCGTCGGACCGGTCCGGGCCGGGCAGTTGGACGTCGCAGACCTGCGGCCCCGCGTCGGGGGTGTCCCGGTGCCTGCGCCTGGCCAGGGGTGCGGCGATCGCGCTGAACACGGCGAACACCGCGATGGCGAGCAGCACGATGGCCGGGCCGGAGGGCACGTCCAGGTGGTAGGAGCCGGTGACGCCGGCCAGCGCGACGAGCACGCCGACCGCGATCGAGCCGGCCTGGGTGGCGGCGAAGGACCGGGTGAGCTGCTGGGCCGCGACCACCGGGACCACCATCAGCGCGCTGACCAGCAGCAGGCCGACCACCCGCATGGCGACCGTGACGGTGACCGCCGCCATCACGGCGAGCAGCAGGTTGAGGAACCGCACCGGTACGCCGGTGACCTTGGCGAAGTCCTCGTCCTGGCAGATCGCGAAGAGCTGGCGGCGCAGGCCGAGGGTGACGGCGATGACGACGGCGCCGAGTGCGCCGATGGTGGCCAGGTCGGAGGGCGAGACGGTCAGGATGGAGCCCCAGAGGTAGCTCTCCAGCGAGCCGGCCCCGGCCTGGGCGGACTTGGAGACCAGCAGCTTCCCGCAGGCCATGCCGCCGTAGAAGAGCATCGCCAGGGCGATGTCGCCGCGCTGGTTGCCGCGGGAGCGGACCAGCTCCATGGTGACGGCGCCGAGCACGCAGACCAGGACGGCCATCCAGACCGGGCTGGTGTTGAAGATGAAGCCGAGGCCGACGCCGGTCATCGCGACGTGCCCCATGCCGTCGCCCAGCAGGGCCTGGCGCCGCTGGACCAGGTAGATGCCGACGGCGGGCGCGGTGATGCCGACCAGGACGGCGGCGAGCAGCGCCCGCTGCATGAAGTCGTAACTGAGCATCTCGGTCATGCCAGCAGTCCCCGGGTGTGGTGAAGATCGGCGTGCGGGTGGACGTGGTCGTGGCCGGGCAGGGCGTGCAGGCCGGTGTTGGGGACGGGCGGACCGTCGTGCGCGACGCAGCCGTCGCGGAGCACCACCGCGCGGTCGATCAGCGGCTCCAGCGGCCCGAGTTCGTGCAGCACGAGCAGCACGGCGGCGCCGCGGGCGACCTCGGTGCGCAGGGTGTCGGCGAGTACCTGCTGGCTGGCGGAGTCCACCCCGGCCATCGGCTCGTCCATGATCAGCAGGTCCGGGGTGCCGGCCAGGGCGCGGGCGATCAGCACCCGCTGCTGCTGGCCGCCGGAGAGGTCGGCGACGCCGTCCCGGGCCCGGTCCAGCATGCCGACGGCGGCCAGGGCGCGGTCGACGGCGGCGCGGTCCCGGCGCCGGAACGGCAGCAGGCGGTGCAGCGGCAGCCGCCCGGTGGAGACGACCTCCCGGACGGTGGCCGGGACACCGGAGGCGGCCGTGGTGCGCTGCGGCACGTACCCGATGCGGTGCCAGGAGCGGAACCGGGCGAACGGGGTGCCGAACAGCTCCAGCCCGCCGCGCTCCAGCGGGACGGCGCCGGTGACGGCCTTGACGGTGGTGGACTTGCCGGAGCCGTTGGCGCCGAGCAGCGCGACGACCTCACCGGGGCGGACGGTGAGGTCGACGCCGCGCAGCACCGGCCGGCCGCCGCGCGAGGCGACGGCGTCGTGGAGGCGGACGGCCGGGGGTGTCGGGGAGGTCATGGCGTGGTGTCGTCCCGTCAGCTGGCGGCGCTGGTGGTCGCGCCGAGGGCGGCCTGGAGGTTGGTGAGGTTCTGCTTCATGACCGTGAGGTAGGTGTCCTTGGCCGGGTCCTTGACGCCCTCCAGCGGGTCCAGGACGGCGGTCTTGAGGCCGAGGTCCTTGGCGACGGTGTCGGCGAGCTTGGGGCTGACCAGGGTCTCGAAGAAGATCGTGGTGACGCCGTTCTCCTTGGCGGCCTTCTGCACGTCGGCGAGGCGGGCCGGGGTGGGCTCGGACTCCGGGTCCACGCCGTTGATGGCGACCTGGGTGAGGCCGTAGTGCTCGGCGAGGTAGCCGAAGGCGGCGTGGCTGGTGACGAAGGTGCGGGTCCTGACGTCCTTGAGGCCGTCCCGGAACTCCTGGTCCAGGGTGGTCAGCCGGCCGACCAGCTCGTCGGTGTTCTTCTGGTAGTCGGCGGCGTGGGCCGGGTCGGCCTTGGCCAGTTCGGCGCCGACGCTCTTGGCGACCGCCGCGTAGCGGGTCGGGTCGAGCCAGATGTGCGGGTCGCCCGCGGCCTCGTCGTGGTCGTGGCCGTCGCCCTCGGAGTGGCCCTCCGCCAGGTGGTGGTCCTCCAGCGGGCTGGCGGCGGTGGCGTCGACCTTGTGCTTGGCGCCGGAGTCGGCGACCGCCTTGTCGACGGTGGGCTGGAGGCCCTTGAGGTAGACGACCGCGTCGGCCTTCTTGACGTTGGCGACCTGCTTGGCGGTGAGCTCCAGGTCGTGCGGCTCGACGCCGGCGGCGGTGAGGCCGGTGACCTTCACGTGCTCGCCGCCGATCTGGGTGGCGAGGAACTCCATCGGATAGAAGGACGCGACGACGTTCAGCTTGCCGTCCGAGCCCTGGGCGCTGCCGGTGCTGCCGCAGGCCGTCAGGGCGAGGGCGGCGGTGAGGGCGGTGGCGGTCAGGGTTATGGCACGGCGAGTACGTCGTCGGATCATCATGACAACCATTCTCAGATTAGATGGAAATGATTGTCAAATCACTCGGACGGGTGAACGGGTGGTGACGGTGGGTGGGCAGGTGCCGGCGATACCGATTTGAACCCTGTACCCATATGGCCGGTAACCTGAGGTATTCGGGTACGCGCAACCAGCCGTGCCCTGACCGTGCCGTCCGTACTGAAGAGAGCACTGTGGCAGCCGACAAGATCGAGACGATCGTCAGCCTGAGCAAGCGCCGTGGCTTCGTCTACCCCTGCAGCGAGATCTACGGTGGCACGCGTGCCGCCTGGGACTACGGGCCGCTGGGTGTGGAGCTCAAGGAGAACATCAAGCGCCAGTGGTGGCGTGCGATGGTCCAGGCCCGTGAGGACGTCGTCGGACTCGACTCGTCGGTGATCCTGGCCCGCGAGGTCTGGGAGGCCTCCGGCCACGTCGCCACCTTCAACGACCCGCTGACCGAGTGCCTCTCCTGCCACAAGCGCCACCGGGCCGACCACCTGGAGGAGAAGTACGAGGCCAAGCACGGCTTCCCGCCGCCGAACGGCCTCCAGGACGTCAACTGCCCCGACTGCGGCGTCAAGGGCCAGTTCACCGCGCCCAAGGACTTCTCGGGCATGCTGAAGACCCACCTCGGTGTCACCGAGGAGGCGAGCGGCCTGGCCTACCTGCGCCCGGAGACCGCCCAGGGCATCTTCACCAACTTCAAGGCCGTCCAGACCACCTCGCGCAAGAAGCCGCCGTTCGGCATCGCCCAGGTCGGCAAGAGCTTCCGCAACGAGATCACCCCCGGCAACTTCATCTTCCGGACCCGCGAGTTCGAGCAGATGGAGATGGAGTTCTTCGTCAAGCCGGGCGAGGACGAGCAGTGGCACGAGTACTGGCTCCAGCAGCGCTGGGACTGGTACGTCGACCTCGGTCTGCGCACCGACAACATGCGCCTGTTCGACCACCCGAAGGAGAAGCTCTCCCACTACGCCAAGCGCACGGTGGACATCGAGTACCGCTTCAACTTCGGCGGTACCGAGTTCTCCGAGCTGGAGGGCATCGCCAACCGCACCGACTACGACCTGACGGTGCACAGCGAGGCATCCGGCCAGGACCTCAAGTACTTCGACCAGGAGTCCGGCGAGCGGTACTTCCCGTTCGTCATCGAGCCGGCGGCCGGCCTCAACCGCGCCATGCTGGCCTTCCTGATCGACGCCTACTTCGAGGACGAGGCGCCGAACGCCAAGGGCGTCCTGGAGAAGCGCGTCGGCATGCGGCTCGACCCGCGGCTGGCCCCGGTCAAGGTCGCGGTGCTGCCGCTGTCGCGCAACGCCGACCTCTCGCCGAAGGCCCGCGGCCTGGCCGCCGACCTGCGCACCGCGTGGAACGTCGAGTTCGACGACGCCGGCGCGATCGGCAAGCGGTACCGCCGTCAGGACGAGATCGGCACGCCGTTCTGCGTCACCGTCGACTTCGACACGCTGGAGGACAACGCGGTGACCGTGCGCGAGCGCGACACCATGGCGCAGGAGCGCGTCTCGCTGGACCAGGTGAAGTCGTACCTGGCGGCGCGGCTCATCGGCTGCTGACGTCCGACTGATGCCGGCCGTCGTCGGCCGTTCGTCACGGGGAGCCCCCGTTCGCCTTCGGGCGGGCGGGGGCTCTTCGCGTGCGCCTGCGGCCGGCGACCTCAGGCGCTGGCCGGACCCAGGGCCTGGCCGGTCCCAGGGCCCCGGCCGGGCCTAGCGGCGGCCCCAGCGCGAGCGGGGCGGCGGGGTCGGGGCGGTCGGCAGGCCCTCCGTGCGGAGGGCGGCGAGGGTGGCGCGGTGGCGGGCGGCGTCCGCGAGCAGTGTGGTCAACAGCTCGTCGTACAGCTGCCGTTGGCCGGCCGCGTGCAGCGCGGCGGCCAGCCCGACCAGTTCGGCCGGCGGGCGCAGCGCCGCCAGCTCGCCCAGCAACAGGCCGGGGAGCGGCGGGGCGAGAGCGGTGACGAGGCCCACCAGGTCGGCGGTGGGCCGGCCCGCGGCCTGGCGGAGCAGCGTCCGGGCGTCGACGGCGCGGTCCGACCGGTGCAGGTGGACGGCCAGGGCGGCCAGTTCGGCGGGCGGGGCGGAGCCCCACTCCCAGAGCAGGGTGGCGCTGTCGGCGTGCTGTCCGGCGCGTTCCAGCGCGTTCAGCAGAGCGGGAAGCGCGGTGACCGGGTAGGACCAGAGGGTGTGGAAGAGCTCGGTGGCCTCCTCGGCCAGCCCGGCCTCGCGCAGCTCGGCCAGGGTGGCGGCAGCGTGCTCCGGAGCGCCCTGGGCCGCGCTCCGGGCGAGCTGGAGGGACGCGCCGGCCGAGCCGCGACGGGACAGCAGGGCGGCCAGACGGGCGGTGTCGTGCGGGGTGAGGCGGGTGGCGGCCCGGGCGAGCAGGTCGGCGGCCTCCCGGGAGGCCGCCTGCCGGGGTGGCGCCTGCCGGGGTGGCGCGTGGTGGGGTGGCGCTTGGTGGTGGGTGGCCTGCAGGCCACCGGCGTGGCCGCCGGTGGCCTGCTGGTAGAGGCCGATGATGCGGTCGGCCAGGGTGGTGAGCTCGCCGGGGGAGCGGCGACGGGGCGGTTCGGCGGCCGGGGGCGGCGGGGGTGGGGACGTGCTTGCGGCGGGCCCAGGCACGGCTCCTGCCGGTCCGGCCTGCTCTGCGGGCCAGGTCGGTCCGGTCGGCCCTGCGGGTCCGGTCGGGTCCGTCGGCCCCTTGGCCTTCTGGGCCTGGGCGGTGAACCGGCCGAACCGTGCTCCGGTGGCGCGCGGCGGCGGGGGTGCGGGCGACATCGACGGGGCGGACGCCTCGTCGTACGCGCCCCCGCCGAACCGTGCCCCGGTGGGCTGGCGGGGCATCCGCAGGCGCGGAGCCGGTTGCCGCAGGTGATCCTCCAGGATCTTCAACTGGTCGCTCAACTCCAGGCAGCGGGCCGCGAGTCCCTCGCGCAGCGTCCGCGCCTGGGCCAGCTGTCGGGTCAGCTCACCGTCCGGGTGCTGCCGTTCCGGCAGCGCCCGGACGGCCTCGAAGAGCCGGCGCTCGCGCTGGCCCGCGTACTGGCGGGCACGCAGTAACTCGTCCAGCTCGGCGCGGAGTTCCAGCGCGTCCTGCTCCGTGCCGCTGCCCGCGCCCGCGTGCGCGTTGGTGTCCGCCTCCGCGTCCGCGCCGGCGTCCGGGAAGGGGGGTTGTTCTGTGTGCCGTGTACGCATGATCACCGCAACCTGTCCAACTAGGCCCTGACTGCAAGTCATCCTGGCGTCGGTATACGGCAACCGCGTTACGGCAGTGCGTCCAGAGGTTTGCGAATGGAGTCCGGGAGCGCGGAGGGCGTGGGAACGGCGAACTCCGTAGCGCGCACGCGCCCCTCGGTGGGGCCTGCGCCCCGCCGTTCGGCACCGGTGCGCCCGCGCTCACCCGGCCAGCCGCTCCCGGGCCTCCATCAGTGCGAAGCCCAGCAGGTTCTGCCCGCGCCAGGCCGTCGGCTCCTGAGCCCGCGCGTCGTCGGCGGCGAGCCCGATGCCCCAGATCCGGTCCATTGGGCTGGCCTCCACCAGGACGCGTCGTCGGGTCGACAGCAGGTACCCGCGCAGCGCCTCGTCCTGGGCGAACTTGGCGACGTTGCCGCGCACCACCAGCTCGAACCGCCCGGCCGTCCAGGCCGCGTCGTCGAACCCCCTGACCTGCCGGCCGAGCTTCTTCGCCTCGGCCGGGCTCGCGGACCCGAGGATCCGCGCCAGCATGCCCTCGTCCCCGAACATCCGCGCCTTGCCGGCCATCATCCAGTGCTCGGCGGTCGCGTACTCCACCCCGTCGACGGTGAACGGGTGCTCGGGCCACCACTGGCTCAGCACCCCGGGCCCGACGGACCCGTCCCGCTGCGCCCGGTGGCCCCAGAACATCAGCCACTTGGGCTGGACGCCGACGGCGACCAGGGCCGTCAGGTCGGCGCGGTTGCGGGTGTCGGCAGGATCGTCGACGAGTTCGTTGCTCATATCGTCATGCTGACACAAAGGGGCGCCCGGCAGCCACGGCTTTTCCGGTGACGGGGGCGGCGCGCGCTCCCCGTCACCGAGGAGGGAATCGGCTCGGGGGGTGGGGGGTTCACGGTTCGGTGGCGGTCGTCGCACACCGCGCCCGCGGTCCGCACCTCCGGGATCGCGCAACCTCGTTGCCCAACGTCATCGCAAGGAGCAGGCATGTCCGAGGAAGCCCCCGCCGTCCGTGAACTCCGTCTGGTGGTCACGGCGGCCGACTACGAGCAGGCGCTCCACTTCTACCGCGACGTGCTGGGCCTGCCCGAGCGCGGCGCCTTCTCCTCCCCGGACGGCCGGGTCACCATCCTCGAAGCCGGCCGCGCCACCCTGGAGATCGCCGACCCGGGGCACGCCGACTACATCGACGACGTCGAGGTCGGGCGGCGGGTGGCGGGCCACCTCCGGGTCGCGTTCCAGGTGGACGACGCGACGGCCACCACCGCCACGCTCGCCGCCGCCGGCGCCGAGGTGATCGCCGAGCCGGTCCGTACCCCCTGGAACTCCCTCAACTCCCGCCTGGAGGCCCCCGGCGCCCTCCAGCTGACCCTCTTCACCGAACTCGGCGAGTAGCTCCCGGGGCCGGGCCGTCGGAGGAGCCCGGCGCCGGCTCAGCCGGCGGCACCGGCCTCCTCCAGCCAGGTGAGCAGGTCATCCGTCACGAGCTCGCCCTCCGTCTCGACGTTCTCGTCGATCGCGCCCAGACCGAGGCGGTACACGCGGGTACGGTCGCGGCCGTGCCGGCGCATGAACAGTCCGGTGCCGCCGCTGTCGTCGCCGATCAGCACCCACTCGGGCGCGTAGCGGGCCACCTCGAACGTCTCGTTGCGCTCCCGGATGCCGTGCGGCCCGTACACGAGCACGCCGCTGTCGAGCAGTACGCCGGGGGTCGACCGCCACAGCCGGGCGATCGTGGGGTTGGGGCCGTCGCCGAGTCCGCGCGATCGCGCCTCGTGGACGGCCAGGAAGCCCGCGAAGGACTCCGCCTCCGGGTACTCCTCGCCGTCGAGGCCGTCCCGGCGGACCACCGGGAACTCGCCCGCCCCGGCCTCTCCCGTCCGGTCGAGGGCGAAGTGGTACTCGTTGCCGCCGTCGGGCTCGCCGGCGAAGCGGAGCCGGTCGGCGGACCGCCGCCAGGGCGCGCTGACGGCCTCGTGGACGTCCTCGGCGCATTCGGGCGGGACGACCGTCGCGATGTCCGCCCCGAGCGTTCGCCCCCGGCCGTACTCGGCCAGCCACCACCGGTAGGACGGCGGCAGTGCCGTCCCGATCCGTGCCTCGGCGTCGCGGAGCCATTGTTCCGGCGCGGGGTGGGTCGGCCTCCGTCCGAGTTCCGGTGAGTCCTCGACGAGTTCGCGCAGCAGGGTCAGGTCCGGTCGCAGGGCGCGTCGCATGGCGCCGAGTCTGCCAGGAGGGTGCGTCACCGGGCCCTGCCCCGACCCCCGGGTCTTGAGCACCGGGTCTTGAGCACCGGGCCTTGAGCCCCGGCGCCGGTCGCCGGCCGGGTCGGGCGGGGCCGCTACGCGGTCTTCTGGCGGGCCACCTCGTCGGTGCGCTGCCGAAGCCGGTGGACCACCCCGGGGCTGGCTGCACGGGCGGCCAACGACGTGCCGAGCGCCCGGAAGTGCTCGTCGCCGCGGACGGAGCTGAGGGTGACGTAGTCGTTCAGGAACGCGTGCCACGTCGCGCACGCCGCCTCGACGTGGCCCAGCTCCGTCTGCCGCCGTGCGAGCAGCCCGTTGGCGTGCACCCGGCCCTGCTTCTCGTTGGCCGGACGGACCCGGTTGGAGATCTGAAGTTCCTGTACGGACCCGGCGAGGTCGCCGAGTTCGTACAGGACGTGCGCGACGTGGAAGTGGTAGGCGGCCTGGTCGTAGCCGCCGACCGCGTCGTTGCGGCCGTCCGCCCTGGCGAGCGCGGCCTCGGTCTCGGCCAGCCGCGCGAACGCCTGGCGCCGGTCCTTCACCATGGCCGCGCCGTGCGCCTGCTGGCCGGCGAGGAAGGCGCGCAGGCGCGGCCCTGCCGCAGGGGCGGCCTCGGCGGCGGAGTCGGCGAGTTCCAGCGCCCTGGGACCGTAGCCGAGGTTCGACGCCTGCAGGGCCATGCCGCGCAGCGTGCGGCAGTAGGTGACGTGGTCCCGGGCCTCGCGGGCGAGCCTGAGCGCCTGGACGTAGTACTGCTGCCCCAGCCCGTGCGCCGTCTCGTACATGGCCATCCACCCGGTCAGGTAGGTGAGGTCGGCCGCTGCCGCCAGCAGGTCGGCCTTCACCTGCTCGCTGCCGGACGCCCGGAGCCACGGCCCGACCGAGTTGACCAGGAACGCCGCGGCCATCGGCCGGGCGTGGGCGGCGCCCAGCTCGTCGAGGATGCCGGCGATCCGGCCCGTCATCGCTCGTACGGTCTCCACCTCGCCCGGCCCGATCCGGACGGTGCGCCCGGCGCCGGTACGGGTGACCCGGTCGGCGGCGTCCGGGTCGTCGAACCCCGGCAGGGCGAGCGCGACGGAGTAGAGCCCTGCGGAGAGCACTCCCCGGCGGGACGGGTCCACGTCGGCCTTGCCGATCGACATCAGATCGGACAGCGTGCTGCCGCCCGGCGCGCCGCCGCCCTGCTGGACCGGATCGCCGAACCCGGTCTCCTCCGGGGTCACGGGGCGCCCGAGCCGACGCGCGAACGCCTCCCGGACCACCTCGCGCACCTCTGCACGCGGGCGCGCGCCGGAGAGCCAGTGCGAGACGGACGACTTGTCGTAGGTGAGGCCGAGCCCCTGTTCCCCGCCGACCCGGTTCACCGCCCGGGCGAGCTGGTCGTTGCCCCAGCGGGCCTGGAGGAGGAGAGCGGCCAGTCCGGTGTTGGGTGTGCGCGGTCGTCTCGCCATCGCGATCCCCGTCCTTCGTTCAACCGGTTCAACGCTCCGACCAGCATCGCCGGTTCTCCCGTCCTGTGTACCCGCGTTGAATGGATGTCAGCCTCACGGGTGGCGGAGCAGTCGGAATCGCAAGGGACTTCGCAGAGACGGAGAGCAACAGTGATCACAAGCGGTACGCCTTGCGTGAGGGACGTCCCGCCGGACCCTGCCGCGGTCCCGGCGGCGCGCCGCCATGTCGCGGACACCGCCCGCGCCTGGGACCTGCCGCTGTCGGACGACGCCCTGGCGGACGTCGAACTGTGCGCGGGCGAGCTCATCGCCAACGCCGTCGAGCACGCGGGCGGTCGCTGCACCCTCACCGTCCGGTGGTCCTCCGCCCTCCTCCGCATCGAGGTCGCCGACACCTGCCCGACCCTCCGCCGGCCCGCCCCGGCCCCCGAGCCCGACCAGGACGCCACCGACGGACGCGGCCTCCTCCTGGTGGAGGCCCTGGCGGCGGCGTGGGGCTGGGAGCCCGCAGGCACCGGCAAGGTCGTCTGGTTCACCTACGCCCCCGATCTCCCGCTCCCCGGTCCGGCCCCCGCACCGGCTCCCCGCACCCTCGCCGCCCAACCGGCCTGACGGCCCCGCCCCTCCGGGCCTTCCCGCGAGCCGGTGCCTCCGCCGAGCCCGAGACGTCGGCCGGGCGGGACGCGGCCGGAAAGAAAGTGGGGGCGGGGCAGAATCCTTTGACCGGCGGCGGCCCTCCTATGAATGTCTTCGACGGACGGACGGACGTTCGGACAGGCGTCGGAGCAGGACTTGGGAGGTCGTCGTGGTCGTGGGAATCGCTGTCGGTGTCGTCGTGGTGCTGCTGTGCACGTGCAGCGTGGTCGTGCTGCGGAAGCGGGGGCGGGGCCGTGGCTGAGTCCGCCGCCTGGCCTGGGGAGGTGCTGGTCCGCGCGGCGCAGCGGGGCGACGTCGATTCGCTCGCCGCGCTGGTGTCGGGTGCGCACCCGCACGTGCAGCGGTTCGCGCGGTCGCTCTGCGCCTCGCCGCAGGACGCCGAGGACGCGGCGCAGGAGGCGCTGATCATCCTGTACCGGAAGATCGGGATGCTGCGGGCGTCCGGTGCGCTCGCGTCGTGGACCTTCCGGATCGTCCGCAACGAGTGCCTGCGCCGGGCACGCACGCTGCTGCGGGACCGGCCGCAGGTGGAGGAGGCCGTCGCCGTGTCGGCCGAGGACGAGGTGTTGAACCGCCTGGAGGCCGGCCGGGTGGCGGCGGCGATCGCCGCGCTCCCGGACGACCAGCGGCGCGTCCTGGTCATGCGGGACGTGCAGGGTCTCAGCGGGCGGACGGTCGCCGATGCGCTGGGCCTGAGCGGCGCCGCGATGAAGTCGCGGCTGCACCGCGCCCGCGCGGCGGTCCGGCAGTCGTTGTGGGACGCTGCCCGGTCTCCTGCGGGAGGTGGTGATGACTGACCGTCCGGACTTCGCGAGCGCCTCGCTGCCCCGTCATCTGCTGCGCGGTGCGGTGGGTTTCGGCTCGCTGGTCGGCGCGTTCGCGCTGGTCCCGGTGGTCGGACCGGTCGCCCTGCTGCTCCTCCCGGTCGGTGTGCTCGCCCTGCGGGGCTGCCCGATGTGCTGGGCGATCGGGCTGCTGGAGACCGTCTCGCGGGGCCGCTTGAAGCGCTCCTGCGCGGACGGGAGCTGCACGCTCACCTCCGGGCGACCGGGCTGAGCGCGGCGGTCGGAGAAAGCGGCGAGGAGAAGGGACGGCGAGGAGACGAGACGGCGAAGAGGAGGGACGGGGAGGAGGGGCGGCACGGAGGAGGGCTGCGCGGCTTGGGTGGTCTCACAGCCGCGTGCCCGCCTCCGCCGTGGCAGGCGGGCACGCGGCTGTGAGGCGCCGCCGAACCCGGTCGTCCACCGTCATCCGATGGAGCGGGGGAGACGGAGGGTGAGGCAGAGGATGACGAAGGAACCGAGGAGCTGGATGCCCAGGCAGAGGGCGAGGGCGCGGTCGAGGCCCAGCGTCGGGGAGAGGGCGAGGTAGAGGGTGCCGAGGGTGGCGACGCCGAGCGCCAGGCTGGACTGCTGGCTGGTGGCGAGGACGCCGCTGCCGACGCCGGCCCGGTCGGCGGGGACCTTGGAGAGGATGACGCGGAAGAGCGGGGTGCCGATCAGGCCCTGGCCGATGCCGGCGAGCGCGACGCCGGGGGCCATCCGGAGCGGGGAGAAGTGCGACCAGTCGGCGAGGACGGTCACGGCCAGGGTGGCGAGGCCGACCGCCTGGACGACGGCGCCGGCGGTGAGGACGCGGCTGCCGAAGCGGCCGATCAGACGAGGACCGGCGAGCGAGGCGGTGAAGTAGCCGACGGCCATCGGGACCAGCGCCCAGCCGGCCGCGACCGGGCCGAGGTGGAGGCCCTGCTGGAGGGCGACGGCGATGACGAACATGAAGCCGCCGAAGCCGCCGAAGTAGGGGAGGGCGATACCGAGGCCGCGCCGCATCTCGGGGATGCGCAGCAGGGTGGGCGGCACCAGCGGGGAGCCGCCGCGCCGCTCGGCCCGCAGCTCGACCAGGACGAACGCGGTGGCGAGGACGGGCGACAGCGCCAGCAGCAGCCAGGACCACAGCGGCCAACCGGCGGCGCGGCCCTCCATCAGGGGGACCAGCAGGGCGAGCATGGTGGCGGTGAGCAGGACGGTGCCGGCGATGTCGACCTTGGCGGCCTGCTCGGCCCGGCTCTCCGGGACGTAACGGAAGGCGAGGCCGACGGTGAGCAGGGCGAAGGGGACGTTCAGGAGGAAGACCGAGCGCCAGCCGGTGCCGAAGAGGTCGGCGGCGACCAGGATTCCGCCGAGGACCTGGCCGATCACCACCGAGATGCCCGCGACCGCGCCGTAGACGGAGAGTGCGCGGCCGCGCCGGGCGCCGTGGGTGGCAGCGGTGATGGTGCCGAGGACCTGGGGGACCAGCAGGGCGGCCGAGGCCCCCTGGGCGGCACGGGCGGCGACCAGCGTCCAGGCACCGGGAGCGAGTCCGCAGGCGAGCGAGGTGACCGCGAAGGTCGCGGCACCGACGACGAAGAGGCGGCGACGACCGTAGATGTCGCCGAGCCGGCCGCCGAGGACCAGCAGCACGGCGAAGGCGATGCCGTACCCGGCCGCGACCAGTTCCAGGACGGCGGGGCCGGCGGCGAGGTCGTGGTCGATGGTCGGCAGGGCGACGTTGACGATGAAGAAGTCCAGCATCGGGAGGAATGCCCCGAGCAGGACGGTGACCAGTCCGGCGGTGCCGAGTGCGGAGTGGGCGGAGGAGACGGTGGCCCTGGACGCGGTGGCTGTGGAGACGGCGTCGGCCGGGGCGGCGGGGCGGGCGGATGCCGGGAGGGCGGCGGCGGTGGACTTGGCGACGGTGAGTTGTTGGGTCACGAGTCATACGATCCGACGCGCCGGACCCTGGTACCAGAGTGTGCTTATCCAGGTATAAGGAGTACCTGGCAACAGGATGGCGGGTGGCGCATGCTGGGGGGATGAGCCTGACGACTGCCGCCCCGACCGGTACGGCCACCGGCGGTACGGCCGCCGCGAACACGGGCAAGGTACCTGCCGCCGACGCTCGCCGCCACGAGCTGGCGGCCTTCCTGCGCAGCCGTCGCGAGCGGATCGCCCCGGAGCAGGTGGGCCTGCCGATGACCGGCCGCCGCCGGACTCCGGGCCTGCGCCGCGAGGAGGTGGCGCAGCTCGCCGCGGTCGGGGTGACCTGGTACACGTGGCTGGAGCAGGGGCGGGCCATCCAGGTGTCCGTCCAGGTGCTGGACGCGGTGGCCCGGGCTCTGCTCCTCGATCCGAGTGAGCGGGCCCACCTGTTCGCGCTGGCCGGTGCCGAGGATCCGACGCCGGTGGTGGAGTGCCCGACCGTGACACCGGGCGTGCGGACGGCCCTGGACCAGTTGGCCCCCTACCCGGCCGCGGTGATCAACTCCCGCTACGACGTACTCGCCCACAACGCGCCGTACGCCGGGATCGTGGGCGACCTGGGCGCGCTGCCGCACGAGGACCGCAACCTGATGTGGCTGGCCTTCACCCCCTCGCGGTTCCGCGACGTGCTGGTCGACCACGAGTACGAGCGGGACGTCATGGTGGCCCGGTTCCGCTCGGGCATGGGCGAGCACGCCTCCGAGCCCGCCTGGCGGACGCTGCTCTGCCGGCTCCGCAAGGCCTCTCCGGACTTCGACGCGGCCTGGCAGCGGCACGACGTCCTGCGGCCGGGCAACGGGCTGAAGCGCTTCCTCGTGCCGGAGGTCGGGCTGCTGAGCTACGAGTACACGAGCCTCTGGCTCGGCCCGGGCCAGGGACCGCGCATGGTCGTCTACACACCTCGGGACGAGGAGACCCGCGCGCTGACGGCCCGGCTCCCGACCCGGACGGCGGCGACCGGGGCGGCGGCGGTCGGGACGCTTTGACCGGTCGGCGGCCCGCGCCCGTCCGAGGGCCAGACAGAGGGCGGCCAGCGGCAGTTCGACGCACCCGGCCATCATCAGCGCGACGAGCGTCTCGTGGCCGGGGCCGGCGGTGGCGAGGTCCAGCAGGGCGTCGGTGGTGAGCAGCAGGGCCACCGCGGTCGCGGGCCGTGCGGCGGCCCGGCCGCGTTGGCGCAGCGAGGCGTCCAGCCTGAGCAGGGCGGCGAGTTCGAGCAGGTCGAGGACGACCCAGACCGTCTCGCCGGCGGCCACGAGCACGGCCAGCCAGGGCAGCAGCGCCAGCGCGGCGATCGCCGGTACCCGCTCGGCGCGGGCGCGGGTGCGGGCGCCGACGGCGAGGTGGAGGGACCACCGGGGCAGACCTCCGGGCCGGACGGGGAGGACGGCGCTCATCCGGCACCTCCGCACTCGGCGAGGGCGTCCGCCCCGGCCCGGTGGCGGACCCGCTCCAGTGGCCGTCGTTCGGACGCGGCGCCGTCCGCCGTCTCGACGAGCACGCCGCCGAACACCCCCTCGGCCCAGGCCAGCCACAACTGTCCGGCCACCGTGACCACCTCGGCCACCTCGACGACCGGGGCCGACCGCCCCGGCCGGCGCAGCAGTCGCCCGGCGGCCGGGGCGGCGGTGAACCCGACGGACGGCGCCGCGCCGCCGCGCGGCAGCCGCCCCCAGGCCATCCCGTGCCGGACCCGGCGCCTGCCGCTGCCCGCGAACCGCCCGGCGCCGCCACGGCCGCCCGGGTCGGGGACCGTCCAGCACCGGGCGCCGCGCAGCAGCCCGGCGCCGAGCCGGGACGCGACGAGCACGTCCACCAACTCGCCGTACTCGTAGACCTCCAGGGCCGTCCGGCCACGGCTCCGGCCCGCCCGCACGCTGCGCACCGACCACGGCCCGGCCGGACCGACGGGCACGCCCGGCAGGTCACCGGTCGGCCCGACCGGCAGCCGCCCCTCGGCGGCGGCGGCCGCGGCGGAATGGGCCGGGCAGCAGACGGGGTACCCGTGCGGCGGGTGGGCGGAGTGCGGTGCGAGGCTCGTCATACCGACAAGCGTGGCGTCGGCGGGCGTCGCTGTCGGTAGTGCGCCGAACCGAATCGAGGGTGTACCCAGGTACACCCTTTCTCGGCAGCCCCCTTCATGGTGGGTGACGATCATGCCGCCCTAGGCTGTCGGCCATGCCCTCCACGACGCTGCGCCGCGCGCTCGCCAGGGGCGCCGCCCGGCCCCCGTGGTCGGCCGCCGCCCGGCGTGACACCCTCTTCATCGCCTCCGGCATCCCGCCGGCCCTCCCGGTCCTGACCGCCGCCGTGACACCGAAACTGACCTTCCTCCTCCTGGGTCTGGTCCTGCTCTGCCTGCGCCCGCTGACGACCGCCCAGCGCAGCCGACTGCGGATGCTGCGCGGCGTGGAGGTGCGCCCGCTGCTGCGGCCGGTCGGCGTCCCGTCCGGCCTCCTGACGAGGCTGCGCACCGGGGTCAGCTGGCGTCAGGTCGGCTACCACCTGGTGGCCGGCCCCCTGCTCGCGGTCGGTGCGATGGGGGCCGTGTACGCCTGGGGCGCGGCCCTGGTGGCGAGCACCGTGTTCGGCTGGGCCTGGCTGATGCCGCACTCCACCCCGGTCCGGCAGAAGTGGTTCCAGCTGGACGTCCCGCTCACCGCGGGCGGTCTCGTGATCCTCGCCGTGCTGCCCTGGGCGGTGGCCCTGCTGGCCCGGCTGGAGAAGGCCGCGGCGGTGCGGTTGCTCGGGCCGGGGCGGGCGGAGGCACTGGAGCACCGGATCGAGGAGGTGGTCGAGAGCCGGGCCGGCCTGGTGGACGCCGTCGACGCGGAACGCCGCCGGATCGAGCGCGACCTGCACGACGGCACCCAGCAGCGCCTCACCTCGCTCGCGATGAACCTGGGCCTGGCCCGGCGCACGCTCAAGGACGTCCCGCCCGAGGCCATGCAGGTGATCGTCGAGGCGCACGAGGAGGCCCAGGCGGCCATCGACGAGCTGCGCGACCTCGTCCGCGGCCTGCACCCGGCGGTCCTGGAGGACCGCGGCCTGGACGCGGCACTCTCCGGTATCGCGGCCCGCGCCCCGCTCCCGGTGCGGGTGGACGTCGACCTGGCCGAGTACATAGCGCCGACCGTCGAGGCGGTCGCCTACTTCACCGTCTCCGAGGCGCTGACCAACGTCGCCAAGCACGCCAAGGCCTCCCGGGTGCAGCTCTCGGTGCGGACGGCCGGCGGTCGGCTGCGGCTGGTCATCAGCGACGACGGCGTCGGCGGGGCGGACGCCTCGCGGGGCACCGGGCTGACCGGTCTGCGCAAGCGCACCGCCTCGGTCGACGGCACCCTTTCCGTTCTCAGCCCCCTCGGGGGCCCGACCACCATCTCCGTGGAGTTGCCGTGCGTGCTGTGATCGCCGAGGACTCGGTCCTGCTCAGGGTCGGCCTCGTCAAGGTGCTGGAGGCGGTGGGCTTCGAGGTGGTCGCCGCGGTCGGGGACGCCGAGGCACTGCTCGCCGCGGTGGAGGAGCACCGCCCGGGGGTGGTGGTGGCGGACGTACGGATGCCGCCGGGCTACAGCGACGAGGGCGTCCGGGCCGCACTGCTGATCCGCCGGCAGTGGCCGGAGGTGGCGGTGCTGCTGCTCTCCCAGTTCGTGGAGGAGCGGTACGCCGCCGATCTGCTGGCCACCAACACCAGCGGGGTCGGGTACCTGCTCAAACAGCGGGTGGCCAACGTGGACGACTTCGTGGACGCGCTGCAGCGGGTCGCCGACGGCGGTACCGCGCTCGACCCGGAGGTGGTCGCCCAGCTGCTGGTCCGCCGTCACCGCGATCCGCTGGAGCGGCTGACCCCGCGGGAGCGGGACGTGCTGGGCCTGATGGCGGAGGGCCGGTCGAACACCGCGATCGCTGCCGCTCTTGTGGTCAGCGACAGCGCGGTGGCCAAGCACATCAACTCGATCTTCGCCAAGCTCGACCTGCCGCCGGCCGACGACAGCCACCGCCGGGTGCTGGCGGTGCTGCGGTTCCTGGAGGTCGGGTAGTCCATGGCGGGGAGGCAGCGCGACCAGGAGCAACGCGAGCAGCGCGAGCAGCGCGAGCCACGGGAGAAGGGGACGGGGAACGGCACCGGGAGGCGGGTGCACCGGATGTGGCGGGTGCTCGGCGTCCTGGCCCTGGCCGTGACGCTGGTCATCGGCGCGGTGCAGACCTGGGCGATGGCGGTGCAGCAGCGGACGGAGTCGGAGAAGTCCTACCCGGTGGCGGTGAGCAAGGTGGTGCTGGACACCGGTTCGGCGACGGTCCGGATCAGTCCGGGGCGGGAGGGCGAGGTGGTGGTCCGCCAGGAGCTGGACTGGATGATCAGACCGCCCGTCATCTCGGTGCTCTTCGACCGCGGCGACCTCAGGGTGGAGATGCGCTGCAGCCAGGTGATGCCGGTGGCGAAGCTCGGCTGCGGCGCGGAGATCGAGCTGGAGGTGCCGGTCGGTGTCTCGGTGGAGGGCACGGGATCCTCCGGCAGCCTGTCCGTGCGGGGGGTGACGGGGGAGGTCCGGCTGGATTCCACCTCGGGGTCGATCCTGCTGGCCGACCTCTCCGGCCCGGTGGTCGCCGGCACCACCTCCGGTTCGGTGAAGGGCGCCGGTCTCACCTCCACCGCGGTGGAGGTGAGGGCGACCTCGGGCTCGGTCGACCTCTCCTTCGCCCAGGCGCCGCGCACCGTGGACATCGGCGCCACGTCGGGGTCGGTGACCCTGGGCCTGCCGCGGGGTTCGGTCTACCGCTTCAACGGGGGCACCGTCTCGGGGAGCCGCCACATCGACCCGCTGCTGGCCGACCAGTCCAGCACCAACCAGGTCCGTGTCTCGGTGACCTCCGGTTCGGTGACGGTCCTCTCCTCTCCCGGCGCGTCGGGCGGCTGACCCGGCCTGTGCCCCCGCAGCTCGTGCCCCGTGGCCCGTGTCTCGCGGCCTGCGGCCCGGTCACGGGGGCTCCGGCAACGCCGCCGTCCGCCGGCCGTCCGGGCTCCGCGGCGGCCTACTCCCGGTCCCGTCCGCCGGGTGGGGGACAATGAAGAGTCCCGAGCCCCCTTCCCCGAGGTCAGCCGCGCATGACAGTCACGCCCGCACCCACCGCGACCAGCACCGAGTTCGCGCCGCTGAACATCGGTCCGATGCAGGTCTGGCCGCCCGTCGTGCTGGCGCCGATGGCCGGCATCACCAACGCGCCGTTCCGCACCCTCTGCCGTGAGCAGAGCGGCGGCAAGGGGCTGTACGTCTCCGAGATGATCACCACGCGGGCTCTGGTGGAGCGCAACGCCAAGACCATGCAGCTGATCAAGTTCGACCCGAGCGAGAAGCCCCGCTCGATCCAGCTGTACGGCGTGGACCCGGTGACCGTCGGCAAGGCGGCGCGGATGATCGCGGACGAGGGCCTGGCCGACCACATCGACCTGAACTTCGGCTGCCCCGTCCCCAAGGTGACCCGCAAGGGCGGCGGCTCGGCGCTGCCGTACAAGCGCAACCTGTTGCGCGAGATCCTCCGTGAGGCCGTGGCCAACGCCGGCGACCTCCCGGTGACCATGAAGATGCGCAAGGGCATCGACGACGACCACCTCACCTTCCTCGACGCCGGGCGGATCGGCGCGGAGGAGGGCGTGTCGGCGATCGCCCTGCACGGGCGCACCGCCGCCCAGCACTACGGCGGCACCGCGGACTGGTCGGCGATCGCCCGACTGCGCGAGGCCGTTCCGGCGGACGTCCCGGTGCTCGGCAACGGGGACATCTGGTCGGCGGACGACGCGCTGCGGATGATGCGCGAGACCGGTTGCGACGGTGTGGTGGTCGGGCGCGGTTGCCTGGGCCGTCCGTGGCTGTTCAGGGACCTGGTGTCGATCTTCGAGGGCGAGGTGGACTACGCCCGTCCGACCTTCGCCGACGTGGCGCGGGCGATGGTCCGCCACGCGCAGCTGCTCGGTGAGTGGCTGGGCGACGAAGCCCGCGGTGTGATCGACTTCCGCAAGCACGTCGCCTGGTACACCAAGGGCTTCTCGGTCGGCTCGGAGCTTCGCGTGAAGCTCGCCAATTCCTCCTCCCTGGCCGAACTGGCCGAAACCCTCGCCCTGGTGGAGCAGTCGCAGGCCTGGCCGGCCGGTGCCGACGGCCCCCGCGGACGGACGAGCGGCAACAACCGGGTGGTTCTGCCCGAGGGATGGTTGGACGATCCGTATGACTGCGCCCGCCCGGGTGCAGACGCCGAATCGGACACATCTGGCGGATGATCTGTCCATAACGGCGAAATGACCCCTTGGAGGCCTCTCGCCACCCTGTCCCAGCCCTCTTGGCCAATCTGGCCAAGAGGGCTCCCTTTTGGCAACCGAACATCACGGAGAGAGCACGTTTCTGGACGGAGTGCGACGATCGGCGGATCCGGTCTACGCTCAAGCGGTGAGATGCGCTGGTGACGCTTGCCACATACCGTGCCGGTAGAAGGCGGCTGACAGGACGAAATGAACAAGTCGCCGGCGAATCGCTTCCCGAAGGGGGTGGCGGCGGATCGCGCGCTCAGGGTGCAGGAAATCAAGCCGAGGCGTCAGCTTGTGCGGCCGACCGCTACCCTGCGTCCCGCCTGTGTGATCTTCCTGTTTCGTGGCGTTCAAGACTTGAACGATAGCTCGCGTCATCCGGACGATTTCGCCAACAGAGGTGAACGCCTTTAGGTGCATTCGATCTATCGGGTTACCCCTGGGTACCAGCCTCGTACGGCCTATTGGCGGCGCAGAAGTGCCTTCGAAATGGGTATGTTCTCCGGCGTCAGGGCAACCGTGTGCGAGGAGACCGACCCGTGTCGTCCCAGCAGAAGTTTGTTTACTCCTTCACTGAAGGAAACAAGGACCTCAAGGACCTTCTCGGCGGCAAGGGCGCGAACCTGGCCGAGATGACCAACCTGGGGCTCCCCGTCCCTCCGGGGTTCACCATCACCACCGAGGCCTGCAAGGTCTTCCTGGAGACCGGCAGCGAGCCCGCCTCCCTCCACGAGGAGATCGGCGCCCACCTGGACGCCCTTGAGCAGGAGATGGGCAAGAAGCTCGGCCAGGCCGACGACCCGCTGCTCGTCTCGGTCCGCTCGGGCGCCAAGTTCTCCATGCCCGGCATGATGGACACGGTCCTGAACATCGGCCTCTCCGACGCCTCCGTGGTCGGCCTGGTCGCGCAGTCCGGCAACGAGCGGTTCGCCTGGGACTCCTACCGTCGCCTGGTCCAGATGTTCGGCAAGACCGTGCTGGGCGTCGACGGCGAGCTGTTCGAGGAGGCCCTGGACGAGGCCAAGCACGCGAAGGGCACCACCAACGACCTCGACCTGGACGGCGCCGACCTCCGGCAGCTCGTCGAGGTGTTCAAGGCGATCGTCGAGCGCGAGACCGGCCGGGCCTTCCCGCAGGACCCGCGCGAGCAGATGGACCTCGCGATCCACGCCGTCTTCCACTCCTGGAACGGTGACCGGGCGCGCCTCTACCGCCGCCAGGAGCGCATCCCGAACGACCTGGGCACCGCGGTCAACGTCTGCAGCATGGTCTTCGGCAACCTCGGCGAGGACTCCGGCACCGGTGTCGCCTTCACCCGTGACCCCTCCACCGGCACCCAGGGCGTCTACGGCGACTACCTCTCCAACGCGCAGGGCGAGGACGTCGTCGCCGGCATCCGCAACACCCTGCCGCTGGCCGAGCTGGAGAAGCTCGACAAGAAGTCGTACGACGAGCTCATGGCGATCATGCAGAAGCTCGAGAACCACTACCTCGACCTCTGCGACATCGAGTTCACCATCGAGCGCGGCAAGCTCTGGATGCTGCAGACCCGGGTCGGCAAGCGCACCGCCGCCGCCGCGTTCCGGATCGCCGTCCAGCTGGTCGACCAGGGCCTGATCGACCTGGACGAGGCCCTGATGCGGGTCACCGGCGGCCAGCTCTCGCAGCTGATGTTCCCGCGCTTCGCACCCGACTCCACGTCCAAGCAGATCGCCTGGGGCCTTGCCGCCTCGCCCGGCGCCGCGATCGGCAAGATCGTCTTCGACTCCTACACCGCGGTGAAGTGGTCCCGCTCCGGCGAGAAGGTCATCCTCGTCCGCCGCGAGACCAACCCGGACGACCTGGACGGCATGATCGCCGCCGAGGGCATCCTCACCTCGCGCGGCGGCAAGACCTCGCACGCCGCCGTGGTCGCCCGCGGCATGGGCAAGACCTGTGTCTGCGGGGCCGAGGAGCTGGAGGTCGACACCAAGCGCCGCCGGATGACCACCGCCGACGGCCTGGTGCTGGAGGAGGGCGACGTCGTCTCGATCGACGGCGCGACCGGCAAGGTCTACCTCGGCGAGGTACCCGTGCTCCCCTCCCCGGTGGTGGAGTACTTCGAGGGCACCCTGCACGCGGGCGCCGACGTCCAGGGCGGTCTGGTCCAGGCCGTGCACCGGCTGATGTCGCACGCCGACGGCCGTCGCCGGCTCGCCGTGCGTGCCAACGCGGACAACGCCGAGGACAGCGGGCGCGCCCGCCGGTACGGCGCCCAGGGCATCGGCCTCTGCCGCACCGAGCACATGTTCCTCGGGGAGGAGCGCCGCAAGGAGGTCGAGCACCTGATCCTCGCGGACAACGACAAGGACCGCGAGACCGCGCTCTCCACCCTGCTGCCGCTGCAGAAGGGCGACTTCCTGGAGCTCTTCCAGGCGATGGACGGCCTGCCCGTCACCGTCCGTCTGCTCGACCCGCCGCTGCACGAGTTCCTGCCCGACATCACCGAGCTGTCGGTGCGCGTCGCCCTCGCCGAGGCTCGCAAGGACCCCAACGAGAACGACCTGCGCCTGCTCCAGGCAGTGCACAAGCTGCACGAGCAGAACCCGATGCTCGGTCTGCGCGGCGTCCGCCTCGGCCTGGTCATCCCCGGTCTGTTCGGCATGCAGGTCCGCGCCATCGCCGAGGCCGCGGCGGAGCGGAAGCTGGCCGGCGGGGACCCGCGCCCCGAGGTGATGATCCCGCTGGTCGGCACCGTCCAGGAGCTGGAGCTGGTCCGCGACGAGTGCGAGCGCGTCCTCGCCGAGGTCGCCCAGTCCACCGGCGTCCAGCTGGACATCAAGCTGGGCACCATGATCGAGCTGCCGCGCGCCGCCGTGACGGCCGGCCAGATCGCCGAGGCTGCCGAGTTCTTCTCCTTCGGCACCAACGACCTCACCCAGACGGTCTGGGGCTTCTCCCGCGACGACGTCGAGGCCTCCTTCTTCACGGCCTACCTGGAGAAGGGCATCTTCGGGGTCTCCCCGTTCGAGACCATCGACCGCGACGGCGTCGGCGCGCTGGTCAAGCACGCTGTCGAGGCCGGCCGGGCCACCCGCCCCGACCTCAAGCTCGGCGTCTGCGGCGAGCACGGCGGCGACCCGGAGTCGGTGCACTTCTTCCACGAGGTGGGGCTGGACTACGTCTCCTGCTCCCCCTTCCGGATCCCGGTGGCGCGTCTGGAGGCAGGCCGCGCCGCCATCGAGACTGCGGGCAGCGACTCGCGCTGAGGGCTCTGAGCCCCTCGGCACGGTCGAATCGCTGACCGTATCCCCTCCACCCGGGAGGGGCGTACACCGGAGCTCGGCGCAGGAGAACCGGCGTACGTGAGGCGGCCGGGGCGGGAACGGACAACGGCGTCCGTCCCCGTCCCGGCCGCTGCTTTTTCCACGGCCGGGCCTCGGCCGGGCCACCACGGCCGGGCCACCACGGCCGGACCGCGAGCGGACCACCGCCGGGCCGGGCGGGTCGGGCGGGCCGGCGAGCCCGCCACCCCCTCACCCCGCGGCCCTCCTCGGAACAGCGGTGCCGGCGGGTGTGTCGGCGGCCACGCGCGAGGTTGCCCGGTCCGGGCCCGGGTGGCTGCCAAGCTGGGCCCATGACCAGCAGAAACCGCCTGTTCACCGCCCTGGCCGTGCTGCTCTGCGTGCTCGCCGCCGCAGTCGGGTACGTCCTGTCGGACGACGCCGGCGACAGCACGCCCGAGGCCTCCGCGACGTCCTCGACCGGTCCGGCGACGCCGAAGTCCACCGGGCCCAGGCCCACCGCACCGAGGTCCACCGCACCGAAGCCGTCCCCGCCCGTGGGCACCGCGTCCGCCCCGGGCACGCCCGCGCCCGCCGGCACCTGGGTGCCGACCGACCCGGCGATGGCCGACGTCTGCCGCACCGGGCTGCCGGTCCAGGCCCGTGACACGCTCGGCCTGATCGCCAAGGGCGGCCCGTACCCGTACCGCTCGGACGGCATCGTCTTCGAGAACCGTGAAAGCCGCCTGCCCCGCAAGACCTCCGGCTACTACCACGAGTTCACCGTCGTCACCCCCGGCTCCGCCGACCGTGGCGCCCGGCGCGTGGTCACCGGCGAGTCCGGCGAGCAGTTCTGGACCGCCGACCACTACGCGACCTTCCAGGAGATCGACGTCCGCTGCTGACGGCGCCGCCGCCGACGGTCCGGCCGCCGCCGGGCAGTGCCGAGCAGTCCACCCGCGAAAGTACTTTCCAGCTCGGAAAGTAGATGCCATAGTGAGAGCATCACGGCGCTCTCCCGGAGGGCCGCACCGCAGGGGGATTCCATGAGCAGCTCCGAGCCCGTCCGACCCGCGCTTCCCGCAGCCGAGGCGCTGCGCCTCGCCGACCGCGCCAAGGCGGCTGCCCAGGCCTCCGGCCGGCTCCCCGGCTGGTACGGCCCGGCCTTCGCGGTGGCGTTCACCGTCTACGGGACCGGCGTCGGTCAGGCGATCGGGGCCGGGGTCTCCTGGCTGAGCGGCGTGTTCGGCGTGGTCTTCGCCGCCCTGACCGGTGCGCTCGCCCGGATCGCGATGCGCGAGGCGGGCATCGTGCACCGGCCGGCCCCCGGTTACGGCGGCCTGATCGTGCTGGCCGTCCTCGGGGTGTTCGCCGCGGCCGGGGCCGCCTCGGGCCTGGTCCTGCTGGCCGGTGGCGGTGTGCGCTGGATAGGTGCGGCCGCCGGTCTCGCGGCCGGTGCGGCGTTCTGGGCGGTCACCGGGTGGCTGGCGGAGCGGATCCGGCGCGACGCGGCGGCCCACTGATGGCGGCCCCGTTCGATCCGCTGCTCCAGCACCCGACCAGGCTCACCGTGCTGGCCTTCCTCAGCGCCTGCGCGGAGGCCGAGTTCGGCACCGTCCGCGACCACTGCGAGGTCTCCGACTCGGTGCTCAGCAAGGCCGCGACCGCGTTGGAGCAGGCCGGTTACCTCAAGGTCAGGAAGGGCGCGGTCGGCAGGCGCCCGCGCACCTGGCTCGTCGCGACCAGGGCCGGTCGGCGGGCCCTCACCGAGCACCTCGCGGAACTCCAGCGCCTGGTGGCCGCCGCCGAGGCCGCCGGCGCCGCCACCGCGGCGACCGTCCCCGCCGACACCGTCCCCGCCGACACCGTCCCCGCGCCCACCGATGCCGCGCCCACCGACGTCACGCCTGCCACCTCCTGACCCGCCGCCCCCTGCCCGCCCCTGCGTACGCCGTCGGCCACCGCCGGGCGTCTCGGCGTCTCCGCGTCTCCGCGCAGCCCGTGGGACCGGCCGCACCAGCACCACCGGGCCCGCCGCCAGGTGATCCGGACCCGAGGGCCGTGCGGTCCCCCGGCGAGCAGCACGGCCGGCTCCCGCAGCACGGGCGCCGGGTCGCGCCGCAGCTGGAGCGGGGTCGTGCGGACCACCGGCAGGCCGGCCACGGTGAGCCGGTTGGCCCGGGTCAGGCTCCGCTCGTGGTCGGCCGGGCGCAGGTGCCAGGCCCGGGAGTCGATCTCCAGCGCGACGCAGGCGCGGCCAGTAGGCGTCGGGCACGGCCAGGAACCGCCCGTCCAGCAGGAGGACCGGGTTCCAGGGCGGTTCCGGGAGCCCGGAGCCGCGCACCGCGTCCCGGGTTTCGCCCTCGACCGCCGAGCGGACCCCGGCGGCCAGTTCCTCCACCACCCCGGCCGGCCCGGTCAGGTCGAGCGCGTCCGGCCGGGCCATCAACTGGTCCAGCAGCTCGCCGAGTTCGTAGTGTCGCCGCTGGACGGCCTCGGCGCAGAGCGCCCAGAACCGGCGCCGTCCGCTCTCCCGGGGTGCGAGGTCGGCCAGCGCCCGGGCGACCGTCGTGCTCCGGAGCCCGTCGTCGCGCTCGTGCCCGCCCGGCATCGCTCCGGCCGCACGGTGGATCCGCACGAACCCCCGGTCGGAGACCCGTCGTGGGCCCGGGATCAGGACGTCCACCGAGGTCGGGTCGGCCGGGTGCCCGGCCGACGGCAGCCCGGCGTCGGCCAGGACGGCCGCGCCGGTCAGCAGCACGTCTCCGGCGGGCCCGTCCGCCCGGCCCTTGGGCGTCGCGTACGCGAGTGCCGCGCGCAGTCGTTGATGGGACGTCAGCCGTCCGGTCTGCAGGCAGATCACCCGGGGAAGCACCTGTTGCCACGGTCCGCCCGGCCGCAGGCGGTGGGCGATGGTGCCGGACGGGACGCCGAGCCCGTGCAGTCGTGCACGGGTGACGATGTGCTGTTGGTCGGCGCCGAGCAGCAGCAGCGGTCGGCGAGTCCGATGGCGCGGGTCATGCCCCGGGTGCTTCCCGCCCGGGTCGGCGGTATGCGAAACGCCGCCCGTGCGGGGAATCTTGGGTCATGCGGGGTTGACGCAGGACCGGTCGGACGGGTGGGCTGGGGCCTGATGACGACTCCTCGCACCGGCCCCGCGCTCGACGCGCTCGACGGCCTCTCGGTCGGCGACGCCTTCGGCGCGCAGTTCTTCGTTCCCGCCACCGCCAGGGCCCACCTGGCCGCCCGCACCGCCCCGCCCGGCCCCTGGCCGTGGACCGACGACACCGAGATGGCCTGTTCGGTGTACGCCGCGCACACCGAGCGCGGGGCCGTCGACACCTTCGATCTCACCCACGGCTTCGCCCGGCGCCACGACTTCGACCGCGGCTACGGCCCGGCCGCCAACCGGCTGCTCCGGCTGGTCCGCGAGGGCGGTGACGCCAAGGTACTGGCCGCCGAACTCTTCGACGGCCAGGGCTCGTACGGCAACGGCGCCGCGATGCGGGTCGCCCCGCTGGGGGCGGCGTACGCAGACGACCCGGGAGCGGCGGTCGAGCCGGCCGCCGAAAGCGCGGCGATCACCCACACTCACCCGCAGGCTGTGGACGGCGCGATCGCCGTGGCGGTGGCCGCGGCCTGCGCGGTACGGGCCCGCGCGGAGCCCGTGACCGCGAGGGGCTTCCTGGAGTCGGTGCGGGACCTCACGCCGTTCGGAGCCGTGCGGGACGGCCTGAACGAGGCGGTCGCGCTGCTGGACGAACGTGACCTCGGGGCCGTGGCGAAGGTGCTCGGCAACGGCAGCCGGGTCAGCGCCGCCGACACCGTCCCGTACGCGCTCTGGTGCGCGGCCCGCCGGCTCACCGACTACCGCGGGGCGCTCTGGGAGGCCGTGAGCGTCGGCGGGGACATGGACACCGTGGCCGCGATCACGGGCGGTGTGGTCGCGGCCCGTACCGGGGCGGGCGGCATCCCCGCCGCCTGGACGGCGGCCCGCGAACCGCTGCCCGCCTGGGCCTTCGTCGAGCCGGGCGGTGTGGCGAACGCGCCGGAGCACGGTTCCCCGAAGCCGCTGCGGCTGCCGCGCCCGTGTCCCGTCCCGGACGTGGTCTGGAGCGAGGACGAGTGGCAGCGGATCAGGCGGGGTCTGCGCCCGCGCGGGACGGAGCAGACGTGGGAGTCCTACACCTCCGAGGGGGTGCTCCACCTGCACCGTGCCCGGACCGGGTTCGCGATCTGGGCGGTCCGGGTGGCCCCCGTGCGGGGCGGCGGCCGGCGGCCGGTGTCGGCGCTGGTCGAGGCGCATCCCGCCCACGTCGGGAGCGCGGACGGTCCGGAGCTCCTCGGCGAGGTCCTGGCACTCGCCACCCGGGGGTACCGGCCCTGAGCACCGGTCGCCCCGGAGGGCCGTGACCGGACCCCCGCGGGTGACCGGACCCCCGGCACGAGGGCGACCCCGAAGCGCCCGCAGGTGGCCCCGCCGTCCGCCGCCCGCCGGCGGTCGTGTCGCTGTGACCGCCCGGATCGGGCGGTCACAGCGACACGACCGCGTCAGGCCGTGATCAGGTGCCCGCTGCCGCCGTGTCTAAGGCACTCCTGGTTGATCGCCGGATCCGGGGCGCTCGGCGAGGTGGCGGCGGCGATCCGCAACTCGATGATGTCGCGGACGGCGGGCCACTCGTCGTCCAGGATCGAGTAGAACGCGGTGGACCTGACCACTCCGTCGAGCCCGCGCGAGTGCGCCCGCCGGACGCCCTCCGAGGTGGCGCCGAGCCGCTCGATGGCGGCCCGCGACCGCTGGTTGCGGGCATCGGCACGGAGCGAGATCCGCTGGACGCCCCACACCTCGAAGGCGTGCCGGAGCATCAGCAGCTTGGCCTCGGTGTTGATGCCGGTGCCCTGGGCGCGGGGGGAGAGCCAGGTGTTGCCGATCTCGGCGGCGTCGGGCACGGCGGTGGCCGGGTCGCCGAACGGCACGCCCGGCGCCGGGGGCCAGACCAGCGGGCCCTGCCAGTAGTCGAGTTCCAGGAAGCGGGTGGAACCGACGACCCGGCCGTCGGCCTGGCTCACGGTCGCGAACGGCAGCGACCGGCCCGCGGCCTGGTCGGCGAGGGCCCGCGAGATGTACTCGCGGGCCGCTTCCAGGCCGTGCGGGACGGGCGTGAAGGCGTAGGTCGTACGGTCCTCGGCGCCGGCCTGGGCGATGGCCTCGGCGTGGTGCGCGGCGAGGGGCTCCAGCCGCACGGTGCGGCCGGTGAGGATGAGAGGTACGGGCACGGAACCTTCGGTCCTTCATCGGTCGGAGGATGCCGGCCCGTGCCTGGGTGCGCGCGGGCCGAGCAGTGGACTTTTCGCCCCGCCCCGGAGGTCCGCCCGCCGGTACCCGCGCACGCCGGAGGTCCGGTCGGGCGGGGTGGGGGGCGGCGGCCCGGAGACGGGCAGCGCGGTGCCGGAACGGACACGGGTCCACGGACCGGTCCGGCGGGATGAGCGAGGGGACAGTGTGCGTCCGCGAGATGGCCGATGAGGATACGAGAGCGCGAAGGGAAACAGGCGGCCAGGTGAAGGCAAGATGCGTCGTAGGTGGCTGGCCGAGCACCGGGCCGGGACGTGATCGACGGCGTTACGGACGACGTGACGACGACGCGACGATGCGAGGCAGCGAGAGGACGATACCCGCCAGAAGGCGGTGCGTCACTTCGCAGCACACGAATGGCCGCCGGGTGCGGCGGCGGGCTGCCTCGACGGGCCGTTCACCCGCCCCTGAGCAGGGCTTTTACCATCGGGTGCGATCATGGTCGAGTCGGCCCGCCGGGGGCGCGCCGAGCGCTCGCGGGCGGCGCGGGACGGCGGCGGGCGCGGGCGGGCGGTGGCCGGAAAGGCGCGGGAGTCCACAGTGGGACCGGCGGAAGGTCGCGGAGGCGTTCCGGGGCCGTCGTGGGCGGTCGGTGCGGCCCGGTCGTCCGGTCGGTGCGGCGGGAGGATTCCGGGCAGCGGAACGGGGGGAGTCCCGCAGCCGGGGAGGCGAATCCCGGCAGCGGGAATTCCGGCGGAGCGCCGCACGCTGCACGAGGAGAACCGGCACGAGTCCGACGAGTAGCTAGAGACCGAGTAGAGAGCGGGGTGTGGGTACGCGGTGCGTGATCCCCAGGCGCTGTACGAGCTGGATCAGCAGGGCGTGGCCGCCGTGGCCGCGGCGAGGGCCGCGCTGGCCGACACCGGCGCGGGTCTGGTGCTGCTCCACCACTTCGAGGGCTTCATGGACGCCGGAGAGGCCGGCGGCCAGGTGGTCACCCACCTGCTGGAGGCCGGGGAGCCCCAGGTGGTGGCCCGTTTCGACCACGACCGTCTGGTGGACTACCGCGCCCGCCGCCCCGCGATGCTCTTCGACCGCGAGCACTGGTCCTCCTACGAGCCGCCGGAGATCCTGCTCCAGTTGGTCCACGACGCGGCCGGCTCGCCGTTCCTGCTGCTCACCGGGCCCGAGCCGGACGTCGAATGGGAGCGGTTCATCGCGGCCGTCCGCGAGTTGGTCGAGCGGTTCGACGTCCGGCTGTCGCTCGACTTCCACGGCATCCCGATGGGGGTGCCGCACACCCGCCCGGTCGGTCTGACCCCGCACGGCAACCGCCTCGACCTCGCCGCCGGCTACCCGCAGTGGTTCGAGCAGGCCCAGGTGCCCGGGAGCGCGCAGGCCCTGCTGGAGTTCCGGCTCGCCGAGGCCGGGCACGACGTGCTCGGCTTCGCCGTGCACGTGCCGCACTACGTGGCGCGCACGGCGTACCCGGCGGCCGCGGTGCTCATCCTGGAGGCGGTGCAGTCCGCCACCGGGCTGGTGCTGCCCGGCACGCAGCTGCGCGAGCAGGTCGACGGCGTGTACGCCGACATCGAGGACCAGCTGTCGCAGGGGGACGGCGACCTGCGCTCGGCGATCCGCGGCATGGAGGGTCAGTACGACGCGGTGGCGGGCGCCGAGGGCCGGGAGAGCCTGCTGGCCGAGCCGGTGGACCTGCCGTCGGCGGACGAGCTGGGCCGGCGGTTCGAGCAGTTCCTGGCGGAGCACGAGCGCGGCCCGGAGTAGCGGAAGCCCCCGGAGCAGTGCGAGCCCCCGGGCCGGCGGACGCCGCCCGGGGGCGACGAATGCCCTCCGGGGGTGAGGAATACCCTCCGGAGAGACGGGCGCGGCCCCGAAGGACGGGCACGGTAGGGAGGCGCCGGAATCCGCCGGTTCCGGCGGGATCGATCCGGCGTCTCCGTCCGTTGGGATGGCGGTGCCCGGGGGACGGGCCGTCGTAGGAAGAACGCCAACGGCTCCTACCCGGGGGGATCCCGTGCCTCTGTCCGTACGCCCGAAGGGCGCGCCCACCGGCGCCCGGTCGGGCTCGTCGTCGACCACTGCGTCCGCCACGCCGCAGACCGACCCGTCACGCGCCGTACCGCGGGCCCTGACAGGTGCCCTGACCGTCGGACTCGCCGCCGTCCTGCTCGCCGCCTGCTCCGGCACCGGAGGTACGGACACCGCCGTCGGCGCCGCCGTACCGGGGGGTCCGCAGGCGAACCGGGCGGCGTCGGCCACGCCGACCCCCACCCCGACACCGACCGGTCCGTACGTGGCGCTCGGTGACTCGTACACCGCGGGGCTCAAGATCAGCCCGCAGGCGGGGGAGCCGAAGGGCTGCGCCCGCTCGACGGTCAACTACCCCAGCCTGGTGGCCAAGGCGCTCGGCCTGGCGGGCGGTCAGTTCCGCGACGCCAGCTGCAGCGGGGCCCGCACCGGCGACCTGACCGGCTCCCAGGAGACGGGCAGCGGCACCAATCCGCCGCAGCTGGACGCGATCGAACCGGCCACCCGGCTGGTCACCGTGGGGATCGGCGGCAACGACGCCGGGTTCATGGAGGTCGTCACCCAGTGCGCCAAGGAGAACCTGGTCGACGCGGTCAAGGAACTGGTCGGCTCCGGCCGGGCGCCGGCACCGTGCCGCGAGCACTACGCCGCGTCGGACGGTGCCGACCAGGTGCAGCGCAAGGTGGACGCGGCCGGTGAACGGCTGGGCGAGACGCTGAAGGAGGTCAAGCGCCGCGCTCCGCAGGCGAAGATCTACGTGGTCGGCTACCCCTCGCTGCTGCCGGCCGACCCGGCCGTCTGCGTCCCGGTGCTCGGCAAGACCGTCGCCGGGGGTGATCTGGGCTTCCTGGTGGAGAAGGAGCAGCAGCTCAACGCCATGCTCAAGCGGCGAGCGGAGGCGGCGGGCGCCGTCTTCGTGGACCTCGCCGCGCCCTCGTCCGGCCACGACATGTGCGCGGGTGAGGCCGCCCGCTGGGTCGAGCCGCCGTTCCCGGCGCCCGGTCTGGCGGGGATCCATCCCAACGCCAAGGGACAGGAGGGCGCCGCGGCGGCCGTCCTCAGGGCGGTCCGCGGCTGAACCGGCACCGGACATCGGCTGTCGGCTCGTGAAGAAGGCGCCGGGTCGTGAAGGCGCCGGGTCGTGAAGGCGCCGGCTCGTGAGGATGCCGGCTCGTGAAGGTGCCGGGCCGTGGGGGCCAGTGGCTGCGGGAGGGCCCGGGAGGGCCCTTCCGCGGGCGGCCGAGCGTTCACGCCCCGGCCCGCGTCCCGTCGCGCGCGGCACACTTCCGGTGTCGGGGGCTCGGCGTACCGTGAAGGGCATATGGACGACACCACGCACCGCCTCGCCACCACCCCGAACCCGTACGACCACGCCGCCGAGGCCCGCTGGGTGCCCGAACCGGACAAACGCCCGGGCCGGACGGCGTTCCAGCGCGACCGCGCCCGCGTGCTCCACTCCGCCGCCCTGCGCCGGCTGGCCGGCACCACCCAGGTGGTCGCCCCGATGCGCAGCGACTTCCCCCGCACCCGGCTGACCCACTCGCTGGAATGCGCCCAGGTCGGAAGGGAGTTGGGCGCGGCGCTGGGCTGTGACCCGGATCTCGTCGAGACCGCCTGCCTGGCCCACGACATCGGCCACCCGCCGTTCGGCCACACCGGTGAGGAGGCGCTCGACCAGGCCGCCGAGGCCTGCGGCGGCTTCGAGGGCAACGCGCAGTCGCTGCGCATCCTGACCCGGTTGGAGCCCAAGCGGTTCGCCCCGCAGGACGAGGAACCCGCCCGGCTGGCCCCCTGGCCGGGTCGCAGCGTCGGGCTCAACCTGTCCCGCGCCGCCCTGGACGCCGCCACCAAGTACCCGTGGACGCACGGCGCGCATCCCACCGACCCGGCCTCGCCCAAGTACGGCGTCTACGCCGACGACCTGCCGGTCTTCCGCTGGCTGCGGGCCGGGTCCCCGGCCGGGCGCAAGTGCTTCGAGGCCACCGTCATGGACTGGTCCGACGACGTCGCTTACTCCACCCACGACGTGGAGGACGGCCTCCAGGCCGGTCACATCGACCCGGCCGCGCTGCTCGCCCCGAGCGAGCGCGCCGAACTGTTCAAGGTCGCCGAGCGCTACGCCACGGACGCCGAGCCGGAGGAGCTGTCGGACGCCCTGGACCGGCTGCTCGCGCAGGAGTGGTGGCCCCAGGCGTACGACGGCACCGCCCGGGCCCGGGCCGGGCTGAAGGACCTCACCAGCCAGCTGATCGGCCGCTTCTGCTTCGCCGCCGAGCAGGCGACCCGCGCCCGTTACGGGCCCGGCCGGCTCACCCGGTACGAGGCCGAGCTGGTGGTGCCGCGCGAGGTCCGCCTGGAGTGCGCGGTGCTCAAGGCGGTCGCCGTCCGGTTCGTGATGCAGCGCGACGAGCAGGCCCAGCTCCGGGCCCGTCAACGGATCGTGATCGCCGAGCTGGCGTACGTCCTCAACGAGCGTGCGCCGGAGGGGCTGGACCCGGTCTTCGCCGCGCTCTACCACGAGGCCGAGGACGACCGGGGGGCCCTGCGCGCGGTGATCGACCAGATCGCCACCCTCACCGATGCCTCGGCGCTGGCCCTCCACGGCAAGCTGGTCGGGGCGGCCTGGACCTGAGCCCGCCGGGGCCCGCCACCGGACCGGATGGGGAGCGGCCCCGGGAAACCCCGGCCACCCCAGTAGACTTCCGGGGTGGCCGGGCGGATCAGGGACGAAGACGTACAGGCGGTGCGGAGCGCACTGCCGATCGATGCGGTGGTCGGCGACTACGTACAGCTGACCAACGGTGGTGGCGGCGAGTACAAGGGCGTCTGCCCCTTCCACGACGAGAAGTCCGCCTCGTTCTACGTCAACCCCGCCAAGGGCGTGTTCCACTGCTTCGGTTGCCAGGAGAACGGCGACACCATCGCCTTCCTGATGAAGATCGAGCACTTCACCTTCGCCGAGGCCGTCGAGCGGATGGCCGCTCAGGCGAACATCACGCTCCGCTACGAGGAGGGCGGCTACAGCCCCCGTCACCAGCAGGGCGAGCGCACCCGGCTGGTCGAGGCGCACAAGGTGGCCGCCGCCTACTACCAGGAGCAGCTGGTCTCCCCGGAGGCCGAGATCGGCCGCCGTTTCCTCTCCGAGCGGGGCTTCGACGAGGAGGCCGCGAAGACCTTCGGTGTCGGTTACGCCCCCGTCGGCTGGGAGCACCTGGTGCGCTACCTGCGCGGCAAGGGCTTCAGTGACAAGGAGATCCTGCTCGGCGGTCTGGCCTCGCAGGGCCAGCGCGGCGGTCTGATCGACCGCTTCCGGGGCCGGCTGGTCTGGCCGATCCGCGACATCGCGGGCGAGGTGATCGGCTTCGGCGCCCGCCGGCTCCGCGAGGACGACAACGGGCCGAAGTACCTCAACACCCCCGAGACGCCGATCTACAAGAAGTCGCACGTCCTGTACGGCCTCGACCTGGCGAAGAAGGAGATCGCCAAGTCGGGTCGGGCCGTGGTGGTCGAGGGGTACACCGACGTGATGGCCTGCCACCTGGCCGGGGTCACCACCGCGGTCGCCACCTGCGGGACGGCGTTCGCCGAGGACCACATCAAGATCATCCGCCGGCTGCTGATGGACACCTCCCAGTACCGCGGCGAGACCGTCTTCACCTTCGACGGCGACGCGGCCGGCCAGAAGGCCGCGCTGCGCGCCTTCGAGGACGACCAGAAGTTCGCCGCCAAGACCTCCATCGCGGTCAGCCCCGGCGGTATGGACCCGTGCGACCTGCGCCTGGCCAAGGGCGACGAGGCGGTCCGCGAGCTGATCGACAACCCCGTGCCGCTCTTCGAGTTCGCGTTGTCCTCGGCCGTCGCCCGGCACCGGGTGGACACGCCCGAAGGTCGGTCGGCGGCCCTGGAGGAGGCGGCGCCGATCGTCGCCAAGATCAAGGACCGTTCGATCCAGCACGAGTACGCCGTCCGGCTGGCCGGCATGCTCGGCATCCTGGACGAGCCCTTCGTCGTCCGCCGGGTCTCCCAGCTGGCCCGCTGGGACCGCGAACGCCAGCAGAACCCGCGCGGCACCGGCCAGCAGCGCCGCCCCGACCCGTCGCAGCCGGTCCGCCCGGCGCGCCCCGTCTTCACGGTCAACCCGCGCGACCCGGCCCAGTTCGTCGAGCGCGAGCTGCTCAAGCTGGCGCTCCAGCACCCGGACCTGGTCGCCCCGGCCTTCGACAACTACGCCGAGGACGAGTTCCCCACCCCGCCGTACACCGCCGTGCGCCGCGCGATCGGGCAGGCCGGCGGCGCCGCGTACGGGGCGACACTGGCCGACTTCACCAGCACCGTGCGCGAGGCCTGCCCGGACGACCAGGTGCGCTCGCTGGTCACCGAGCTGACCGTGGAGCCGGTGCGCTCGCGCCGCAAGGTGGACGCCATCTACGCGGGGGAGTTCCTCGTCAAGCTGCGGCTGCTGGCCGTGGACCGGCGGGTGAACGAGGTCCGGGCCCACCTCCAGCGGCTCGGCAACCGGGCCGCCGCCGAGGAACTGCACGCCGTGCAGAGCGAGCTGTGGCAGCTCCAGCAGTACGGGCAGCAGCTGCGCAGCAGGGGTTCGGCCGCGCTGTAGCGCCGTCGGGGCCCCGGCGGCCGACGCGCGCCGCTCCTGGCGGACCGCGCTCAGAAAGTCCGCGCACGAGTCTCGGCCACGGAGCGTGGCGTGCCGCACACTGGAAGGCGTCCCACCTCCGTACAGCGCGGGTCCGCCAGAGTCGCGCCCGCCCCGAGGGGATGCCCGTGGACCGAGGCCTTGCCGCGACCGCTCAGCCGACCGACGAACCGCTCGCCCCCCAGGACGGGGCCTCCGACGGTCCCGGCCGTCCCGACGACGTCGAAGACCCTGACGGCGTCGAAGGACCCGACGGCGCCGGGGGGCTCGACGGCGCCGGGGGGCTCGACGGCCCCGACGGTTCCGCGGACCACGGGCGGGCCGGGGCACCACCCCCGGGCGGTGCCCGGATCCCCGCCCAGGGCCTCCCGGCGGGCCACCCCGAAGCCGAGGGCGCGCCCGAGCACCGGGCCGCCCCCGAGGGGAGCGGTCCGGCCGCGGACCTGCTCCGCCAGTACCTGCGCGAGATCGGCCGGATCCGGTTGCTCACCGCGGCCGAGGAGGTCGAACTCGCCCGCCGGATCGAGGCCGGCCTCTTCGCCGAGGAACGGCTGAACCGGGAGCCGCCGCCCGCCGACCCGCTGGCCCGTGAACTGGACACCCTGGTGGTGGCCGGCCGGATCGCCAAGCGCCGGCTGACCGAGGCCAACCTGCGACTGGTGGTCTCCGTCGCCAAACGCTACGTCGGCCGCGGCCTGACCCTGCTGGACCTGATCCAGGAGGGCAACCTCGGCCTGATCCGGGCGGTGGAGAAGTTCGACTACGCCCGCGGCTACAAGTTCTCCACCTACGCGACCTGGTGGATCCGCCAGGCGATGAGCCGTGCGCTGGCCGACCAGGCGCGGACGATCCGGGTGCCGGTCCACGTCGTGGAGCTGATCAACCGGGTGATCCGGGTGCAGCGCTCGCTGCTGCAGGAGCGCGGCACCGAGCCGGGCCCGGCCGACATCGCCGCCGTCCTGGACCTCACCGAGGAGCGGGTCCGGGAGCTGCTCCGGCTCTCCCAGGAGCCGATCTCGCTGCACACCCCGGTCGGGGAGGAGGACGACGTCGCGCTCGGCGACCTGATCGAGGACGCCGACGCCGCCTCACCCGCGGAGTCGGCCACCTTCCTGCTGCTGCGCCAGCACCTGGAGGCGGTGCTCGCCACCCTCGGCGAGCGCGAGCGCCAGGTGGTGCAGCTCCGCTACGGCCTGGACGACGGCAGGCCGCGCACGCTGGAGGAGATCGGCACCCTGTTCGGCGTGACCAGGGAGCGGATCCGGCAGATCGAGTCCAAGACCCTGGTCAAGCTCCGCGACCACGCCTTCGCCGCCCAGCTCCGGGGCTACCTCGACTAGCCCGGTCCCGTTCCTCGGGGCCGGCTCCCCGGATCCTGCCGGGCCGGCGGGGCCGTCCGACAGGATCCGGGCGAGGCGCCCTACGGCGTGGCCGTCGGGGACGGGGCCGTCGGGGACGGGGCCGCGGAGGCGGGCTCGGCGGCCTGGGGCTCGGTGGCCGTCGCGGCCGGTGCGGAGGCCATCGCCGGGGGCGGGGACGCCGGGCCGATCGGGATCGGTGTGGACGCGACCAGCCGGGCCAGGTCGGAGACGCCGTTCGTGCAGGAGACGCCCGCCGACTGGTGGCCGCAGACCTGGAGGGTGACGGCCGGATCCGCCGCGTTCACCATCGCCGAGTAGTTGTCGTACCCCCAGTGGATCAGGGCCGTCTCCGTCTCGCCGGCGCTGGTGGTGACGACCGCCTGGTTGCCCGGCTGGCCCTCGGTGATCGCCGCCCAGGCGGCCTGGCACTTCTGGCTGTACCGGAGGTAGGCGACCACCTTGCCGATGTTGGTGGTCTGCACGGTCCGTGCGTCGGCGCCGCAGCCGGTGGCCTTGGGGTCCTTGTGCGAGCAGCCGACGGCCTGACAGGCGGCCACCGTCGGGGCCGTCTTGGCGGGGGTGGACGAGGACACGGCCGGCTCGGCGACGGCGGTCGGCTCACTGCCGTCGCCCGAGGAGTACCGCATGCCGGCGAGCACGAGCAGCACCACCGCCGCCGCCACGGCGGCGACGAGCGCGATCTGCCGCCCCGGCGTCCGGCGGGCGCGGGGCGTCCCCGGCCCTGCCTCCGAGGGCGCCGGGTCCTCCGGGTCCTCCGCGTCCTCGGGCGATCCGGCGGTCTCCGTCGTCTCCGTGGTCTCCGGGTCCGTCGTGGTTCCGGCGGTGGGCTCCGACGCGCCCGCCGCCGGTTCGACGGCCCGGTCCGCGTCCTCGGCCGCGTCCTTTGACGCCGGGCGCGCAGCGGCTCCGGGAGCCGTCAGGCCCGACGCCGGTTCAGGCTCCGTTCCGGTGCGCCCATCGCCGGGCTCCCCGGCGAGCTCCCCTGCCGCCGTCGCCTCCCAGAGCGCCCGGAGTGCCGGCCCGTTGCACTCCACCGCCCCGATCAGCGCCTCGAGCGCCTGCTCGGTGACGATCCGTTTGCCGTTCAGCCAGCGCTCCCAGGAGGCCCGGCTGTAGTGGGTCCGGGCGGCCAGTTCGGACAGGGAGAGCCCTGTCACGTCCTTGACGGCGCGGAGCTCCTCCGTCAGGCGTCTGGCGGGAGCGGACAGTTCGTCCGGCAGCTTCTTCCAGGCGGAACCCATGAGGTCTTCCAAACATCCGAGGCCGGGGGCGGCGGGATCGGCGGGGCCTGGACGGCCACCGGCCCGGGCTGTGGGCGGGCGTGTCCGTCTCCCCCGACGTCAGCGGCGTCTCCAACCTCAGCGGCCCGGCGTCCCAAACCCCAGGTCCTGGAGCTGAGACGGACGGAAGTGTCTCACAACCCCGGCTGACGCTCGAACATTCATGTGTCCGTGGGGCATTGTTCTCGGGTCGGTCCGATTCACCGTCCGGGCGCTTCGTCCGGACATGTCCGTCACAAGCCGGACGATCGGCGATCCCTGACCCCCACCGGAACGAGGCAGCCTCACGGGGGGAGGCTGCCCCGGGCCGCAGGGACGCGCGGCGGGGAGGATGCTTCAGTGCAGCCCTCCCCGCCGCGACACTCACCCCCCGCGCGGGGTCGAGCGCTTGCCCGAGCGCACCGTCCCGTCGTCCGCCTACCGCGTCTGTCGCGCCTGACGTCCGTCGTTCGCCTGCCGCCTGCGTCGCCGCCGGCGCGGGGCCGTCAGTGGTGGAAGCCCGACCGGACCGGCACTCCCATCTCCTTCAGCGGGACCGGCTGGCTGCGCAGCTCCGGCAGCAGCCGTTCGAGGTCGCCGAGCAGCAGGTCCGCGAGGTCGCGGGAGAACCCGTTGCGGCAGACCACCCGCAGGACCGAGAGGTCCTCCCGGTTCGCCGGGAAGGTGTAGGCGGGCACCTGCCAGCCGCGCTCCCTCAGCCGTCGCGACACGTCGAAGACGTCGAACGGCACGTCACCGGTGGTGGTGAAGGCGAAGACCGGCAGCTCGTCGCCCCGGGTCAGCAGCCGGAAGCCGCCGAGCGCCTCGATCCGCCCGGCCAGGTAGGTGGCCACCTCCCGGCAGGCTCCCTGCACGGCCCGGAAGCCGCCCCGGCCGAGCCGCAGGAAGGTGTAGTACTGCGCGATCACCTCGGCACCGGGCCGGGAGAAGTTCAGCGCGAAGGTCGGCATCTCGCCGCCCAGGTAGTTGACCCGGAACACCAGCTCCTCGGGGAGCGCCTCGTGGTCGCGCCAGAGCGCCCAGCCGACTCCGGGGTAGACCAGCCCGAACTTGTGGCCGGAGGTGTTGATCGAGGCGACCCGGGGCAGCCGGAAGTCCCAGGTCAGGTCCTCGTCCAGGAACGGGGCGACCATGGCCCCGGAGGCGCCGTCCACGTGGACCGGGACGTCCAGGCCGGTGCGCCGCTGGAGGTCGTCGAGGGCGGCGCAGATCTCGGCCACCGGTTCGTAGGAGCCGTCGAAGGTCGAGCCGAGCACGCCGACCACGCCGACGGTGTCCTCGTCGCAGAGCGCCACCGCCTGCTCGGCGCCGAGGTGGAAGCGGTCGCCCTCCATGGGGGCGGTGCGGGCCTCGACCTCCCAGAAGGTGCAGAACTTCTCCCAGCAGACCTGGACGTTGACGCCCATCACGAGGTTGGGCCGGGCACCGGCCGCGTAGCGCTCGGCGTTGCGGCGCATCCAGCGGCGCTTGAGGGCGAGGCCGGCCAGCATGCAGGCCTCGCTGGAGCCGGTGGTGGAGCAGCCGACGGCGGTGTCCGGGTCGGGCGCGTGCCAGAGGTCGGCGAGGATCGCCACGCAGCGCCGCTCCAGTTCGGCGGTCTGCGGGTACTCGTCCTTGTCGATCATGTTCTTGTCGAGGCACTCGGTCATCAGCCGGGTGGCCTGGACCTCCATCGAGGTGGTGACGAAGGTCGCCAGGTTGAGCCGGGCGTTGCCGTCCAGCATCAGCTCGTCGTGGATCAGCTGGTACGCCGTGTCGGCGGGGACGGGGCCGTCGGAGAGCCGGTGCAGCGGCGGTGCCAGTTCCATCCCGCCGAGCGGGTCGGCGGCGCCGACGAACGGGTTGACGGTCAGCCGGCGGTCGTCTCCGGCCCCCTTGTGCAGTGCCATGGGATCTGCCGCCCTTCCGTCCGGTGGCCGCGTCCCCTCCCAACCTGCCATCGGCTCGGGGCCGGCGCATCCGCGCGCCGCGGTCCACCCCGGGGGTGGGACGTCTCAGCCGGCCGTCTCCGGGTGGATCTGCTCGCGGGCGGCCCGGTACTGCTGGCGCACGCCCGAGCCGATCGGCAGGTCCTGCTCGGCGTCGGGGGTGACGGTGACGGCCTCCGGGAGCTCCCAGCGCGGCGGCTCGGGGGTGCCGGCGAGCGCCCAGGCGGCCTGCCTGGCGGCGCCGCGGGCCGCGTGCGCACCGGGCGGCGGGACGACGACGGGGACGCCGAACAGCTGCGGCGCGATCTGCCGGACGGCGGGCAGCCGGCCGGTCGCTCCGAGCAGGAAGACCCGCTTCACCTCGATGCCCTGCGCGCGCAGCACGTCCAGGGCGTCCGCGCTGTTGCAGAGCATGCCCTCGACGGCGGCCCGGGCCAGGTGCCGGGGGGCCATCGACTCGGCCCGCATCCCGGTCAGGGTGCCGGCCGCGTGCGGCAGCGCGGGCGTCCGCTCGCCGTCCAGGTAGGGGAGCAGCACCAGGCCGTACGCGCCGGGGGAGGACTGCAGGGCCAGGTCGCTGAGGCCCTCCAGGTCGCAGCCGAGCAGGGCGGCGGTGGAGCGGAGCACCTGGGCGGCGTTCAGGGTGGCGACCATCGGCAGGTGGCGGCCGGTGGCGTCGGCGAACGAGGAGACCAGGCCGGTGGCGTCGACCACGGCCCGCTCGTGCACGGCGAAGATCGTGCCGGCGCTGCCGAGCGAGACCACCGCGTCGCCGGGGCCGAGGCCGAGGCCGAGCGCGGCGGCCATGTTGTCGCCGGTGCCGGCCGAGATCAGCAGGCCCTCGGGAGTGTGTCCGGCGGGTTCGGCCGGGTCGAGCACGTGCGGCAGCCGCAGCTCGTGGCCGAGCGCGAGCTTCACGAGGTCCTGCCGGTACTCACCGCTGATCGGGGACCAGTAGCCGGTGCCGGAGGCGTCACCGCGGTCGGTGGTGCGCCGCTTGGGGTGGCCGAGCAGTTGCCAGACCAGCCAGTCGTGGGGCAGGAGCACCTCGGCGATCCGCCGGGCGTTGGCCGGTTCGAACTCGGCCAGCCAGCGCAGCTTGGCGACGGTGTAGCTGGGGGCGGGGACGGCGCCGATCGCGGCGGTCCAGGCGGCCGGGCCGCCGAGCGCGTCCAGCAGGGCGGCGGCGGCGCCGCTGGAGCGCGGGTCGTTCCAGAGGATGGCGGGCCGGACCAGCACCCCGCCGGCGTCCAGGCCGATCATCCCGTGCTGCTGCGCGCTGACGCCGATCGCCCGGACGCCCTCCAGGAGGCCGCCGGCGGCGGCGTCGCCCAGCGAGTGCAGCCAGATCTGCGGGTCGGCCTCGCCGGGCCGGGCGTCCGGGTCGTCCGGTACGGGGTGGGGTGCCTTGCCGGACCGCAGTACCGCGCCGGTCCCGGAGTCACACGCGACGATCCGGGTGCGACCCGTCGAGCTGTCTATCCCCGCGACGATGGCCATATCGAGATCATGCCTCAGCGGCCGTCCGGACGCGGCCCGACCGGGGAAGTGTTGCCCGTTCGGTACCGCGTCCGGGAGGCGGCGTACGGCGGGCCGTCACCGTCGTGTCACCCACCCGTCACGGGCGGGGTCCACGGGCTTCGCGGACCGCCGGTCTCACGGCCGGGAGGTGCCCCAGCTGTCGTCCTCGGCCTTGGGCCGGCTGAGGTACGGCACCCGGTCGGTGACGGCGTTCGGGAGCCGGTCGCCGACCTTGTCCGCGACGGCCCCGGCGGCCTTTCCGGCGACCGCGCCGGCCTGCTGCTTCGCCTTGTCGGCCGCGCCCTGGACCTTGGGGTTCTGGGCGACCTGCCGGGTGATCCTGGCGATCTGCTCGTAGCGTCGGCGCCCGGCCCGCGTGCCCAGGACATAGCCCGTCGCGAGTCCGACGCCGAACGACAGCTTCCACATGATCGGATTCCACCCTCTCCTGGCGGCCATTGCCGCATTGCCCTACCCGTCCGTCGGGACGGTGAACCGTCGGTGACCCCAGCATCTCCCGCGCGGTGTGCCGGGCGCGCGTCGGGCGCGCCGGGCGGGGTCGCCGGCGGGGCTGCCGGGGAAAGCGATTGGCGGACCACCCCCCCGAGTGCGCTAATGTATGTCCCGCAGCGAGCGCCGAGGAGCCCGGGAGACCGGGGGCCGGAGCGGAAGCTTGATCCCCCATAGCTCAATTGGCAGAGCAGCCGACTGTTAATCGGCAGGTTATTGGTTCGAGTCCAATTGGGGGAGCTCGGGTGCCGGCCCTCCTGGGTCGTCGTCCCGTTCGTGGTGCGCAAGGACCGCGATCCCGCATAGCTCAATTGGCAGAGCAGCCGACTGTTAATCGGCAGGTTATTGGTTCGAGTCCAATTGCGGGAGCTTCACCGGCTCCGCCCGGTGACTGCTCAGAGCGAAGGCCCCTCGGTAGACCGGGGGGCCTTCGTGTTGTCCGACACGTTCCCGGGCGTTCCCAGGCGTTCCCGGGCGTTCCCGCCGGGGTGAGCGGTGTCACTCGGTGGCCTGCCGGTACAGCTCGGTGACCCGGTCGTCGAAGGTCACGCTGTACGAGGTGCCCGGCGTCTCGCCGCCCTCCTGGTAGCCGCCGATCACGCCGATCACCCGGCCGGTCGTGGTGACCCACGGGCTGCCGCTGGTGCCGTCGGTGTAGCCGCCGCAGTCGAACCGCTCCTGGGTGGGACTCTGCGAGCTGGTCAGACCCGAACAGGTGATCGGCTCGTCCTGCTCGTTGGGGTAGCCGGTGACCGACACCGCCAGCCCGAAGCCCTGGCCGGTGCCGAGCGGGTTGCCGCCGACCGCGTCCTCCACCTCCCGGCCGCCGACCGCCCGCACGGTGACGAACGCCACGTCGTACTCGGGATCGTCGTCGTACGCCCAGCGCGGATCGACGGTGACCGACTCCACCGGCCAACTCCCGTACGGCGAGTACCCGTTGCGGTAGCCGGGGGTGAACACCAGGCCGTCCAGCAGGCCGATTCGGCGGCTCTGCACGCAGTGCGCGGCGGTCACCAGCAGATTGCGCCCGGGGCTCTGCACCACGCTCGCCGTGCACGCGCGGGGCCCCTGCGGGGTGCGGATCGAGAGGGTGCCGACCCGGTCCCCGGCCGGGTTCGGCGGCGCCACGTCGGCCGTCCGCTCCTGCCCGCTCCCGCCGCAGGCGATGGCTGCGGCGAGCAGCAGGGCGGCCGTCGCGGCCGTTCTGGCCGCGCGCGCGGGCCGTACCGGGCGGGAGTCCATCGGGGGCTCCGTCTCGTCCTCGGGGCGGGCATCGAGGTTCGTGCGTTCCGCCGTTCGTGAGGAAGATCTATCAGGCCGGGCCGGGCTGCGCCACCGTCGCCGTCCCACGCCCCGTCATCCGCCCGCCGGCCCCTTCGGTCGGGGGCCGGTCGTCCCGGCGGTTCCCGCCGTTCGGGGGGCCTGTCGGCCCGTCCGCTTCGCCGTCGAACTGCGCGCACCCATGTGCGCCCCCGGCGCGCACCACGGGTGATCGACCGGCTATGCTGCCCGGGACGGCCTTTCGGGGCCGTCTGCTGCTGCCGCGACCGGGTGACCCGTCGCGTGCTGCGAACCGGGGCGGTAGCTCAGCCGGTTAGAGCAGGGGACTCATAATCCCTTGGTCGTGGGTTCGAGTCCCACCCGCCCCACCTTCGCCGTTTCGCCCGGAGTGCCGGGTTTGACCAGGTGCGGTCATCTGCACGAACTCTAGTGACCGGCGGCACCGCCGACCGCACCGACAGGCCGGGAATCACTCGAACAGGTCCGCGCCGGGGGCGCGTTGACGCCCGGCCGCCGCACCTCCGGCCCCGCTCCGACACTCCGCGCTCCGGTGCTCCGCCGTCCGGCTGCCTGCGCCCGCCTGTCCGCGCCCCGCGGCCCGGTTCCGGCTCTCCGTGCCCCTGTCCGGGCGTCACGACGCCGTGGGGCCGCCACCGGTGTCCGGTGGCGGCCCCACGGCCTTCGGTACGGTGTCCGCGCGGCTCAGCCGAGCTTGACCGGCTGGACGGTCAGGGCGCCGCGCCCGTCACGCTTGAGGACGGACAACGCCAGGGCCGGGTGCTTGCCGCCGGCCGACAGCGCCTTGAGGTCGGCGACCAGCGGCGAGGTGTCGTCGACGTAGAACCGCAGGGGAGCGGCGGACGCCTCGGTGAACTTCACGATCTCCTCGGCACTGCGGCGGGTGAGCGACCAGGCCCACGGCTCCCAGGCGCGGCCCTGGTTCCGGTTCATCACACTGAGCCAGATGTTGTCCTCGGCCGAGCCCCAGTCCTCGATCGGCTCGTTCCAGGCGCGGGTACCGGCGAGCGAGACCGCGACCCGGCCGTCCTGGGGGTGGTGGGCGGCGATCACGGCGATCCGTTCGGCGATCCCGGGGCGGGAGCCCTCGCCGCGCAGCAGCGCCCGTCCGGGGCTGCCCTGCCAGCCCTGCAGGCCGACCTCGGGGTTGGCGTTGCTGAGGACGGTGAAGCCCAGGCAGCCCGTGGCCGTCAGCACGGCCAGCCCGCGGCGGAACCGGGCCGAGGGGGCCCGGTGCGCACCCGGCGCCGCCGGGTCGCTCCGGCCGGCGATCACCCGGCGGCCGAGCATCGGCAGCAGGGCGGCGCCGAAGCAGATCACTCCGATCACCAGCAGCTGGTGGATCATCTTCTCGTAGAAGTAGGAGGTCGAGCCGACCGTGATCAGCTGGTACTCCATCACGCCGAAGCAGAGCGCCGAGACCGAGGCGAGGGTGATCAGGGCGACCCGGCGGGGCTTGTTGGCGAGCGAACGCCGGGTCAGCAGCGCCGCGAAGGCGGCCACGACGACGGGCAGGAGCAGGTGCCGGCCGACCGGGCCGATGCCGCCCGGCAGGGTGAGCACGTCCGCCGAACCGGCCGACTTGGCGTTGACGAACGGGGGGAACAGCACGAGGGCGCCGGCCGCCAGGGAGGTGGCCAGCACGGTGGGCCAGTGGCGGCGCCAGCCGCGCCAGTGCACGACGGCCCAGGCGAGCACCGTGGTGGCGGCCACCGGCAGCAGCAGGTAGTGGCCGAAGGAGACGCCGACCGCCAGGGCGCCGAGCGCCACGACCTGTTCCCGGGTCCGGCTGAGCGGTCGGATCGCCAGGGCGACCAGCAGGGCGAGCAGCCCGAGGGCGAAGATCTCGCTCAGGAAGCCGCGGCCGTGCATCCGGGGCAGCTCGGCGACGACCAGGTAGACGGCCATCGGTACGGCGAGGGCCAGGCCCCGCCAGCCGCGCAGCGCCGGGCCTGCGGCCCGCTGCACGGCCCAGAGGAGGGCGGCGGTGAGACCGGCGGTGACGACGGCGAACAGGGCGACGAAGAGCGAGATCTGGGCGAGCCCCGAGCCCCGGGCGGTGCCGCCGTGGAGGAAGCTGGTGAGCACCGCCATCGTCAGGTGGCTGCCCTGCGGGTAGGTGCCGAGGCCCAGTGTCACGGTCTCGGCGGCCTCGGTCTGGTGCAGGGAGGTGAGGCCGCCCAGTCGGAGGATGGTGTCGTAGAGCGCGGCGTGCCGGGCGAGGTCCTCCGCCGTGATGATGGTGGCCAGGCGGTCGATGGCGTCCCGGCGGAGGATCGGGTACAGCAGGAACGCGCCCGAGGCGGCGACGGTGAGCAGCAGCGGGAAGTCCCGGGTGGGGACCAGTCGGCGGAGCAGGGCGCGGAGCGGGGCGCGCCGGCGGGCCGGCCGGGGGCCCTGCACGAGCACGACGGCGGCCAGGGGTATCGCGGTGGCCTCGGCCAGGGCCACCGGGTGGAGGCCCCAGGGCCAGTAACTGGTCAGCAGGCTGAGCGCGCAGGCCCAGCCGATCAGCAGGCCGCCGGAGATCATCAGCCGGTCGAGGGCGGTGGTCTGCGAGCGGATCAGCGACCCGGCGGCGAACCAGACGAGCGCGAAGGTCAGCAGGTCGGCCGAGACCAGGTGGAACAGCGGAGGAAGGAGCACCAGCGCCGCGACGAGGCGAAGCTGGGGGGCACCCGGAAGTACGGGAAGCTGCCTCCGCCCGGCAGCTTCCTGTCCCGTCTTTTCCGGGATGTCCGCGGATCTGACGGGTGTCGCGATCGACATGCTTCCCCCACAATTATGCTGATAACTTGAGAATATCGAGCGGTCAGTATGAATATCCCGACCGCTACTAGTGTGAATCATGGGTGGGTGTGCGCAGCACACGGGGGGTGCCCGGGGGACGGGCTGTTTTCCGCCTTTGACCTCCCCTTGATATGGGCCTGCCAGGCGGGGTCGGGAGGGCCTCGTATCCTGACCGGATGCTCGCACCCGCACAGCTGCCGACACCCCTCGTGAATTGCCCCGACGAGGCGCTGGCACGGGTCGGCGTGGAGCTGCGGCTCAAGCGGGACGACCTGGCGCATCCGCTGGTGCCGGGGAACAAGTGGCGGAAGCTGACGCCGAACCTGGAGGCCGCGGCCGAGCGGGGCGAGACCCGGCTGCTGACCTTCGGCGGCGCCTACTCGACGCACCTACGGGCGACCGCGGTGGCCGCCGGCGCGCTCGGACTGGAGAGCGTCGGGCTGGTCCGGGGCGAGGAGCTGGCGCGCGCGCCGCGGAACTGGTCGCTGCGGGCCGCGGAGGCGGCCGGGATGGAGCTGGTGTTCCTGCCCCGGGCCGAGTACCGGGAGGCGGCCGGGCGGTGCGGGACGGACCCGGTGGTGGCGGCCGGCCTGCAACGGCGCTTCGGGCCGTGCCTGGTGCTGCCCGAGGGCGGGTCGAACGCCCTGGCGGCCCGCGGTGCGGCGGCGGTCGCGGCGGAGCTGACGGACCTCGGGGAGCGGGACGTGGTCTGCTGCCCGGTCGGGACCGGCGGCACGCTGGCCGGGATCGCGGCCGGGCTGCCCCCGGGCGCTCGGGCGCTGGGCGTGGCCGTGCTGCGCGGCGGGGCCGGCTACCTGGAGGACGAGGTGACCCGGCTCCACCGGGAGGCGTACGGGCGGGAGTTCGGCGACTGGCGGATCGACCACGACCACCACGGGGGCGGGTACGGGCGGGTGCCGGCCGCGCTGGAGGAGTTCGCGGCCGGCTTCGAGCGGCGGCACGGCGTCGCCCTGGAGCGGCGCTACGTGGCCAAGCTGCTGTCCGCCCTGTACGGCCTGGCGGCGGCCGGCGCCTTCCCGCCCGGGACCAGGCTGACCGCCGTGGTCACCGGGCTGCCCGACCCGGTGGAGGGACCCTAGAGCTCGCGTCCGGCTCAGCCGAAGGTCAGGTCGTAGCAGGGGTCGATGTCGGCGGTGCGGCTGTTCTCGGCTATGCCGGTGGGGACGCCGGTCGGCAGCGGAGCGGAGGGGGTCGCCGCCGCGCCGCCGGGGACACCCGGGACACCCGCGCCGCCGGGGACGCCCGGGGCGGTGCCGGCCGGGCCGGCGGCCGGGCGGTAGTCGCGGCCGAGGATCACGGTGATCCCCTCGGAGCCGGGCTCCTCGACCAGCCGGGCCTGCGGGAAGAGCTGGGCGACCTGCTCGGCGGCGGCCTTGAACGGCGGGTCGTAGGAGATCTCGGTGTGCAGCCGGCCGCCCTGGGTGGCGCCGAGGGCGACGTTCCGGAACCCCTTGCCGAGGATCGTCTCGGAGCCCCTGCCGGCCAGCCCGGAGGTGCCGACGCCGTTGATCACGGTGATCGGCACGGCCGCCTGCTCGGGCGTCAGCGGTGTGGGGGCGACGGTCGGCGCGGCGGCCGAGGGGGACGACGCGTCGGACGGCACGGCGGTCGAGGTGTCGGCGACCTGGCCGGTGCTCTGCCCGTCCAGGGTGCGGCCCTCCCGCAGCAGCTGCCAGAGGGTGTCCACGTCGGGGTGGACGAGGTCGATCCGGCCCGGCTTCGCGGTGGAGAACCGCCAGGGGGCGGTGACGAAGGTGATGTCGGCGAGCTTGATCTGCTGCAGCGACTGGGCGAAGTCCACCAGCTTCATCGCGGTGCCCAGGCCCTCGTCCACGGTGAGCGAGCGGGTGGCCGCGTCGGCCAGCGGGAGCAGAGTGGGGAGGGAGAAGCCGAGGCCCTGGATCTTGCGGATCATCGAGGAGAGGAACGCCTGCTGGCGCTTCATCCGCCCGATGTCGGAGTTGTCGCCGAAGCCGTAGCGGGCCCGCAGGTAGTCCACGGCCGGCTGGCCGGAGATCTTCTGCATGCCCTTCCTGAGCTTGATGTCGTGCGAGTTGACGTCGTTGGGGATGCAGACGTCGACGCCGTTGATCGCCTCGGTCATCGCGGCGACGCCCTTGAAGTCGACCACGATGGTGTGGTCGATCCGCAGGCCGGTCATGGCCTCGACGGTGTTCTGCGTGCAGGCCGGGTTCCCCTTGGGGGACGCGCCGACGGTGAACGACTCGTTGAACATCTGGTTGGTCCGCGCGGTCGTCCAGCTGCCGTCGGGCTTCCGGCAGGACGGGATGGTCACCAGGGCGTCGCGGGGTATGGAGACCCCGACGGCGTGCTTCCGGTCGGCGTAGATGTGCAGCAGGATCGTGGTGTCGGAGTGGCCGACGCCCTCGTCGCCGCCCCCGAGGTCGGCGTTGCCGTCGTTGCGGGTGTCCGAGCCGAGGAGCAGGACGTTGACCGGGACGGAGGCGCCCGGGGTGGCGGGGACGGGTGCGGGCGGGCGCTCGGTGGCGACGCCGCCCGGGTCGAACGTGGTGATGTTGGTGTCGAGCCGGTGGTAGAACCAGGCGCCTGCGCCCGCCACGGACAGCACCAGCACGGCCGCGAGTCCTATCGCCGTCCGTATGATGCGCCGTCGGCGCGTGCTGCTGCTCATCCGCCCCGTCCCCCTGTTGTCCGTTCTCGGTTCCCACCCGCACGGTCCGCCGGACGGGCCGTGTCTGGTCTTCGAGAGTTAGACGTTTCGGGGGAGTGTTCGGTTACCTCCGATCGGCCGCCAATTCAGCCGGACCGGTCACCTGGCCTGTGATGCTCCTCACGCACCGGGGCCGGCGGCGCCCGTGAGCATGCGGCTGAGCAGGTCGCGCAGCTGGGTCCGCTCCCCGGGTTCGAGCGCCGCCAGCGGCTCGCGGGCGAAGTTGAGCGACTCGCGGAGCTCCTCGGAGGCGGTGGCGCCGGTGTCGGTGGCGGCGACCAGCTTGACCCGGCGGTCCTGCAGGTCGGCCTGCCTGGTCACGAAGCCGCGCGACTCCAGCCGGTCGACGATGCCGGTGATGTTGGACGGCTCGCAGCTGAGCGTCTGGGCGATCTGGCGCATCGGCATCGGCCCGCGCCGCAGCAGCGCGAGGACCTTGGCCTGCGCTCCGGTGAGGGAGCGGGCGGCGGCGGCCTCCTCGTACTCGCGGTGGAAGAGCGCGACCAGATTGGCCATCAGGTCGACGACCTCACGGGTGATCTCGTCGGGCTGCGGCGTGGCGACCCGGGTCGGCTTGGCATCCATGCCCGTAGTCTACCTGAAAAGTTGACAACATGAACCTTTCATGTCCATTGTTACTTCACTGACTCAACCTTTCATGTAGGGAGTATTTCGATGGCTGCCGAGCAGGAAGCGCCCGCCACCGCCCGCGAATGGCACCTCGCCGCCCGCCCCCAGGGCTGGCCGGTCCCGACCGACTTCGCACTGGTCGAGGCGCCCGTCCGGCGCCCGGGTCCGGGCGAGATCCTGGTCCGCAACACCTTCCTGTCGGTCGACCCCTACATGCGGGGCCGGATGAACGACGTCAAGTCCTACGTCCCGCCGTTCCGGCTGGGCGAGGCGATGGACGGTGGCGCCGTCGGCTACGTGGTCGCCTCCGAGGCGGAGGGCTTCGCCCCGGGCGACGCCGTGCTGCACGGACTCGGCTGGCGCGAGTACGCGACCCTGCCCGCGCAGCGCGCGGTCAAGGTGGATCCGGCCGCGGCTCCGCTCTCCGCCTACCTCGGCACCCTCGGCATGACCGGCCTCACCGCGTACGCGGGCCTGCTGGCGGTCGGCGGCCTCAAGGAGGGCGACCGGGTCTTCGTCTCCGGCGCGGCCGGCGCCGTCGGCTCGATGGTCGGCCAGATCGCCCGGCTCAAGGGCGCCTCGCTCGTGGTCGGCTCGGCCGGCTCGGCGGAGAAGGTCACCAGGCTGGTCGACGAGTACGGCTTCGACGCCGCCTTCAACTACAAGGACGCCCCGGTCCGCGAGCAGCTCGCGCTGGCGGCCCCGGACGGCATCGACCTCTACTTCGACAACGTCGGCGGTGACCACCTGGAGGCCGCGATCGGCGCGCTCGGCGCACACGGCCGGGCCGTCCTCTGCGGCGCCATCGCCCAGTACAACGAGACCACCGCCCCGGCCGCCCCGCGCAACCTGGCGCTGGTGATCGGCAAGCGGCTGCGCCTGGAGGGCATGCTGGTGGGCGACCACGCGGCACTGCAGCCGCAGTTCGTCGCCGAGGTCGCCGGCTGGCTGAATGACGGGAGCCTGCGCCACGAGGAGACCGTGGTCGACGGCTTCGAGCACACCGCCGAGGCGTTCCTGGACCTGCTGCGCGGCGCCAACACCGGCAAGATGGTGGTCCGGCTGGACGCCTGACGCCGCGTCCGCCGCGGCCCGGGGCTGCACCCCGCGGCCCCCGCACCGCCCCGCCGCCCGCCGGAACCCCGGCCGGGTGCGCGGGGCGGTTTGCGTACCCGGCGGAGGGGATCCGGCCGCACTACCGCATTCCGGCCCGATCCGAAAGTGCGTCATCCATGGTGCGGGGCGGCGCGGTACGGTGTTCCCGCCTGGCGATGGGGCCGTTCGGGGGAGAGATCCGGCCGAGGGGTGGACCTCGTTGAGGATTCGACTAGCATTGAGCGAAAGCCTGTCCGTTTTGCTCAATTTAGTGGCTTAATGTCGGCTAACGTGGGTAACTGTGGATCAACCGCAGGCACGAACGCGAGGCAGCTGGGGAAGGCGACCCTCGTCCACAGCCTGGAGGTCCCGGTGACGACACGTGGAGTCCTGTACGTCCACTCCGCGCCCCGCGCGCTGTGCCCGCACGTCGAGTGGGCCGTCGCGGGGGTGCTCGGTGTGCGGGTGAACCTGGACTGGATCCGCCAGCCGGCCTCGCCCGGACACTGGCGCGCCGAGCTCTCCTGGCAGGGGGAGCCCGGTACGGCCTCGAAGCTCGCCTCCGCACTGCGCGGCTGGCAGCTGATGCGGTACGAGGTCACCAGCGAGCCCTGCGCCACGGCGGAGGGCGAGCGGTACAGCAGCACGCCCTCGCTCGGCATCTTCCATGCCGTCACGGGCATCCACGGGGACATCCTGATCCCCGAGGACCGGCTCCGCGCCGTCCTGCTGCGAGCCCGCAGCGAGGGGGCGGACCTGGAGTCCGAGATCGCGATGCTGCTCGGCAAACCCTGGGACGACGAGCTGGAACCCTTCCGGTACGCCGGCGAGGGGGCCCCGGTGCGCTGGCTGCACCAGGTGGTCTGAGCCGCCGTCGCCGAACCGGCGTCCGAGGACGCCGACCGGTCGTGCCGAAGGGGCCGGCACCCACCAGGCGGGTGCCGGCCCCTTCGACGTGCCGGGCGTCAGCGGGTGCGGAAGGCCAGCACCACGTTGTGGCCGCCGAAGCCGAACGAGTTGTTCAGCGCGGCGATCCGGCCCTCGGGCAGCTTGCGGGGCTCGTCGCGGACGATGTCCGCGTCCACGTCGTCGTCCAGCTCGTCGACGTTGATGGTCGGCGGGGCGAGCCGGTGGTGCAGGGCCAGCACGGTGGCGACGGTCTCGATGCCGCCGGCGCCGCCCAGCAGGTGACCGGTCATCGACTTGGTGGCCGAGACGGCGATGTGGTTCAGGTCCTCGCCCAGCTCCTTGCGGAGCGCCTTCAGCTCGGCGGTGTCACCCTGCGGGGTCGAGGTGGCGTGCGCGTTGACGTGCACGATCTCGGCCTTGTCCAGGTCGTTGCGCTCGAACAGGTCGGCCAGCGCGCGGGCCACTCCGGCGCCGGTCGGCTCGGGCTGTGCGATGTGGTGGGCGTCCGAGGACAGGCCCTGGCCGACCGCTTCGCAGTAGATCCGGGCGCCGCGGGCCTCGGCGTGCTCGACCGACTCCAGCACGACCACGCCGGCGCCCTCGCCCAGCACGAAGCCGTCCCGGCCCTTGTCGTACGGGCGCGAGGCGCGCTGGGGGTCGTCGTTGCTCTTGGACATCGCCATCATGTTGGCGAACGCGGCGATCGGCAGCGGGTGGATCGCCGCCTCGGTGCCGCCGGCCACCACGACGTCGGCGCGGCCGGTGCGGATCATCTCGATCGCGTAGCCGATCGCCTCGGCGCCGGAGGCGCAGGCGGAGACGGGGGTGTGCACACCCGCGCGGGCGCCGACCTCCAGGCCGACGTTGGCCGCCGGGGAGTTGGGCATCAGCATCGGGACGGTGTGCGGGGAGACCTTGCGGGAGCCCTTCTCCTTCAGCACGTCGTACTGGTCGAGGAGGGTGGTCACGCCGCCGATGCCGGAGGCGATGACCGCGCCCAGGCGCTCGGGGGCAAGCTTGGACGACTCGTCGGTGGCCGGGGTCTCGTAGCCGGCGTCGGCCCAGGCCTCGCGGGCGGCGATCAGGGCGAACTGCGCCGATCGGTCCAGCTTGCGGGCCAGCGGGCGGGGGAGGATCTCACCGGGCTCGACGGCGGTGCGCGCCGCGATCCGGACGGGCAGGTCGGCGGCCCACTCCTCGGTCAGGGCAGCCACTCCGGAGCGCCCGGCGACCAGGTTCTCCCACGTGGTGGCGGCGTCGCCGCCCAGCGGCGTGAAGGCGCCGATACCCGTGACGACCACGGTACGGTTTTCAGTCACTGGATCTTCTTCTCTCACATCGTGCGGGGGCGGTCGGCGGCGGCCGAAGGTGAGCCCGGCCGGGCGCCCCGGTGGGGCGTCCCGGCCGGCGGGTCGGCCGACTCGGAGGGAGCCGGCCGATGTCAGGCGTCGAACGAGTCGACCGCTCAGGCGTTGGTGAGGATGTAGTTCACCGCGTCGCCGACGGTCTTCAGGTTCTTGACCTCGTCGTCCGGGATCTTGACGTCGAAGCGCTCTTCGGCGGCCACGACGACCTCGACCATGGACAGCGAGTCGACGTCCAGGTCATCGGTGAAGGACTTGTCGAGCTCGACGTCCTCGGTCGGGATGCCGGCGATCTCGTTGACGATCTCGGCGAGACCTTCCAGGACCTCGTCCTTGGTAGCCATACTGGCTGCTCCTCTTCGGTGTTGAATGCGGCCGCCCGGCGGACGGACGCAGGTTTGCGGATGGTTCGGGCGAAAACGCCTAGGGGAGCGTAACGACTGCCGCGGCGTAGACGAGACCCGCCCCGAACCCGATGATCAGTGCGAGGTCGCCGCTACGGGCCTCGCCGCTCTCCAGCATGCGTTCCATCGCCAGGGGGATGGAGGCCGCGGAGGTGTTGCCGGTCTCCGCGATGTCGCGGGCGACCGGCACGGACTCCGGGAGCTTCAGGGTCTTGATCATGGTGTCGGTGATGCGCATGTTGGCCTGGTGCGGGATGAAGGCGCCGAGCTGATCGGCGGTGATCCCGGCGGCGTCCAGCGCCTGCTGGGCCACCTTGGCCATCTCCCAGACCGCCCAGCGGAAGACCGACTGACCCTCCATCCGGAGGGCCGGCCACTTGGTCTCCTCGCCCGCGCCGTTGACGGCCCCCTCCTTGGCGAAGGCGGTGTCCCAGGCCTGGGTCTGCGAGATGACGTCCTTCTGCGAGCCGTCGGAGCCCCAGATGACCTTGCCGATGCCGGGCGTGTCGGACGGGCCGACGACCGCGGCGCCGGCGCCGTCACCGAAGATGAAGGCGGTCGAGCGGTCCGACTGGTCGGTCAGGTCGCTGAGCCGCTCCACGCCGATCACCAGCACGTACTCGGCGCTGCCCCCGCGGACCATGCCGTCCGCCAGGCCGAGACCGTAGCCGAAGCCGGCGCAGGCCGCCGAGATGTCGAAGGCCGGTGCGGTGCCGCACCCGAGCCGCTCGGCGATCTCGGTCGCGACGGCCGGGGTCTGCTTGAGGTGCGAGACGGTCGCGACGACCACGGCGCCGATCCGGTCGGGGGAGATCCCGGCCTGGGCGATGGCCTTGCCGGCGGCCTGCACCGACATCTCGGCGACGCTCTCCTCCGGGCCGGCCCAACGGCGCTCGGCGATCCCGCTACGGGTGCGGATCCACTCGTCGGAGGAGTCGATCCAGGTCAGCACCTCGGCGTTGGGAATCACCCGGACCGGGCGGTAGCCGCCGACCCCGTGGATGCGCGAGTACTGCGCACCGGTGGTCGGACGGATCTGGGGGGTGTTGCTCATGCCTGCTGCTCCTGCTCCTGACCGCTGTGCTCCCGGCCCGGGCCGGCGTGCTCGGCGATGAGCGCGTGGGCCTTCTCCAGGTCGGCGGGGGTCTTGAGGGCAAGCGACGCCACACCCTTGAGGTTGCGCTTGACCAGTCCGGTGAGGGTGCCCGCCGGGGCGAGCTCGATGACGGCGGTTGCGCCCAGCTGCTGCAGGGTCTCCATGCAGAGGTCCCAGCGGACCGGGTTGGAGACCTGCGACACCAGGCGGCGCAGCAGCTCGTCGCCGGCCGCGACGACCTCGCCGTCCTGGTTGGACACGTACGTGATCCCCGGGTCGGCGACCGGCAGGGTCGGCGCCAGCTTGGCCAGCCGCTCGACACCCGGCGCCATGTGCGTGGTGTGGAACGCGCCCGCCACCTTGAGGGCGACCAGTCGCGCTCCGGCCGGCGGGTCCGCCCGGAGGGCGTCCAGCTGGGGCAGTGTGCCGGCCGCGACGATCTGGCCGCCGCCGTTGTTGTTGGCCGCGGTCAGGCCGTGTTCGGCCAGCTTGGCCGCGACGACCTCCGGGTCACCGCCCAGCAGGGCGGCCATCCCGGTCTCGACGGCCGCGGCGGCCTCGGCCATGGCGAGGCTGCGTTCGCGTACGAAGGTCAGTGCGTCGTGCGGGGTCAGCGCGCCGGCGAAGGCGGCGGCGGTGATCTCACCGACGCTGTGGCCGGCCACCGCGCCGACCTGTGCGGTGGCGGTGTCCCCGTCCGGGAACAGCACGCCTGCGGTCACCAGGCCGGCGGCCACCAGCAGTGGCTGGGCGACGGCGGTGTCCTTGATCTCCTCGGCGGACGCCTCGGTCCCGGCGTGCACCAGGTCGAGCCCGGCGACCTCCGACCAGCCGCGGAGGCGGTCGGCGACACCGTCGAGCTCCAGCCAGGGGCTGAGGAAACCGGGGGTCTGGGCACCCTGTCCAGGGGCGACGATTACGAGCACGGTTCAACCCTCTCTCGCCGAGCGCCCGGGGGCGGGTAGGCGACGGTAACGAAGAAAAGCATCCCGGATTGTAAGGTCCCTACATCGGGCTCAGCCGGACTCTCCCGAGGCCGTGAGCCGCCCCAGCGCCAGTGCGATACGCAGGGTGAAGGCCGAACGAACGTCGGATGGAGCGTAGCCCGTGACGTCGGTCACACGTCGAAGCCGGTAGCGCACCGTGTTCGGGTGGACGAAGAGCATCCGGGCGGCGCCCTCCAGCGAGGACGCCTGCTCCAGGTAGACACTCAAGGTCTCCAGGAGTGCCGACCCGGCTTCGTCGAGCGGTGTGTAGATCTCCTCCACCAGCTGCTGGCGGGCCGCCTGGTCGCCGGCCAGCGCCCGCTCCGGCAGCAGGTCGTCGGCCAGGACCGGGCGCGGTGCGTCCGGCCAGGCCGGGCAGGCCCGCAGGCCGGCCGCGGCGGCGTGGGCCGAGCGGGTCGCCGACAGCAGGTCCGGCACGGTCGGGCCCACCACCACCGGGCCCGCCGCGAACTGGCCGATCAGCGCCCGGGCCGCGTGCACCGGCTCCTTGTCGCCACCGACCACCACCACCAGGCGCTTGCCCAGCACCCCGGTCAGCACGTGCAGCTTGGCGTAGCGCGCGGCCCGGCGGATCGCCTCGACCACGAGTTCGCTGTCACCGTCCGGAGCCGAGCCCATCACCACCCGGACCTGGCTCGGCTGGCCCCAGCCGAGCGCGGCGGCGCGCGAGAGCACACCCTCGTCGGCGTCCCCGGAGAGCAGCGAGTTGACCACCAGCGCCTCCAGCCGGGCGTCCCAGGCACCCCGGGCCTCGGCGGCCTGGGCGTACACCTGGGCGGTCGCGAAGGCGATCTCCCGGGCGTAGACCAGCACCGACTCGCGCATGTCCGCCTCGTCGCCGGGGGAGGCCACCTCCTCGATGGCCTCCTCCATCACCTCGATCGTGGTGCGGATCAGCTCGACCGTCTGGCGCAGGGTGATCGCCCTGGTCAGCTCGCGCGGCGCGGTGCCGAAGACGTCGGTGGAGATCGCCTGCGGGGCCTCCGGCTTGCGGTACCACTCGGTGAAGGCGGCGATGCCTGCCTGGGCGACCAGGCCGATCCAGGAGCGGTGCTCCGGCGGCATCCGCCGGTACCAGCCGAGCTGGTCGTCCATCCGCGCGATGGCGGCGGAGGCGAGCTTGCCCGAGGACTTCTCCAGCCGCTTGAGGGTCGCGACGCGGCGCTCCGCACGTTCGGCGGCGAGCCGGCGCTCCTGCGCGGTCAGGCGCGGGGCCGCCCGGCCGGGCCGGTCCCTCCCGGCGCCGGTCGTCGGGGCCTTCCCGCTCTTGTCGGGCTTGGCGGTCGGATCGCTCTTGGAGTTCGCGGAGGCGGCTGGCACAAGGACAAGACTGCCTCACCGGAGTGACTGCTTGTGCACGCCCCCCGGCGGAGCGGCACGGTGGCAACCGTCACAGTCGCGGGCCGACCGGCGCCGGCACCCCGTCCGGAGCGCCCGGGAACGCGCCCCGGACCACGCTACGGTGGGGCCGTGACCGACGCTCCCGCCCGTCCGCGCGCCGATCTGCGCCGGACCGCCGAACGCTACGTCTCCACCCCCGCCGAGGGCGTCGAGACCAGGCACGCCTTCTCGTTCTCCGGGCACTACGACCCGAGGAACACCCACTTCGGCGCGCTGCTCGCCTGCAACGAGGAACTTCTCTCCCCCGGCGCCGGGTACGACGAGCACAAGCACCGGGACACCGAGATCCTCACCTGGGTGCTGGAGGGCGCGCTGGCCCACCGGGACTCCGAGGGGCACGGCGGCGTGGTCCGCCCCGGCATGGTCCAGCACCTGAGCGCGGGCTCCGGGGTCACCCACACCGAGCGGAACGTCGGCGGCGCCGGGGGCCCGGTCCGCTTCGTGCAGATGTGGCTGCAGCCGGACACCTTCGACGCGCCCCCGGCGTACGGGCTGCGCCGGGTGGAACCGGACACCGGCGGGTTGACGCTGCTCGCCTCCGGGCTGGCGCGGGACGCCGGGACGGACGCGTTGCGGCTGCGGCGCGGCGACGCCGCGCTCTGGCTGGTGACGGCAGGGCCGTGGCAGCCGCTGCCCGAGCTCCCGGCCGCCGCCTGGCGGTACGCCCACCTGACGACCGGTTCGCTCGGCTACCGCACGGTGCCCGGGCCGCAGGGCGGCGGCCGCTCGATGGTACCGGGCGACAGCGTGCGGATCACCGGGGACGCCTTCGCCGCGCCGACGGCCGGCGAGAGCGGCGCCGAACTGCTCCTCTGGGAGATGCACTCGCCGGTCTCGTACGGCTGAGGGGGCGGGCACGGGCGGAGCCGCCCGGCCCGTCCGGGGCCGTCCGAGTCCTAGAGCTCGGCGAGCACCGCGTCGCTGAGCACCGGCCAGACCTCGGCGGCCCACGGCCCGAAGTCCCGGTCGGTGAGCGCGAGGCAGGAGACGCCGGCCTCCGGGTCGACCCAGAGGAAGGTGCCGGACTGCCCGAAGTGGCCGAAAGTGGCCGGGGAGTTGGCGGTGCCGGTCCAGTGCGGGGCCTTGCCGTCGCGGATCTCGAAGCCCAGGCCCCAGTCGTTCGGACGCCGGTGCCCGAAGCCGGGCAGCACGCCACTGGTCCCCGGGAAGGCGACCTCACGGGTGGCGGCGGCCAGCGTGGACGGGTCCAGCAGCTTGGGCGACTGGAGCTCGGCGGCGAACAGGGCCAGGTCGGCGGCGGTGGAGAGCCCGCCGGCGCCGGCCGGCGCCCGGTGGGCGGTGTTGATCAGCGTCGCGCGCATGCCGAGCGGCTCGAAGAGGGCCTCCGCGGCGTACCGGCCGAAGTCGATGCCGGCGGCCTGCTGGAGGGCCTGCGCCAGGACGTCGAAGCCGGCGTTGGAGTAGAGCCGGCGGTTGCCGGGCTCGGCCATCACCTTGTGCTCGTCGAAGGCCAGGCCCGAGGTGTGGGCCAGCAGGTGACGCACGGTCGAGCCCTCCGGCCCGGCCGGGTCGTCCAGCTCGAAGACGCCCTCCTCGACGGCGACCAGCACGGCGTACGAGGTGAGCAGCTTGGTCACCGACGCCAGCGGGAACAGGTGGTCCTGCGGCCCGTACGTGCCCAGTACCGCGCCGTCCTCGCCCCGCACCACGGCCGCCGCCGCGTTCGGCACCGGCCAGTCCTCGATCTTCCGCAAGCTCTCCATGGGCCCGACTCTAACGGGGAGGCCCGGGCCGCCGGGATGGCAGGCTTGGCCGGAGTGCAGTCCAGGCCGTCGGCGCCGACGGCACCGTCCGCCACCGGGGGTTCCACCATGGCCGTGCCCGCACCGATCGACCTCGATCCGCGCACCTGCTCCGACGTCTTCCGCACGCCGGTCGGGGAGCCGGACCGTACGCCCCGGCACACCATCGGCGAGGTGGCGGCGGCCAGCGGGCTGACCGCCCACACCCTGCGCTGGTACGAGCGGATCGGCCTGCTGGACCCGGTGGACCGGTCCGCCTCCGGGCAGCGCCGCTACAACGACGCCGACCTGCACCGGCTGGCCTTCCTGGGCCGGCTGCGGCTGACCGGCATGACGGTGGCCGACATGCTGCGGTACGTGGAGCTGGCCCGCGAGGGCGACCGGACCCTGGAGGACCGGCGCGACCTGCTGCTCGCCCACCGGGAGGAGGTGCGGCAGCAGGTCGCGGACCTGCACGCGACCCTGGCCGTGCTCGACCACAAGATCGACCTGTACGCCGGGCGGATCGCCGGGAGCGGCCCCGCTCGGTAGCCCGGGCCCGCCGGGCCGGCGTTCGGCCGGGCCCGTCGGCCCGGGGTGCGCCGGTTCAGCTGCGCCGGCACGGGTGCCGGCAAGGGTGGCGGCTCAGACCTCGCGACCGAGGAAGGCCGCGAGGCGGGTGTACGGATCGGCGTCGGCCGGGGCGGGGAGGTCCGGGCCGAACGGGGCGCCCTCGCGCGGGCCGGTCGGCAGTACGGCCTCGGCGATCGCCAGGGCGGTCTCGGCCAGCCGCTCGTCCAGCGGGACGCTGCTGCCGAGCGCCCGGGAGATGTCCCAGCTGTGGGTGACGGTCTCCAGGATGTAGCCGCCCACCGCGGCCCGGCCCGGGACCTCGCCCCACGGCGCGGCGGTCGGGCGGTCCAGCCGGGCGTCCTCGGCCCACGCGGCGGTCGCCCGGGTCCGGGCCCGGTCGAGGGCGGCCGGCCAGGCGTCGTCGGCCAGGTCGCCGGTCATCGCCGCGACGTCCTCGGACCGCCCGCCCTCACCGAGGTAGGCGAACCGGTGGATACCGCCGACCACGTGGCCGAGCAGGGTCCGCAGGTCGTACTCGGTGCACGGGGTGGGCCGGTCGAGCGTCTCCGGGCCGGCTTCGGCGATCAGCTTCTCCAGCTGACCGAGGGCGAGCAGGTACAGCGGGCGCGGGTCCTGGGTGGTGTCCATGCGGGATCAACTCCATCGGTACGGAGGGTTTTTCGTCTCGAAGGCAATCTCCCGGTAAAACCTGACATCCGGCGTCAGGATTTCTGCGATCCTCGTGCCATGAAGGCCGACCGCCTGCTCTCGATCCTGCTGCTGCTCCAGACCCGCGGCCGGGTGCCCGCCACCGAACTGGCCGAACGGCTGGAGGTGTCGGTCCGCACCATCTACCGCGACGTCGAGGCGCTCTCCACGGCCGGCGTCCCCGTCTACACCGAGCGCGGCCGGCACGGCGGCGTCAGCCTGCTGCCCGGCTACCGCACCGACGTCAGCGGACTGACCGCCGACGAGGCGCGTGCCCTGTTCGTGCTGTCCGCCCAGGGTGCGCACAGTGATCTCGGGCTGGACGGCGCGCTCGGTTCGGCCCTGCGCAAGGTGATGGCCGCACTGCCCGCCCCGCACCGCCCGGGCGCCGAGCGGATCAGCGAACGCATCCTGGTCGACCCGGCGCGCTGGCTGCAGGCCGGCGCCCCGCCCGGGCCCGATCTCGGCGAGCTGCAGTACGCCGTCTTCGCCGACCGCCGGTTGCGGCTGCGCTACCGGCACAGCGGCACCCCCGGGCCGGTGGAGTACACCGTCGACCCGTACGGCCTGGTCAGCAAGGCCGCGGTCTGGTACCTGGTGGCCGATCTGCAGGGCGAGCCGCGGCTGTTCCGGGCCGACCGGGTGCTGTACGCCGAGACCTCCGAGGAGCCGGCGCGCCGCCGTCCGGGGCTGGGCCTGGGCGACGTCTGGGGCGTGCTGCGGGAGCAGGTGGAGCGGCTGCCCAAGGAGGTGAAGGTCGCGGTGCGGGTGCGGCGCGGGCGGCTGGACATGTTCGTCCGGATCCACGGCGGGCGGCTGGCCGCCCCGCCGCCCGAGTCCGGCGGCGGGGCGCCGGAGGACTGGGTCGAGCTCGGGCTGGGCTTCCAGTCGCTGCCGGCCGTCCGTGCGCTGCTCGCCTTCGGCGCGGACGCCGAGGTGCTCTCCCCGCCGGCCGCCCGCCGGGAGATGGCGAGGGCCGCCGCGGAGGCGGTCCGGCTCTACGTGGACGCGCGCTGACGGACCCGTGGCCGCGATCGTCCCGCCGGCCGCGATCACCCCGACCGCCGTCAGGCGCCGACCGTCGGGCGGACCACGTTCTGGTAGTCGCCGAGCGCGACGGCCGCGAAGTTGTGCAGGCTGTCGGTGTCGGGGGTGAAGTAGCCGTTGTGACCGGCGGAGCGGGCCGAGGACACGTGCTCGGAGCCGAAGTCCGCCGAGGTCGGGTCGGCTCCGTGGCCGAGCCCGCCGAACTCCAGGTACGGCACGTTGCCGATCCAGTCGCTCTCGTTGCGGGTGGCCCAGACGTGCACTCCGGCGCCCAGCTCCGAGGTGCTCTCCACACCCATGCCGGGGGAGCCGAACACCACGACGTCGGTGATCCCGGAGGTGTCGGAGGGTGAGGCGGCGGCCCGGGGGATGTCGGGTGCGGCGGTGCCGCAGACCACCGATCCGTAGGAGTGGCAGAACAGCGCGGGCGGGGCCTGCGGCCGGGTCGTCTCCCGGAGCCCGGCGAGCAGCCGCCGCAGTCGCGGCGCCCCGACGTCGGCGAGCCGGGAGGTGACGGCGTCCGGGCCGAGGCCGGACGGCGTGACGTAACCGGTCCACGCGACCACCGCGGTCCGGGCGCCCGGGGACTGCCGGTGCTCCTCCGCGTACAGCGCGCGGGCCATCCCGGCGGGGGAGCGGAGCGGCTCGACCGCCTGGTCGAAGTGGCCGAGGTCGGCGTCGGAGCCGGGGACGATCACCGAGACCCGGTCGGCCGAGGCGAGGTCGCCCCAGACCTCGGTCAGCAGGCCGCGGCCGCGCGGGTCGAAGGCGAGGATCTGCCGCTCGGGGGCGAGCAGGCTCTCGACGTCGTTGGCGCGGGAGACCGCCAGCGCGTGCAGGTCGGAGTCGAGGTCCGGGTCGGCGGCGCTGGCCCGGGCACGGTCGCGCTCGGCGGCCAGTGCCACCCGGTTGGCCCGGTAGCGCAGGGCGAGCGGGGCGCCGTCGAAGTTGCCGACCACCAGCGGGTACGCCGCGACCAGCCGGTTCAGCTCGGCCTGGCCGAGCCCGGCGAAGAACTCGGCTGCGGCGGCCGGAGTGGTGGTGGCCGGGTCGGGGAGGTCGTGCCCGTAGGAGTGGTCCTCGACCCAGGCGAGACTGCCGGCCGGTGGTGTGGAGATGGCCAACTGTTCAGTGGCGGCAGCGGCTTGCGCTGCCGCCGCGCCCGCGTCGGCGAGTACCGCGCAGCCCGCGAAGGCACCGATCAGGACATGCTTCCACCGCCGACGGCGCATCGCCTCAACTCCCTGAGAGTCCCGTCACCGATCCGCGGGCGGGGCCCGAAGGGTGGTACGACTGCCAACTTCCAGCGCAAGCCTAGGGGCCCGGGAGAGGAGTGGGTGCACCTTAAACTGTGGGATGGATCACATGAACCGGAGATGACCGGACGGGCGTCACTCGTTCAGGCTATGCGTCGCCTCCGCCCGTCGACTTCGGCCTCCCCTTCGCCCGCGCCGGCTCCGCCGGTCCGGACTCCGGCCCGGCGCCGAACTCCCGGACCAGCCGCTTGGGCGCGGCGCGCCGCCAGGCCTCGGTCAGCAGGTCCCGCAGCTCGTCCCGGTCGACCAGGTCCAGCCGGACGCTCACCCAGCCGTGCCGCCCGACGTACGGGGCGCTGGAGAAGACCTCCGGCTCGGCGGCGAGCAGCTCGGCCTGGTCCTCCCGGGAGGCCTTGACGGTGACGGAGTCGCCGTCCGGGGAGCCCATCGCGAAGATCTTCGAGTCCACCCGGAGGGTCTCGGTCTCCCACGTGGGCTGCTGCGTCGCCTGCGGCAGGGCGAGGGCCATCGCCCGGAACTCGTCGAAGGTCACCATGGCCGCAGAGTAGGGCAGGGGTACGACAGTCCGCCCCCCGGCGCCGGGTGGGCGCCGGGGGGCGGACGGGACGGCCGCCCGGGAGGGGCGGCCCGGGTCAGCTCAGCGAGTTCCAGCCGGAGCAGGAACGGTCGCCGCCGACCAGGCGGTCCGGGTGGCCGCTGCCGTCGGCCACCGAGATCCGGCGGTAGGTGTCGCCGTGGAACACCCAGTACTCGCTCTTGCCGCCGACCCGCTGCTGGTCGGGCACCGGGAGGAAGCAGTCCACCTTGCCGACGCCGTTCAGCGAGCCCCACTGGGAGAGTTCGCGGTCGGTGCGCTCCAGCACGTCGGTGTGCGCGGCGCCGTCGGCCACCGAGATCAGCCGGTACTGCTGGCGCCCGCCGGTGGTGTGGAACACCCAGTACCAGCTCTTCCCCCTGACCCGCTGCTGGTCGGGCACCGGGAGGAAGCAGTCGACCTGGCCGACGCCCTTCAGCGAGCCCCAGGAGGTGAGGTCGCGGTCCGGTCGCTCCAGCGTGCCGGCGTGGGTGCTGCCGCAGGTGAGCGAGACGGCCCGGTACTGCTGGCGTCCGCCGCTGCTGTGGAACACCCAGTACCAGCTCTTGCCGCCGGGGTTCTGCAGGTCGGGCATCGGCAGCACGCAGTCGAGCCGGGCGATGCCCTGGAGACAGGGGTGGCCGCTCAGCCGTCCGTCACCCTTGACCACCCGGTCGGCGCCGGTGCCGTCGGAGACCGAGATCTTCCGGTACCGGTCGCCGTGGCAGACCCAGAACTCGCTCTGCCCACCGCGCCGCCACCGGTCCGGGACGGCGACGATCTCGTCGCACGGGTAGGCCCGGCCGGACTGCGGGGAGGTCTGGCCGCCCTGCTGGCCCTGCTGGTACTGGGTCTGGGTGCCGCCCTGGTTCTGGCCCTGCTGGCCCTGGGGGCTGCCCTGGTTCTGGCCCTGCTGGCCCTGGGTGCTGCCCTGGTTCTGGCCCTGCTGGCCCTGGCCGGTGAGCCGCCCGTCGCAGAGCGCCTTCAGGGTGCTGATCGACGGCGCGAAGGCGTAGACCGAGCCCTGGGTCTGGACGAACTGCTGGAAGCTCAGGGGCGTGTGCCTGACCGCGCCGTCCGAGCCGCGGCTCTCGAAGTCGACCTGGTCGGCCTGCTGGGTCACCGGGTCCTTGCCGGGCTCCGGGTTGCGACCGGGCGGGAAGTCCGGCTGGTCCATCCAGTCGGCCTGGATGAACTCGAACTGCCGCGCGATGTCGGCCTGGTAGCAGACGAAGAGCAGGCCGCGCGGGTCGTCCGGCCCGCCCGGGCCCTCGGAGGCCGGGTCGAACGGGTACCCGTACGGCGCGCCGCGCCGGATGATCCGCCGGCCGTCCAGGTCCCGGGCGTCGAGCGGCGGCACGCTCGGGTCGGGCGCCTGCAGGCCGGCCCGCGGGCTGGTCTTGCGCAGGTGGGAGAAGAGCGGGGTGGCCAGGCCCTCCAGGTCGTCCCGGAAGTCGAAGTCGTTGTCGGACGAGGCCGCCGGGTCGTTCGGGACGTCCCGGTCCTGGTGCTTGCAGACCGGCGCGCCGGAGCGCCAGCGGCCGACCAGCCGGGCGGCCAGCCACTCGGCGGTGGCGGACTCCGGGACGGCCTTGGCCTGCTTGAGCTCCTTCAGCTTGACCGAGACCTGGGCCCACCAGCCGGGCACGTCCTGGGACAGCCGGCGGACCACCTGGAAGGAGCCGTTGCGGGCCCACTCGGGGAACTCGGTGGCGCTGCCGGGGGCCGGCTGCTCGCCGACGACGAACTCGCCGGCCGGGACGATCCGGGTGCCCGGGTGTCCCTGGACCTCCTCGGGCCGGTTCGGGTCGGGCTGGTCGAAGAAGCGGACGCCGGGCTCGCTGATGCCGTCCTTGAAACCGAAGTGCTCCTTGCCGCGGCGGCTGCCCTTCAGGGTCTGGGCGTTCTGCTGGAACACGATCACGATCCGGTCGGTGGCGGCGGCCTCGCGCTGCGCCTCGACGGTGGTCCTCAGGTCCTCCTCGGTGTCCGAGGCGATCGTCAGCACCGCGTGCACCGGCTGGCTCTTCCCGTTCCCGAACAGCCAGTTCTCCGGGGAGTTGTCGCCGGTGTCGCCGAGCGCGCCGGCCCGCTTGGCCGAGCCCTCCTTGAACGCCTCCAGGCCGGTGCCGGGCGGCGCTCCCTGCGGGAACGGGTCGGTCGCGGAGAGCTGACGCATGCCCTCGTAGGTCAGGCTGAGGCCCAGCCAGGTGGCCCGGAGCGTCCGGGGGTCGTCGCCGCCCGAGGACTTGCGGGCCTCGCTGAAGGCCGCGTTGAAGCCGGCGACCTGGCGGGTGGTGGCGATCTGCGGGGCGAGCCGGCGCAGCCAGTCGCGGGCCCGGGCGGCGTCCTCGAACTTGAGGAACAGCAGGGTGACGTTGTCCTTCTTGAAGCCGGCGACGATGTCGCCCTGGATCTCGTCGCTCTCGCGGAGTCTCAGATCCGTTGCCGTGGTCATGGGGGTTGTTCTCCTCGTCGCGCGTGGGAGGTCGTCGGGTCAGGCCGAGGAGCTGAGCTGCACCCACTTGGCGACGGAGGGCACGCCCTGGTCGTTGAGCAGGAAGAGCATGTACCAGCCGGGCGGCGCCGCCTTGGCGTCCGGCGGGGCCTGGAGCTCCAGACGGTTGCCGGCCCGGCTGGTGACCCGCAGTTCGAGGTGGCGCTGGCTGGTGTTGACCGAGTGGGTCGCGGTGGTGGGCGAGAGCAGCACGGCCTTGGAGACGAGCCCGGGCGTGGTGGTGGTGACGAGGAAGTTCTTGTCGTAGCCGACCGCCGTGGTCGGGGCCCGGTCGATCGACGGACGGTTGCCCTGGTGGAGGTAGGCGGGCTCGTAGATCTCGATGCTGCCGTTCATGTTGTCCGTGATGTCCGGGTCGTTGGCGAGCTGCTGGAGCTCGTCGCCGGTCACCATGATGCGGCCGTCCGGGAGCACCACGGCGTTGGAGTGGTAGCCGCGCGGCAGCCGCTGGACCGGGCCGAGCTTCCAGTTGCCCTGGGCGTCGCGCAGCTCCGTCTGCCGGTACTTGAGGTCGGCGTTCGGGTTGTACGGGCCGTTGCCGTAGTCGCGGATGTCGTAGGCGCCGTTGACCGTCAGCAGCGTGCCGTTGGGGAGCAGCAGGGTGTCGTCCTGGGTGCGGCCGAACGCGCGGGACTTCTCGGCGGTCCAGTTGCCGTTGGAGAAGCGCAGGGTGCTCGGGTTGTCCCGGTCGCCGCCGAGGAACAGCGTGGCCTCCGGGCCGTTGGGGCCGCCGGGGAGGGGGACGGCCGAGCCGTAGCCGCGCTTGCGGCCGTCCGGGCGGGCGAGGAGGTCGCGGCGGGTCTCGTTGACCGGGTCGAAGACCCACTGCTCGTCCGGGTGGCGGCCGAAGGCGTAGACGTTGCCGTCGCGCAGCGAGAACAGGTGCGGGTAGTCCAGGCTGAACGGGGCGTCGGCCTTGAAGCGGTCGACCGGGGTGTTCCTCGGGGTGTCGGTCTTGAGGGAGGGCACCGGGTAGGACTTGGCCGGGAACCGCTCGACCACCGGTGTCGGGGTGCCCCAGCCCAGCTCGGACTGGCCGGACATGATCAGCTGCCGGCCGTCCGCGCCGGTGACCACCGACGGGTACCAGCGGCCGACCGACATGTCGGGGTTGCGGGTCCAGGTCTCGGTCCAGGGGTCGAAGATCAGCGACAGCTTGGCGCCGGTGCCGCCGTTCCCGCCGAGGTTGCCGCCGAAGACGCCGAGCATGCCGTTGGGAAGGAAGGAGTGGCCGGCGCAGAAGAACGGCGCCGGGCGCAGCTCGCCGAGGCCGTCCGGCATGTCGATCACCGGCGGGGTGACCTTGGTGAACGAATCGGCGCCGGAGCCCTTGGCCGGGTCCCAGAGGTAGGCGCGCCCGGCGTTCTCCTTGCCGATGGTCTGGGTGGGGGCGGGTTCCTTCTCCGGGTTGGTCTCGATCCGTTCGAAGGAGAACAGCAGCACCTTGCCGGTCGGCAGCATGGCGATGTGGGCGGCGAAGTCGGGGGACGGGAAGTACGCCTTGAACGCGCCGAAGACGGCCGGGTCGAAGGCTGCGTTGAGGGTTGCCTGGGAGTCCGTCAGGGCCTTGAGCCGGTTGGTGCGGGTGGTCTGCGGGTACTCGCCGACGCCGCGCATGGCCGCCCGCGCACCGGCGTGCTCCTCGGCGTGCTCCTGGCCGAGCGCGGCGACCTCGTCGTCCCGCAGTTCGGCCTGCACGCGGGGGTCGGTGATGCGCGGGGCGGTACCGACCGGGGCGTCGGCGCCGGCCGGGTCGTGGTGGCCGGAGCCGTGGGTGCCGACCAGGGCGGCGGCCGGGCCGGCGGCGGTCAGGACGGTGCCGGTGGTCAGCGCGCAGACCACGGCGGTGGCGACGGCGGCGGAGTGCCGCCGGCGGGTCCGCGGCCGGCCGGTGGGCCGCGGCAGGGACAGGGACATGGAACTCCTCGAAAACGTGGGAGGTAAGGAGTGAGGGGGACAGCGGGACATCGGGGGCGAACGGCGCGGGGGGACGGCCGTGGCGGTCGCGGGCGCACGAATGGTCGCCGACCGTCACAGAACATCACAGTGCGTGGTGGTTCGCATGCGGATGCACTGCGTTCGGCGTGTGCGTGTCGCAAGTGGGTGACGGCGCGTCGGCTGCGGGCGGAGCGGGCCGGTGCGGGGCGGCACCGGACGGCGTGGAACGACCGGTCCGGCGCGGTGGCCGGGCACACGAGCGGGGCGTGGACCGTACCGGCCCACGCCCCGCCCTCGCTCCGACCGCCGGGGCGTTCAGACCACGCCCAGCGCGTACGCGGCGAAGAACGCCGCCCCTGCTCCGGCCACCGCCTTGACGGGTCGGGAGAAGGCCGTCCACGGTCCGTCGAACCGCCGGGTGAACCACCCGATCCCGATCAGCGCGGCCCCGAACAGTGGCAGCAGCGCCAGCCGGACGGCCACCCAGCCGAGCGAGTCCGGCGCCACGGTCAGCCCCGGCACCTCGCCCAGGACGGCCGCGCCGGGCACCGCGACGGCCAGCATGGCGCTCTGGTGCCAGCAGAAGATCGTCATCGCCGACAGGTTGACCGCCACCACCGGCAGCCAGAGCAGCGGACGCCGGGTCAGCAGCCGGCCGAGCCGCTCGCGCAGCAGCACCGCGGCGCCGCACTGCACCGAGGCCAGCGCCAGCACCAGCAGGGACGGCGGGTGGGAGTTGGTCCGCTCGGCGCCCGGCACCCCGACCATGCTGGCCGGGTAGTGCCAGAACAGCAGCAGCGCGGCGAACAGCGCGCCGCCGCCGAGCAGCAGCAGACGGCCGGCCGGACGGCCCAGCCGGCCGCGCGCCCAGAGCACGCCGAGCTGGTAGCCGAAGAGCCAGCCCGGCAGGATGTTCAGCAGCCCGACCCAGGACGGCACCGCCTCGGCCCACGGCCCGTACCGGAGCACGTCGACCACGGCGACGGCGGCCAGGAGGACGCCCGCCGACCAGCCGCCCAGCCGCCGGGCGGCGGCCACGCAGAGCGGGGTGAGCGCGGTCAGGCCCAGGTAGACGCCGATGTACCAGAGGGGCTGCACCACCAGCGTCGACCCGGTCCGGACGGTGTCGGCGGGGACGCCGAGGTGCCGCAGCACCGGGATCAGCAGCGCCCAGACGGCCGTCACCCCGAGCACCGGGCGGAGCAGCCGGACGGCCCGGCCGCGCAGCCAGCGGGCGTTGCCCACGCCCTTGGCGCGGGCCCGCTCCAGCGAGTGCACCGCGGAGTGGCCGCCGACCAGGAAGAACACGCCGAGCATCTGGAGCATCCAGCTGGCCGGTGCGAAGAACCCGAGCGCGGGGGAGGAGAGCGGGCTGGCGTTGTGCAGCGCGCCGTCGGAGGAGAGGGTGAAGCCGCCGAGCAGCCAGTGGCCGACCGGTACGGCGAGCAGGGCGAGGGCGCGCAGGCCGTCGAGGGCCCGGTCGCGGGTCTCGGGGGTGCGGGTGTCCACCTGGTGGGCGGCCCGGCGCAGGGCGGTGAGCGGGCTGGGCATGACGGGGTCTCCGTTCGCGGGTGTGGCGAAGGGGCGGGGTGGCGGCGGGGCGGCCCGGGTGCGGGTGGCGGCGGTGCGGTTGCACGTGCGGGCGGCGGCCGGGGTCGGCGGCCGGTGCGGTCGGCCGGGGGCGGGCGGCCGGGGTCAGCGGCCGAGTGCGACGGTGGTGAAGGCGGCCAGTGAGGCGGTGCCCGGCGCGAAGTAGCCGGTGTGGCCGTGTGCGCCGGTGGCCGGCAGCGGGCGGGCGCCGAATTCCGGCCCGGTCGGATCGGCGCCGTGACCGAGACCGAGGAACCGGACGTACGGCACGTGGCCGATCCAGTCCGAGTCGTTCCGCTCGACCGCCCAGAGCGGCACCCGCGGGTCGAGGTCGGCGGCCGAGTCGACCCCCAGGCCCGGCGAGGCGAGGACCACCACCCCCGAGGACTGTTCCGGGCCCGGCCGGGCCAGCCCGCAGACCACCGAGCCGTAGCTGTGGCAGAACACCGTGGCCGGCGCGTCCGGGCGGGTGGTGACGGCGAGTCCGTCGAGCAGCCGGCCCAGCCGCCCGGCGCCGGCCTCGGCCAGCGTCTCCGTGGCGGCGTCCGGGCCCACCCCGACCGGAGTGGTGTAGCCGGCCCAGGCGATCACGGCCGTACCCCCGCCGGTCGCCCCGTGCAGCGCGCGGGCCATGCCGGCCGGGGTGCCGTACGGGTCACCGGCGCGGTCGAAGGTGCGCAGGTCGATGTCGGAGCCGGGGACGACGACCGCCGTCCGGCGGGCGGTGGCCAGGTCGCCGTACACCTCGGCGATCTGGCCCCGGCCGCGCGGGTCGAAGGCGAGGAACCGGCGGCCGCCGTCCCGCACCCCGTCGAGCAGCGTGCGGTACCGCGCGGCGCGCTCCCGGGCGGCGGTGTGGTCCTGCGGGGTGAGCGACGGGTCGGTGGCGCGGGCCAGTTCACGCCCGAGCTCCTCGGCGAGCGCCGCCTCGTTGGCCCGGTAGCGGAGCCGGACCGGCGCGCCGTCCAGGTTGCCGAGCACCAGCGGGTGGCGGACGGCCAGCGACTCCCGGGCCGCGGCCGGCAGCCGGTCGAAGAAGGCGGCCACCTCGGCCGGGGCGGCGGTGGCCGGGTCGGGCAGCCGGAGCCCGAGCGTGGTGTCCGCGACCCAGGCGGCGGTGCCGGGCGGGGGGCCGGTCACGGCCTGCTGGCCGTCGGCGGCGGCCCAGCCGCCCGCGCCGAGGACGGCGGCCAGTGCCAGCCCGGCGGCGGCGACCGTCCGCCGGATCCGCCGGGGCCTCCGCTCGGCGCGCTGCCGGGTACGCCCCTGGCCGGGCTGCTGGCTTGGCTGCTGCCGCATGTCCGTTCTCTCCCTCGTCCGTTCGACGTCGACGGGGAGGACGGTAGGAATGCGACGGCCCTGCGGACGTCACTCCGCAGGGCCAACTCCCGGGTGCTACCCGGGTATCACTGAGGTTTTCCCCACCACGGGGCGGGGGGCGGACCCTACTGGCCGGGCGTCACCAGGCCGGACTCGTAGGCGAGGACGACCGCCTGGGCGCGGTCGCGCAGGTCGAGCTTGGCCAGGATGCGGCCGATGTGGGTCTTGACGGTCTGTTCGGCGAGCACCAGCCGGGCGGCGATCTCCTGGTTGGAGAGGCCGCGGGCGATCAGCTCCAGTACCTCGGTCTCACGCGGGGTCAGTCCGTTGAGCCGCAGCTTCGGGTCGCGGCGCTTGGCCGGCCTGGTCCGGGCGAAGTCCTCGATCAGCCGCCGGGTCACCGAGGGGGCGAGCAGTGCCTCGCCGGCCGCGACCACCCGGACGGCCGCGATCAGGTCGGCCGGGGGCGCGTCCTTCAGCAGGAAGCCGCTCGCCCCGGCCCGCAGCGCCTCGTAGACGTAGTCGTCGACGTCGAAGGTGGTGAGCATCAGGACCTTCGGGCGGTGCGCGCCGGGCACGGCCGGGGCGAGCAGCCGGCGGGCCGCCTCCAGCCCGTCCATCACGGGCATCCGGACGTCCATCAGCACCACGTCGGGATGGGTCCGGCCGGTCACCTCCAGGGCCTGCGCGCCGTCCGCCGCGTCGCCCACCACGTCGATGTCGCTCTGGGCGTTGAGCAGGGCGGCGAAACCCGCCCGCACCATCGCCTGGTCGTCGACGATGATCACGCGGATGGTCATGCGGTGCTCTTCCGGTCGTCGTGCAGCCGGTCCTACGGCTGGGCCGGCGCAGTGCCGGCGGACCGAGTATCCGTCAGGCCGTCGAGCGGCAGGACGGCGGCCACCTTGAAGCCACCGTCCGGCAGCGGCCCGGTGTCCAGCCGGCCGTCCAGCAGCCGGACCCGCTCGCGCATCCCGACCAGTCCCTGGCCGGTGCCCTCGACCGAGGCCTCCAGCGACTCCGCCCGCTCGGGCGGGGCCGCGTTCACCACCGTGACCAGCAGGGACACGTCCGTGGCGGTCAGCGAGACCCAGGCGCCGGCGCCCGGGGCGTGCCGGACCACGTTGGCCAGTGCCTCCTGGACGATCCGGTAGACGGAGAGGTCGACGGCGGGCGGCAGCGCGTCGGCCAGTTCCGGGTCGACCGTCAGCTCGGCCGCCACCCCCGCCCGGCGGACCGTCTCGACCAGCTGGACGAGCTGGCCGACACCCGGCTGCGGGGCCCTCTCGGCGCCCGAATCCTCGCTGCGCAGCACGCCGAGCAGCCGTCGCATCTCCGCCAGCGACTCGCGCGCGGTGCCGGCGATCGCGGTGAACTCCTCGGCGGCGTCGGCCGGTACGCCGGGTATCCGGTACGGCGCGCTGGCGGCCTGCACGGCGATCACCGACATGTGGTGGGCGACCACGTCGTGCAGCTCCCGGGCGATCCGGGCGCGCTCCTCCAGCAGTGTCCGCCGTTCGCGTTCGGCCTCGCTGATGTGCTCCTGCTCGACGAGCAGCCGCCGGGCCTCGGCCCGGTCCCGGACCGACCAGCCGAGCAGCAGGACGGCGCCGCTGAGCGCGACCAGCAGCACGGTGGTGCCGTCGCCGCCGCGCGGCAGACCGAGGGTGAGGGTGAGGCCGGTGAGCAGCACGGTGGCGACCCAGACCGAGACCAGGGTGGCCCGGCTCTCCCGCAGGGCGAGCGCGATCAGCAGGAAGAGGTAGGCCAGGATCATCGGCGCCGTCCACGGCCAGGTGCCGCCGGTGTGGTCGTGGCGCGCGGTGACGGCGGCGGTGGCGACGAGGGCGCCTGCGCTGATCCACCAGGCGGGCAGCGGCCGGGCGACCGCCAGCACCAGCGGGGCGGTCTGGGCGACGGTGAGTGCGGCGGCGACGGGCAGGACCAGGTCGTAGGAGCCGGTCAGGACGGTGATGCCGGTGGGGATCAGCGAGGCCTGGAGGAGGAGGGCGACCACGTACGGCAGCCGTCGCACCCAGGCGCGCGGGGAGTCCCCGAGCAGGGGGGTGTGCCCGCCGGTGGGCGTGCTGAGGTTGTGCCGGAGTGTTCCGAGCAGGCGGAGGGCGTGGGCCCGGGCGGAGGCCTTGCTGAGCGTCTTCATCGCGGGCCAGCCTAGGAGTCGCGCCACCCGTCCGTCGTCGGACCGTGGGCAGACCTTTCGGGCCCTGCCGGGGCCGGGAGTAGTACCCCGGTATGACCAGGTGCGACCCCGGTGCGAGACCCGGTGCGGCCGGGGCCGGCTCTCAGTGCCGCCAGTCGCCGGCCAGGGCGGGGCCGAGCTGGTCGAAGTGGCGGCCGATCAGGGCGATCATGCCCTCCGGGCCGTCCACCTCCTGGTCGGCGGTCCAGGACAGGTGGGCGGCGCGCAGCACGCTGCCGAAGACGGCGGCCATCACGGCGGGCCGCAGGTCCTCGGCGGGGTCGAGGTTCTCGCGCTCGGCGATCACCCGGGTGACCACCCGTTCCTGGTCGGTGACCCGGCGCAGATGCGCGGCGAGCAGGGTGGGGGTGTCCTCGATCATCCGGATCAGCTCCAGCGCGCTGGTCACCGAGCCGGGTCCGGTGCGGTCCGGGGAGCCGAGCTCGCGCCAGGACTCGACGATCGCGGCGCGCAGTGCCTGCAGCGGGTTCTCGTCGGCGGGGCGGTTCCGGAGCCGGTCGATGAAGTAGTCCTCGGCGTCGGCGAGGACGGCAAGGGCGACCTCGTCCTTGTTGGCGAAGTACCGGAAGAAGGTGCGCTGCGAGACGTCGACGGCGGCGGCGATCTCGTCGACGGTGGTCCGGGCGAAGCCCTGGCTGAGGAAGAGCTGGTGGGCCGCCTCGATCAGTGCGTCCCGGGTGCGCCGCTTCTTGCGCTCGCGCAGTCCAGGGCCGGGCTCCGGCTCCGGGTCGCCGGGAGCCCGGCCGGCCGGGGCGGTGGCGGGGAGTGCGGGCTGAGCGGCCATGGCGGGGTGTCCTCCGGACGGTGACGCGGCTGGGGTGTAAAGCCCAACTCTATCGGTCTGACAAATGTCAGCCGGAGGCAGAAGTCAGTGTTTGCCGAATGTCAGTCGCTGACATAATCTGCCGGAGTGGCGTCCGTCGGGCCGGGCACTCGTGGGGACGGGTTGGGCCGGGGCGCCACGCCCACGTCCGCCCCCAGCCAGCCCACGGAGGGCCCAGATGAGCCAGTCCGCCGTCAAGAGCACGAAGGCCGACGCGCCGCCGCCCGTGCAGTCCGCCGGGAAGGGCCTCCAGGGGCACCCCTGGCTGACCCTGCTCACCGTCGCCGTCGGCGTGATGATGGTCGCCCTGGACGGCACCATCGTGGCGATCGCCAACCCGGTGATCCAGGCCGACCTCAAGGCCGCCCCCTCCGAGATCCAGTGGGTCACCAGCGGCTACCTGCTCGCCCTCGCGGTCTTCCTGATCACCGCCGGCAAGATCGGTGACCGGTTCGGCCACAAGAACACCTTCCTGGTCGGCGCGGTCGGCTTCGCCGCCACCTCGGCGGCGATCGGATTCGCCGGGAACATCCAGACGGTGATCGCCTTCCGCGTCCTCCAGGGCCTGTTCGGCGCGCTGCTCCAGCCCGCCGCGCTCGGCCTGCTGCGCGGGGCCTTCCCGGCCGAGAAGCTCAACATGGCCATCGGCATCTGGGGCGGGGTGATCGGCGCCTCCACGGCGGCCGGCCCGATCGTCGGCGGCCTGCTGGTCGAGCACGTCAACTGGGAGTCGGTGTTCTTCATCAACATCCCGGTCGGCCTGATCGCGCTGGCCCTCGGCCTGTGGATCCTCAAGGACGTCCGCGCCGAGAACGCCGCCAAGTCCTTCGACGTCCCCGGCATCGTGCTGCTCTCGGCGGCGATGTTCGCGCTGGTCTTCGGCATCATCAAGGCCCCCGAGTGGGGCTGGGGCGACCTCTCCACCGTGCTCTTCCTGGGCGGCGCCGTCGTGCTGATGACGCTGTTCGCGCTCTGGCAGCGGGTGGCCCGGGAGCCGCTGATCCCGCTCAGCCTGTTCCGCTCGCTGCCGCTGTCGGCCGGCACCCTGCTGATGGTGCTGATGGCCTTCGCGTTCTTCGGCGCGATCTTCTTCGTCACCTTCTACCTGCAGAACGTGCACGGCATGTCGCCCGTCGAGGCCGGAGTCCACCTGCTGCCGATGACCGGCATGATGATCATCGGTTCGCCGGTGGCCGGTGTGGCGATCGGCAAGCTCGGACCGCGCATCCCGATCGTGGCCGGCATGCTGATCACCACCACCGCGATGATCGGCATGTCCACCCTGGACGCGGGCTCCGGCAACGGTGCGATGGCGCTCTGGTTCGTCCTGATGGGCCTGGGCATCAGTCCGGTCATGGTGGGTGCCACCGAGGTCATCGTCGGCAACGCCCCGATGGAGCTCTCCGGCGTGGCCGGCGGTCTCCAGCAGTCCGCGATGCAGGTCGGCGGAAGTCTCGGCACCGCGGTGCTGGGAGCGCTGATGGCCGCCAAGGTCACCGACGTGCTGCCGGGCAACTGGGCGAAGGCGGGGCTGCCCCCGGTCGACCCCGCCCGGTCCGAGGGCCTCAATCAGGCCGCCCAGCTCGGCATCGCCCCGCCCGCTCCGGCCGGCACCCCCCAGCAGGCGGTCGACGCGATGGCCGGCGCCGTCCACGACTCGTTCGTCAGCGGCATGTCGCTCGCCTTCGCGGTCGCGGCCGTGGTCGCCTTCGCCGCCGCGCTCCTGGGCCTCCTGACCCGCCGCGGCTCCACCGACGCCGGCCCCGCCGTGCACATCTGACCCACCCCCGCACGCCCGAGCGGCCCCGGACTCCGTCGAGCCCGGGGTCGCTTACGTGCACTGCATGCGATCACATGAACACTCTGAGTTATTGACACGCGCGGTGTTACTCTTCGCCCATGGTTGCTGAACTGACTCCGGAAACGCCCCTCGCCGTCAGACGGTCGATCTCGCTCCCGGCCGATCTCGCCGCCGAGGTGGAACAGCGCACGGACAGGAACGGGTTCTCCGCAGTGGTGGCGGAGGCTCTTGAACACTGGGTGGCGATGGCCAAGTTGCGTGAGGTCGTGGAGGACAACGAGGCCCACGGCCACATCACCGACGCCGACCGGCAATGGGCGGAGGAAGCATGGGCCGCCAGCGCCTGACCAGGGCCAAGGCCTCCCCGCGCCGTTGCGGGACGGTAGTGCTCGACGCCCAGGCGCTTTCGCTGGACGCCGAGCGCGACAGTCGCGTGGCCGCGCTGATCGGCGCGGCCGAGCGGGACTCGGCCCCGGTGGTCGTCAGTTCCGTCACGCCACTGGAGGTTCGCCGAACCGGGCGCGTGGGTGACCGGCTGAGGTTCCTCCTGGCCCGGTACACGATCGCCCCGGTGTCGGAGCGGGTGATCGAGGCGGCCGGTGAACTGCTCGACACTTCCGGGCTGGACGGGCACGAGTGCCTGGCCGACGCGCTCGTGGTGGCCACCGCCGCGCTGTCCGAGCCTCCGGTGCGGCTGGTCACCTCGGACACCTCGCACATCCCCAAGCTGTGCCAGGCGGCCGGCCAGGTGGACGGACTCGGCGAGCCGCGTGTGATCACCGTCTGACGTCGTCCTTCGACGAGCGGCCCCGGACTCCGTCGACCCGGGGCCGCTCGGGTGTCCGGGGCGGAGGTCAGGAGGGCGGTTCGGCCTCGGCCTGGCGCCAAGCCTCCTCGGCCTTCGCCCAGACCTCCTCCTGGGCGCGCCAGTACTCCTCCTCGGCCTGGCCCTCGGGCACCTGCGCGATGCCGGGGGCGAGTGACGGCGGGGTGGGCGCCAGGTGATGGCCGCCGCCCCCGGGGGCCGGTGCGGGCGGGGGGAGGACGGCCGCGGGCGGGGGAACCCCGGGGGAGGACTCGACGGTGAACGCCTCCTCCGGACCGGAGGCCCCGGTGTCGGGCTCCGTGGCCGGGGCCTCCGGAGGCGGCGGGGGTGCCGGAGGGGCGGTCGGTGCCGCGGGGACCCGCGGCGCCTGCGGGGCCGGAGCGGTTGGCGAGGTGTTCGGGAGGGCGGCGGGCGGCGTCGCGGTCGCTGCGGCGGCCGGCGCGCCGACGAGGCCCGCGCTCAGCGGGCGGGTGGGCGCAGCGGTCGAGGCGGACTTGCCGGCCCCGTCGGACCCGGGCGGCTCCGGCGCTTGTTCCACCGGGCCCACCGGGACCACCGGGCCCGCCGGATCCTGCGGCAGGGGCACGGACCCGGGGCCGGGCGCGGGCGCCGACGAAGGCACGGGCACGGGAACGGGCAGCAGACCGGTCGGCGGCCGGTCCGGGGCGGGCAGGGCCACCGACGGCCGTCCGAGTTCGTCCGGGGCCGGTAAGAGCTGCCAGACCAGGCCCCCCGCCGTCAGCCCGACCAGGACCGCGAGGGGGAAGGCCCCCGTCCTCGGTGCGCGCACGGAACCGGCCCCCTCCCCTTGCCTCCCGCGGTCCCACCTTAAGCGGGACTCTCGGGAAGGTTAAGAGGGAGCCGGGGCCGGACTCAGGCGGCGGGGCGGAGCTCCACCAGGGGGACGGTGCGGCTGGTGCGGGCCCGGAAGTCGGCGAAGAGCGGTTCGACGGAGATCTGCCGGGCCCAGAGGTCCTCGTGATCGTCCGGATCGACCGGGACGGCGTGCGCCGCGAAGCGGTCGGCGCCGAGTTCGACCGTGACCTCGGGGGCGGCCGCGAGGTTGCGGTACCAGAGCGGGTCGGCGGGGGCGCCGCCGTTCAGGGCGAAGACGACCACCCGCCCGCCGTCGCGCAGGTAGACCAGCGGGGTGGTGCGCGGCTCGCCGCTCTGCCGGCCGCGCGTGGTGAGCAGCAGCAGGTTCTTGCCGGCGAAGTCGCCGCCGACCGTACCCGCCGAAGTGCGGAACTCGTCGATCACCTGGCGGTTGTAGTCGTTGCCGCCGGCGGCGGGCTCGGGGTGGACGGCGTTCATCGGAGACCCTCCTGGACTGGTCCGGTTCGTCGTGACGAGCCTAGGAGCTGACACCGGTGTGAGGTTCAAGCGGATGTGACCGGCATCACACGGAAAGCGCGAAGGGCCGGCCCTCCCCGGGTGGGGAGGGCCGACCCCTCAGGACCGGTCAGGCACTCAGGCCTCGCCGCCGGCGGCGCCCGGGTCCGCCGCCGCCACGTCCAGCAGCTGGTAGCGGTCGATCGCGTCCTTCAGCGCGCTGCGGTCGACCTTGCCCTGCTTGGCGAGCTCGGTGAGCACGCTCAGCACGACCGACTGCGCGTCGATGTGGAAGAAGCGACGGGCCGCGCCACGGGTGTCGGCGAAGCCGAAGCCGTCGGCGCCCAGCGACTGGTACTGGCCCGGAACCCAGCGGGCGATCTGGTCCGGCACCGCGCGCATCCAGTCGGACACGGCGACGAACGGGCCCTCGGCGCCCTGGAGCTTCTGGGTCACGTACGGGACGCGCTGCTGCTCCTCGGGGTGCAGCAGGTTGAACTCCTCGGCCTCCACCGCGTCGCGGCGCAGCTCGTTCCAGGAGGTCGCGGACCAGACGTCGGCCTTGACGTTCCACTCCTCGGCGAGGATGCGCTGGGCCTCCAGGGCCCACGGCACGGCCACGCCGGAGGCGAGGATCTGGGCCGGGATCTGGCCGGCGGTGCCGGGCGCGTACCGGTGCAGACCCTTGAGGATGCCGTCGACGTCGACGTTCTCCGGCTCGGCCGGCATCTTGATCGGCTCGTTGTAGACGGTCATGTAGTAGAACACGTCCTCGCCGTTCGGGTGTTCGGCGCTGGAGCCGTACATCCGACGAAGACCGTCCTGGACGATGTGCGCGATCTCGAAGCCGTACGCCGGGTCGTACGCGACGACGCCGGGGTTGGTCGAGGCCAGCAGGTGCGAGTGGCCGTCGGCGTGCTGCAGACCCTCACCGGTCAGGGTGGTGCGGCCGGCGGTGGCGCCGATCACGAAGCCGCGGGCCAGCTGGTCGGCCATCTGCCAGAACTGGTCGCCGGTGCGCTGGAACCCGAACATCGAGTAGAAGACGTACACCGGGATCAGCGGCTCGCCGTGGGTGGCGTAGGCCGAACCCGCGGCGATCAGCGAGGCGGTGCAGCCGGCCTCGGAGATGCCGTCGTGCAGCATCTGCCCGGTCGGCGACTCCTTGTACGCGAGCAGCAGGTCGCGGTCGACCGACTCGTAGGTCTGGCCCAGCGGGTTGTAGATCTTCGCCGACGGGAACAGCGAGTCCATGCCGAAGGTGCGGTACTCGTCGGGCGCGATCGGCACGAAGCGGTTGCCGATGCCCTTGTCCCGCATGAGGTCCTTGAGCACCCGGACGAACGCCATGGTGGTGGCGATGGTCTGGTTGCCCGAGCCCTTCTTGACCGCCTTGTACGCGTCGTCGCCCGGCAGCTCCAGCTTGCGCGGCCGCACCTTGCGGGTCGGCACGTAGCCGCCCAGCTCCTGGCGGCGGTCGTGCATGTACTGGATCTCTTCGGAGTCGCGGCCCGGGTGGTAGTAGGGCGGGTAGCCCTCTTCGAGCTGCTTGTCGGTGATCGGCAGGTGCAGCCGGTCGCGGAAGCGCTTCAGGTCCTCGACCGTCAGCTTCTTCATCTGGTGGGTGGCGTTGCGGCCCTCGAAGTTGGGGCCCAGCGTCCAGCCCTTGACGGTCTGGGCGAGGATGACCGTCGGCTGGCCCTTGTGCTCGCGGGCAGCCTTGAACGCCGCGTAGATCTTGCGGTGGTCGTGGCCGCCACGGCCCAGGTGCTGGATCTGCTGGTCGGTCATCGACTCGACCATCTTGCGCAGCCGCAGGTCGCCGCCGAAGAAGCTGTCGCGGATGTACGCGCCGGACTCGGTCGCGTAGGTCTGGAACTGGCCGTCCACCGTGGTGTTCAGCTTGTTGACCAGGACGCCGTCGCGGTCCTGCGCGAGCAGCGGGTCCCAGCTGCGGTCCCAGACGAGCTTGATCACGTTCCAGCCGGCACCGCGGAACTGCGACTCCAGCTCCTGGATGATCTTGCCGTTGCCGCGGACCGGGCCGTCGAGGCGCTGCAGGTTGCAGTTGACCACGAAGGTCAGGTTGTCCAGGCCCTCGCGGGCGGCCAGGGACAGCTGACCGAGCGACTCGGGCTCGTCCATCTCGCCGTCGCCGAGGAAGGCGTAGACCTGCGAGTCGGAGGTGTCCTTGATCCCGCGGTGCTCCAGGTAGCGGTTCATCCGGGCCTGGTAGATCGCGCCGAGCGGGCCGAGGCCCATCGAGACGGTCGGGAACTCCCAGAAGTCCGGCATCAGCCGCGGGTGCGGGTAGCTGGAGAGGCCGTACGGGGCCTTCGACTTCTCCTGGCGGAAGGCGTCGAGCTGCTGCTCGGTGAGCCGGTCCAGCAGGAACGCCCGGGCGTAGATGCCGGGGGAGGCGTGGCCCTGGAAGAAGATCTGGTCGCCCGACTCGCCCTCGGCGTCCTTGCCGCGGAAGAAGTAGTTGAAGCCGACGTCGTAGAGCGACGCGGAGGAGGCGAAGGTGGCGATGTGGCCACCGACGCCGATGCCCGGGCGCTGCGCCCGGGAGACCATCACCGCGGCGTTCCAGCGGGTCGCGTTGAGGATCTTGCGCTCGATCTCCTCGTTACCGGGGAAGAACGGCTCGTCCTTGGTGGCGATGGTGTTGACGTAGTCCGTGCTGCGCATCTCGGGCACGGCGACACGCTTCTCGCGGGCGCGCTCGATCAGCCGCAGCATCAGGTAGCGCGCACGCTCGCGCCCCCGCTCGTCGATGGCCGCATCGAGCGACTCCAGCCATTCCGCGGTCTCCTCGGGATCGAAGTCCGGGACCTGACTCGGAAGGCCGCCAATGATGATCGGGTTGCGATCGGATCCGGAAGCCACGCTGTTCCTTCACTGTCGGTCGAAACTGAGGTGTGTCGCGCCGCCTCCATCGTGCTACCGCGCTCGGAGATCCGTCATCTCTACCGATCGGTAACCGCTCTCCCTGACAGAAGGAGCGGTCTGGAGGTGTGCGGTTCGGACAGCATCGTCCGGGCCGCGCGCCTCCGGGTGTTACGAAAAGAGGTGGTCCGACCTGGTTGCCCGTCCGTCCGATGGCGGACGGCCGGGGTGAGGGCCAACAGGAGACTCTACGCCCGCGCACGCGCGGACCCGAATGCCGTTCGCATCTCGGGCGTGCGTACGGCCTGTGGACCGGGACCACCCGAAGCATCCTTGTCCTACGCAGAGAAGGGCAAATCGGTGTGATTCGCGACACATCGCACGGCGTGTCCCCATGCGACACGTCAACCTTTGGAGGGGATCGGGGGTCGGGTACTTGCGCGAACCGCCGCTCCCGTGTGGACTACGGCCACAGCCTCGGCATGGATGCCGAGCCGAATACTGGAGGTTATTCCCGTGAGCGCGACCGCGGACCCCGCGGACAAGTCCAACCCGGCAGCTCGTCTTGGCTTCGATGAGGGCCAGATCATCCAGGAGCTGGGGTTCGACGAAGACACTGACCAGGATCTCCGAGAGGGCATCGAGGAGATCACCGGTACGGATCTCGTCGACGAGGACTACGACGACGTCGCCGACGCCGTCCTGCTGTGGCACCGCGACGACGACGGGGACCTCACCGACTCCCTCGTCGACGCCCTGGAATACCTGGCCGAGGGCGGCCTGATCTGGCTGTTGACCCCGAAGACCGGTCGGGACGGCCACATCGAGGCCTCGGACATCGCCGACGCGGCCAAGACCGCAGGCCTTTCCCAGACCAGCTCGATCGCGGTCGCCAAGGACTGGGCGGCGACCCGCCTGGCAACCAAGTCCACGGCCAGGCCGGGCAAGCGCTGAGCACCCCCTGACGGGCCCGACCGGGCCCCGCCGGAGCATCCTCCGGCGGGGCCCGGTCCTTTTGGCGTTCCGGCCGGAGGCCCTGACCAGCAGGTTGTTCGCCCAGGGCGAAAGCGGTGGCCCCGGACGGCGCGGCCGTCACCCGTCCGGCCGAACCGGTACCGACGAATGCGAGGATGGCGCTCGTCGCGCCCGCGGAGCGCGGCCCCTTCGCGTCAGAAAGGTCCCACCATGGCCATCGAGATCGGCACCGAGGCTCCGGACTTCGAGCTGAAGAACCAGCACGGCGAGCTGGTCCGGCTCTCCGACTTCCGGGGCGAGAAGAACGTCGTCCTGGTGTTCTACCCGTTCGCCTTCACCGGCGTCTGCACCGGCGAGGTCTGCGCGATCCAGAAGGAGCTGCCGCGCCTGCAGAACGACGAGGTGCAGGTCCTCGGCCTCTCCAACGACTCGCCGTTCAGCCAGCGGATCTTCGCCGACCAGGAGGGCCTGGACTTCCCGCTGCTCTCCGACTTCTGGCCGCACGGCGAGGTCTCACGCGCCTACGGCGTCTTCGACGAGGAGAAGGGCTGCGCCGTCCGGGGCACCTTCGTGATCGACACGGCCGGCGTCGTCCGCTGGAGCGTCGTGAACGGCCTGCCGGACGCCCGTGACGAGCAGGAGTACCTGAAGGTCCTCGGCGCGCTCTGAGCCCCTCGGGCGGGGCCGGACGGGGCCACGGCGCGGGTGCGGTGCAGGTGCGGCGCGGTTCGGGGACGCGGTTCGGGCGGGGCCGGGGCGGTTCCGGTCCGGTTCGGGGCGCGGTTGCGGTCCGCTTCGGGTGCGCTTCGCGTGCGATGCGGACAGGACTCGGATGCGGTTCGGTGGCCATGTCGGACCCGTTCGCTCACGCGGACGGGAACCCGGCACTACGATCGGTCCGTTGGCTGGTCAGAGGCCCGGCGGTGAATCGCCCCGGAGCCTTGAACCGCACCACGGGGGCACCAGGGCGTGCCTCCCGACTCTTGGAGGACAAGTGGGTGTCAGCCTGAGCAAGGGCGGCAATGTCTCGCTCACCAAGGAGGCCCCGGGCCTGACCGCCGTGATCGTCGGCCTTGGCTGGGACGTCCGCACCACCACGGGCACGGATTTCGACCTGGACGCCAGTGCGCTGCTCTGCAACGACCAGGGCAGGGTCGGCCTCGACGGCAACTTCGTCTTCTTCAACAACCTGAAGAGCCCCGACGGCTCCGTCGAGCACACCGGTGACAACCTCACCGGTGAGGGCGAGGGCGACGACGAGCAGATCAAGGTCAACCTGGCCACCGTGCCGGCCGACGTGGAGAAGATCGTCTTCCCGGTCTCGATCTACGACGCCGAGAACCGTACGCAGAACTTCGGCCAGGTCCGCAACGCGTTCATCCGCGTGGTGAACCAGGCGGACAACAAGGAGCTGGCCCGGTACGACCTCTCCGAGGACGCCTCCACCGAGACGGCGATGGTCTTCGGCGAGCTCTACCGCAACGGCGTCGAGTGGAAGTTCCGCGCCATCGGCCAGGGCTACGCCTCCGGCCTGCGCGGAATCGCCCAGGACTTCGGCGTCAACGTCTGAGCCGGGGCGGGGCCGGTGACGGCCCCGACGGGACAGCGCAGGCCGGGGCGGCCGCGGGTGCGAGGGCACCGGCGGCCGCCCCGGCCGTTCGCGTTCGGGGCGCCGTTCCGTGTCCGGAGCCGCGCGTTCCGTGTCCGGAGCCGCGCGGACTGCTTCGTGCGCCCCGGCTTCGAACCGGTCCGCCGCACTGGAAGGATGGGAGTTCAGGAAAGTTCAGCCGGCCGGAAGGGGCCGGCCGGGGTCGCGGGGGAATAGACCTGAGATGCGCCCCGGGAGGCAAGGGAGGAACGACAAGTCATGAGTGTCACGCTCGCCAAGGGTGGGAATGTCTCGCTCACGAAGGCCGCGCCGAATCTGACACAGGTGCAGATCGGTCTCGGCTGGGACGCCCGGTCCACGACCGGCGCGCCGTTCGACCTCGACGCGAGCGCGCTGCTCTGCTCGGGCGGTCGGGTGGTCGGTGACGAGTACTTCGTCTTCTACAACAACCTGAAGAGCCCCGAGGGCTCGGTCGAGCACACCGGTGACAACCTCACCGGTGACGGCGACGGCGACGACGAGGTCGTGCTGGTCAATCTGGACCTCGTGCCGCCGCAGATCGACAAGGTGGTCTTCCCGGTCTCGATCTACGACGCCGACTCGCGCCTGCAGAACTTCGGCCAGGTGCGCAACGCCTACATCCGGGTGGTCAACTCCCTGGACGGGCAGGAGATCGCCCGCTACGACCTCTCCGAGGACGCGTCCAGCGAGACCGCGATGATCTTCGGTGAGCTGTACCGGTACGCCGGCGAGTGGAAGTTCCGCGCGGTGGGTCAGGGCTACGCCTCGGGCCTGCGGGGCATTGCCCTCGATTTCGGCGTAAACGTACAGTAAAGGCCGCGATCGTCGCGTTCGACGCATTCGCCGTGTCGGACGTACCCGACGTCCTTGACGCCATGAACCCGAAAGGTAACCAAGTCCCGTGTTCCTCCGCACATTCGGCTGGTCATTCGCGATCACCATCGCAGGCCTGATCGCCGCCGGCCTGCTCTGGGGAGCCGAGGGATTCGGCATCGTGCTGATCCTCTCCATCCTGGAGATCTCCCTCTCGTTCGACAACGCGGTGGTCAACGCCACGGTGTTGAAGCGGATGAACCCGTACTGGCAGAAGATCTTCCTCACCATCGGCGTGCTGATCGCCGTCTTCGGTATGCGGCTGATCTTCCCGCTGCTGGTCGTCGGTCTCACCGCGCACCTCAACCCGGCGACGGTCATCGACCTCGCGCTGCACAGTGACAAGACCTACGAGGGCCACACCTACGCCCAGTACCTGGAGATGGCCAACCCGGCCATCGCGGCCTTCGGTGGCGTCTTCCTGCTGATGATCTTCCTCGACTTCATCTTCGAGGAGAAGGACTACAACTGGCTGGCCTGGATCGAGCGTCCGCTGGAGAAGGTCGGCAAGCTGGAGGCCTTCTCCACCGTCGTCGCCCTGGTCACCCTGCTGCTGGCGTCCAACTTCTTCGCCGGGGAGCACGCCGAGACGGTGCTGCTCGCCGGGGTGCTCGGCCTGGTCACCTACCTCTCCGTCAACGGGCTCTCCTCGGTCTTCGAGTCGGGCCTGGAGGAGGAGGTCGAGAAGGAGGAGGCCGCCGAGAAGGGCGGCAAGTCCATCGTCCAGGTGGGCGGCAGGGCCGCGTTCTTCCTCTTCATGTACCTGGAGGTGCTCGACGCGTCGTTCTCCTTCGACGGCGTGGTCGGTGCGTTCGCCATCTCCAGCGACATCTTCCAGATCACCCTGGGCCTCGGTATCGGCGCGATGTACATCCGCTCGCTGACCGTCTTCCTGGTCCGCAAGGGCACCCTGGACGACTACGTCTACCTGGAGCACGGCGCGCACTACGCGATCGGCGCGCTGGCCGTGATCCTGATGGTCGGCATCGAGTACCACATCCCGGAGATCGTCACCGGCCTGATCGGTGTCGCCTTCATCGGCCTCGCCCTGGGGTCGTCCATCCTGCGCAACCGCCGCGAGTCCGCCGGAGGCGGGAGCGACGGGGGCGGGAGTGACGGAGAACGGGAACTCGTGAGTACGGGCAAGTAGCCCGCGAAACGCCGGAACGGCCGCCCCCTGGAGTGGGGGCGGCCGTTCCGGCGTTTCGGGCTTCAGGCCCCGGGTCGGGGCTCGGGCCTTCGGGCCTTCGGGTGCGGTGTCTCAGCCGAGCTGCTGCTCGATGGCGCGCAGCTTGCGCTCCAGCGAGTCCAGCTTGGGCATCGACAGGGTGTCGTCGTCCGCCGTCAGGTCGATGGTCGAGCTGCGGTAGGAGGACGAGGAGGACGAGGAGGACAGCGAGGCGGAGGACGACGTCGACGCCGAGGAGCCGACGGCGGCGCGCGTCCGGCGGCCGGTGTCGAAGGAGCTCAGCGAGGCGGGCTCCAGCGCGGAGGAGGTGGACTTGGAGAGAGCGTCTGCCTCGGCGGCTAGGGCAGGCTCCGTAGTGCTCGGGCCGTCTCCGGCAGCGGCGAGCGCGGGAACCTGGCGGCCACTGCGGCCCCGGGAGAGCATCCCGCCCTGGCGGGAGATGGCCTTCAGCTCGGCGCGCTCGCGACGGTCGGCGCTGCGGGCACGCACCTTGGCGTCCAGCTTCGCCTGGCGCTCCTCGCGCACCTCCTCGACGGCCTCGTCCAGGCTGCGGACGTTCTCCAGCAGCATCAGCGACCAGGCGGCGTAGGTCTCGCGGGGCGCGCGCAGCCAGCGGACGATCCGGATCTGCGGCAGCGGGCGCGGCACCAGGCCCTGCTCGCGCAGCGCGGCCTTGCGGGTCTGCTTCAGCGCGCGGTCGAAGAGGATCGCGGCCGAGATCGACATGCCGGAGAAGAACTCCGGGGCGCCGTCGTGGGAGATGCCGCGCGGGGCGTGCACCCAGTTGAACCAGGCCGAGGCGATCGCGAACACCCAGACCAGCAGACGCGAGCCGAGCGCCGCGTCACCGTGGCTGGCCTCGCGGACGGCGAGCACCGAGCAGAACATCGCGGCACCGTCGAGGCCGAACGGGACGAGGTACTCCCACCCGTTCGACAGGCCGAGGTTCTCCTTGCCGAAGCCGACCAGGCCGTGGAAGGAGAGCGCGGCCGCGACGCCGGCGCAGCAGAACAGCAGGACGTAGGAGGAGATCCCGTAGATCATCTCCTTGCGCCGGCGGCGCTCCTCGCTGCGCTCCCAGGAGTCGCCCGAGTCCTGCTTCTTGGTGTTGTTCTTGAAGCGCAGCGTCGCCACCAGGATGGCTGTGAACAGCAGGGCTGCGCCGCCGATGACGGTCCAGACCAGCTGTATGGAGGTCAGGTTCATTGCGGGTCGGGCCTCAGGTTTCCGCAGGGGACAGGTCACGGTGCGACACAGGCGGTCAGGGCTCGTCCCCGGGACCGGGCCTGACGGTGCGTCGTTGTCGACGGGCGTCCGCCGTGCCCGGGCAGGGACGGGCGGGACACCTGTGCGGCTAGACGATATCGCGTCCGAAGTGGCCGCATGGTACGGGAGGGTGGCTTCGCCCCGCCAATCGACCCGCCGGTGCCCGTCGGGTGGCCCTCCGGCGGCCGTCGGGCGCCGTTCCGGTGGTGCCTCGGCGTGCCGTGGAGGGCCGGGTGACGGCCGGTCGTGCGCCCCGGTGGAGGCTGCGGAGGTGGTTCGGAAGGTGTTGCGGAAGCTGGTCGGGGCGCGTCGGGAGGCGCCTCGGAAAGTGCGGCGAAATGTGCGTCGGAGGATGTCTCGGGAGGTGGCCCGGAAGTCGGTCGGGGGCCGGTCCGGGGGCGGTCCGGAGGCTGCCTCGATGGTGCACGAAGGGGCTTCGGGATGGCTGTGGGGGCGGCTGCGGGCCGCGGGAGGTGATGCGGCGGCGGTGGGCTGCCGGGTGCCGGGCCGGCGGGGCCCGGGTGGCGTCCGGTCGCTGTCCGGACGGTGTCCGGTAACCGGCGGTGGGTAGGGAGTTCAGGTACCCGGGGGCGGGCTGATGCCCGATCATGGAGCGGCGGCCCGTCAGATCGACTGACGGGGCTGGGGGAGGACGGCATGGCCTCGATTTGGGAGTACCTGCGCGGCGAGCGGAACAGCCTCGACACGAGCGGGCAGTACAAGATCACCCTCACCAAGTCGCAGCCGCACCACGCGATCACCGGTGCGGCTGCCACCACCGGCTACCTCTACGTCAACCTGCACTGGACCACCCGGATAGGAGCTTCGCGGGCGTCCGGCCGGGACGCCCTCCGGAGGCTCCTGAACCCGCGCATCCTCCGCCCGATGGAGCCGGACACGGCGCAGAACACGCAGGTCAACGTGGACCTCGACCTGGCCTGCATGTACGAGCTGACCGACGGCAGCCGGGGCGTGGTGCAGCCGCTGGGCGGCTACTTCGGGGACCTCCAGCACCCGCCGTTCGTCAAGCTCAGCGGCGACGACCAGTACGGGGCGCCGTCCGGCGAGACGATGTACGTCAACCTGGAGAAGAAGGACCAGTTCAAGCGGCTGCTGATCTTCGTCTACATCTACGACGGCACGCCGGCGTTCGAACAGGCCAACGCGGTGGTGACGATCGTGCCGCAGTCCGGGCCGCGGATCGAGATCCACTTGGAGGAGCGGGCCTCGGCGGCGCGGTCGTGCGCGGTGGTGCTGATCGAGAACACCGGGGACAACACGCTGACGGTCCGCCGCGAGGTGCGGTACGTCAACGGGTTCCAGGCCGACATCGACCGGCTGTACGGCTTCGGGATGCAGTGGCAGCGCGGGTACAAGGGGTCGGCGACGGCGGACTGAGGGGCGCGGGGGTCGGTAGGGCGGCGCCTGGCGAGCCCGTGCGCTCCCGGACGCCGAAGCCGGTGTGCTGCGGCGGTCGGGCGGGGTAGTGGCGCGGCGGGGTGCTCGTGCGGGGGAATGGGTCAGCGGGGCTGGAACTGCGGGCCCTGCGGCGGCAGCGCGAACTCCTCGGGGGCGGCCTGCGGCTGCACCGGCTGCTGGGCAGGCTGTTGCTGGGCCGGCTGCTGCTGGGACTGCGGAGCGCCGGTGTTGGGCTGCGGGTAGCCGTAGCCGCCCTGCTGCGGGGGCTGGGCCTGCTGCGGGTAGCCGTACCCGGCGGCGGCCTGCTGCTGCTGCTGCGGGTAGGGCTGCTGCTGCGGATAGCCGTACCCCGGGCGCTGGGCGGGCTGGGGGTAGCCGTAGCCGCCCGCCTGCTGCGGATAGCCGTAACCGCCCGGCTGCTGCGCCGGGGGCGCCGTCGGGGCGGGCGGGGCCGTCGGCGGCACCGTGGGCGGGGCGACCGGCGGAGGGGGCGTGTTCGCCGGGACGCCGGTGGGCGCCGAAGCGGCTGCGGCCGACGGCTGCGGCACGGCGGGAGCCAGCGTGAACGTGCCCGGTTCGGGGCGCGGGGCAGGGCGGGGGTCGGGCAGCGCGGCGCGCGGGTCGACGGCGGGGGCGGCCGGGGAGGGCGGCTGGGAGGCGGTGGCCGGCGCGCCGGCCGGGGCCTGGGTGTCGCCCTCGTCCTCGACGGTGATGCCGAAGTCGGTGGCCAGACCGATCAGCCCGGTGGAGTAGCCCTGCCCGACGGCGCGGAACTTCCAGACGCCGCCCCGGCGGTACAGCTCGCCCGCGACGAGTGCCGTGACCTCGTCGCCGTCGGCCATGGCGAACTCGGCGATGGCGGTCGCGCCCTCGCCGGCGCCCGCGTCGAAGAGCAGCAGGCGCAGCCCGCTCACCGAGCGGAACGACCCGCCTTCGGAGGAACCGGCGAGCACCACCCGCTCGACCTCGGCGGGCAGCTTGCCGAGGTCGGCCTCGACGGTGTCCGCGATCTCGGTGCCGCCCGAGGTCTGCTGCTTGGGCAGGTGGCGCACCAGGCCGGACGGGTGGCGCGGCTGGTTGTAGAAGACGAAGTCGGCGTCCGAACGGACCTTGCCGTCGGTACCGAGCAGGAGTGCGGAGGCGTCCACGTCCGGCGCACCGGGCGTGGCGCTCCAGCGCAGCACGGCGCGGACAGCCGCCACCGGCAGTGCGATGTTGGCGCCCTTGGCCATCACGTGCGTCATAGCCGACCATCCTGCCTGTTCGCCACCCCTTCGGACAACGTGACCGGAGGTGGCGGATCGGTGGGACTTTGCCAACGCTTGCGCTTTGTGAAGCGGAAGGTAACCTTCCGAGAATTCGATGTTTCGGAAGTGCATTCGACCGGGCGGCGTCCGTACGATGGACGATCGAGGGGTCCGGAGGTCCGGTCAAGGGGGATCGGGCCGGTTCCCGTCCGGGAACCATCGCGGCTGCCGGGCCGGTTCATCCGGGTGTCGGCACCGCCCCGTCCACTGCTCCCGTGTCCCGTCCCGCGTTCTGTTCTCGCATCCGCCGGACCGGCGGCCGAACCCTGAGGAGAGCACCTTGCGCCACTTCGGCCACCTCGCGGACGACGTACGCGACCGGCTCTTTCTCGAATCGCCGCGGGTGTTCACCCCGGACAGTGACGCGGCCGTCCTGGCGACCGCACTCGGCGCCACGCTCTACAGTCCGGCGACCCGGCCGACGCTGCGGACCGACGTCCGCAAGCAGGCCGCGCAGGGCGTCGTCTCGATGGTCCTCTGCCTGGAGGACGCGATCGCCGACCATGAGGTGCCGGCCGCCGAGGCGAACCTGGTGGCCCGGTTCGGGGAGCTCTTCGAGGAGGTGTCCGCGGCCGCTTCGAGCCGTGAGATCTCCACGGATTGCGCACATGATCTGCCCCTCCTCTTCATCAGGGTGCGAACCCCCGCCCAGATCACCGACCTCGTCGGCCGACTCGGCCCGTCCGTCGGTCTGCTCACCGGATTCGTCCTGCCGAAGTTCACCGAGGAGACCGGCGGGGACTTCCTGGAGGCGCTCGCCGCCGCCGAGGCGACCACCGGCCGGCGGCTGTTCGCCATGCCGGTCCTGGAGTCGCCCGAACTGGCCCACCTGGAGACCCGCCGGGAGCAGCTGTTCGGCATAGCCCGGCTGCTCGACAAGTACCGCGAGCGCGTCCTCGCCGTCCGGCTCGGAGTCACCGACCTCTGCTCCGCGTACGGCCTGCGCCGCTCGCCCGACCTGACCGCGTACGACGTGGCCCTGGTCGCCGCCGTGATCGGGGACGTGGTCAACGTGCTCGGCCGGGCCGACGGCACCGGGTTCACCGTCACCGGCCCGGTCTGGGAGTACTTCCCCGTCCAGGAACGGATGTTCAAGCCGCAGTTGCGCCGCACCCCGTTCGTCGAGGCCGAGCCCTCCGGGGTGGCGGTGCGGCAGCGGATCATCGAGCACGACCTCGACGGGCTGATCCGCGAGATCGAGCTCGACCGCGCCAACGGCCTGCTCGGCAAGACCTGCATCCACCCCAGCCACGTGCCCGCCGTGCACGCCCTCTCGGTGGTCACGCACGAGGAGTACAGCGACGCCCGGGACATCCTCGACCAGGAGCGCGGCGGGGGCGGGGTGATGCGCTCGGCGTACACCAACAAGATGAACGAGGCCAAGCCCCACCGGGCCTGGGCCGAGCGGGTGCTGCTTCGGGCGGAGGTGTTCGGCGTGGCCCGGGAGGACGTCAGCTTCGCGGAGCTGCTCTCGGCCTGCCTCTGCCGGTGAGGACCGCCGCCCGGGGCCGTCTTCGGACGGCCCGTCCGTCGTGGGCGCCCGTTCCGGCGGCGGCTCGCCCCCGGGGCGCGTCCCGGGTGTCCGTCGTTGCTCGTTCGTGGAGCGTCGTAGAACGTCTTAGATCGCTGTAGTCCGTCGTAGTCCGTCGCCGTTCGTCCAGATGTGAACCGCACCACCGAAAGCAGGACCCGTAGTGACAGGACGTCTCGTGGCAGCACCGCAGGAGTGGACCGGCCGATGGGTGGCCGAGCGGGCCGGTGTCGGCCTGACCGGCTCCGAGCTGCTCCCCGAACTGGTCGGCCTCGCCCTGCGGGAGAACCGCAAGCGGGCCCATCTGCTGGTCTCCACCGTGCTCGGCAAGCACGTCCCGCAGCTTCCCGCCGTGGTCCACGGCGCCGGGCTCGACCTCGGCAGCCGGGTCCGCGAGCTGCTCGGCGACGAGGCCGCGGCGCGCGCCGTCGTGCTCGGCTACGCCGAGACCGCCACGGGCCTCGGCCACAGCGTCGCCGACGGCCTGGACGCCCCCTACCTGCACTCCACCCGCCGCCCGGTGCCCGGCGTCGATCCGGTCGGCGGCTTCGAGGAGGAGCACTCGCACGCCACCTCCCACCTGCTGCTGCCCACCGACCCCCGGCTGCTCGCCGGGGACGGGCCGCTGGTGCTGGTGGACGACGAGTTCTCCACCGGCACCACCGCGCTCAACACCATCCGCGCGCTCCACGCCCACCACCAGCGGGACCACTACGTGGTGGTCGCGCTGGTCGACCTGCGGGGTGCCGCCGACCGGCAGCGGCTCGCCTCCGTCGCCGCCGAACTCGGTGCCCGGCTCGACCTGGTGGCCCTGGCCGGCGGCGGCGTCGAGCTCCCCGAGGACATCCTGGACCGCGCCGAGCGGCTGATCGCCGACGCCGGACCGGCGCCCGAGCCGCCGCCCGCCCCCGCGGCCCCGCTGGTCCGCGCCGAGCTCGCCTGGCCGGCCGGCCTGCCGGAGGGCGGCCGGCACGGCTTCACCCGCGAGCACCGGGCCCGGTTCGACGCCGCGCTCCCGGAGCTGGGCCGGCAGCTGGCGGCCGTCGTGGCCGGTGACGGCGGCGGTGCGTCCGACGGCGGTGCGTCCGGTGACGGTGACAGCGCCGGTGCGTCCGGTGACGGCGGCGGGCGGGTGCTGGTGCTCGGCTTCGAGGAGCTGATGTACACGCCGCTGCGGCTGGCCGGCGCCCTCGCCGAACGGCTCCCCGGCGGCGCCGAGCGGGTCCACTTCTCCACCACCACCCGCTCGCCCGTCCTCGCGGTCGACGACCCCGGCTACGCCATCCGCACCCGGCTCGCCTTCCCCGCCCACGACGACCCCGCCGACGACGCCTCGCGCGAGCGGTACGCCTACAACGTCGCCCCCGGCGCCGACCCGGCCCGCCGCTTCGCCACCGTCGTCCTGGTGGTCGACGACGTCGCCGACACCCCCGCACTGCACGAGGGCGAGCGCGCCCTGATCGGCCAGCTGCGACGGGTCACCGACCGGGTGGTGCTCGCCGTCCTGCCCACGTACCGGCCGGGCGGCACGGTGGAGGGCGGCACGGCGGCGGGTGCTCTGGCGGGCGCCCCGGAGTCCCGGCTGCCGCGCCCGCTGTACGGTCCGGCGTTCTCCTCCTACCGCGCCGACGAGGTGGCCTGGCTGCTCAAGGACCTCTCCGGCGTCGCGCTGGAGGCGCCCACCGAGGAGCGGGAGGAAGCCGTACAGAGCGGCGGCGCCCACTACGCGGAGTCACTGCCGGTCGAGTACCAGCCGAGCCCCGAGTACCAGGAGCTGTTCCACCAGGCGCTGCGGGTCTCCGCCCGGCGGATCGCGCTCGCCGTCGGCACCGTCGCCGAGACGCTGGTCGCCGAACGCGGCCGGGGTCTGGTGCTCGCCTCCCTGGCCCGTGCCGGGACGCCCGTCGGCGTCCTGATCCGCCGCTGGCTGGCCGCCGGACACGGCGTCGAAGCCCCGCACTACGCCGTCTCCATCGTCCGGGGCCGCGGCATCGACCCGGTCGCCCTGCGGTACCTGGCCGCCCATCACCGGGCCTCCGACGTGGTCTTCGTCGACGGCTGGACCGGCAAGGGCGCGATCACCCGCGAACTCGACGAGGCCCTGGCGGGCAGCGGCTTCGACTCCGGGCTGGCCGTCCTCGCCGACCCCGGCCGCTGCGTGCGCACCTTCGGCACCCGGGACGACTTCCTGATCCCCTCCGCCTGCCTCAACTCGACCGTCTCCGGCCTCGTCTCGCGCACCGTACTGCGCACCGACCTGATCGGCCCGGACGACTTCCACGGAGCCAAGCACTACACCGACCTGGCCGGCGCCGACGTCTCCGGTGCCTTCCTGGACACCGTCGCCGACCACTTCGACGCCGTCCGGGCCGAGGCCGTCGCCGCGGCCGGCCGGTTCCTCGACACCGACCGCGCCGCGGACCGCACGCCCGACTGGGCCGGCTGGGCCGCCGTCGAACGGATCAGCGCCGAGTACGGCATCGACGACATCAACCTGGTCAAGCCCGGCGTCGGCGAGACCACCCGGGTCATGCTGCGCCGCGTCCCCTGGCGGGTCCTGGCCCGCCGCGGCGCAGGCGCGGACCTCGACCACGTCCGCCTGCTCGCCGCCCAGCGCGGCGTCCCCGTCGAGGAGGTCGACGACCTGCCGTACTCGTGCGTCGGCCTGATCCACCCCCGCTACAGCCGGGGAGCGACCGGCGCCTCCGGCACGGCCGTCCTGGTGAAGGAGTCCTGAACCGATGAGCAGCCCCCGTGGTTCGCTGCCCCGCGGCTTCCTGGTCGCGAGCGACCTCGACCGCACCCTGATCTACTCCAACCGGGCCCTCGCCCTGGACGTGCCCGACCGGCTCGCGCCACGCCTGCTCTCCGTCGAGGTGCACGACGGCAAGGCGCTCTCCTTCATGACCGAGCAGGCCGCCGCACTGCTGGTGGAGCTGACCCAGGAGGCCCTGTTCGTCCCCGCCACCACCCGCACCCGGGCCCAGTACGAGCGGGTCAACCTGCCCGGCCCGACGCCCGGTTGGGTCCCGTCGTACGCGATCTGCAGCAACGGCGGACGGCTGCTCGTCGACGGCGTGCCGGACGAGGACTGGGAGGCCGAGATGGCCGGCCGGCTGGCCGCCGGGGCGGCGCCGCTGGCCGAGGTGGTCGAGCACCTGGCCCTCTGCGCCGACCCGGAGTGGACGCACAAGCGACGGGTCGCCGACGAGCTCTTCGCGTACCTGGTGGTCGAGCGGGCCGAGCTGCCGGTCGGCTGGCTGGAGGAGCTCACCGGCTGGTGTGCCGAGCGCGGCTGGAGCGTCTCGCTCCAGGGCCGCAAGGTGTACGCGGTGCCGGGGCCGCTGAGCAAGAGCGCCGCCCTGGCCGAGGTCCGGCGCCGGGCCGGTGGCGAGGCCGGTGGCGAGGCCGGTGGCGACGGCGTGGACGGTGTTGACGGCGGGCCCGCCGTGCTCGCCGCCGGTGACTCCCTGCTGGACGCCGACCTGCTGCTCGCCGCCGACGCCGCCTGGCGCCCCGGGCACGGCGAGCTGGCCGACAGCGGTTGGACGGCCCCCGGTGTCACCGCCCTCGACGAGGTCGGGGTGGCCGCCGGCGAGGAGATCGTCCGACGGTTCCTGGCCCGCGTCCGGGGCGAGGCGGACGACCTCGTCCCGGTCGCCGTCCGCTAGCGGAAACGCCCCGGTGGCCCGGCGGCCCCTACGACCGCAGGGGCCGCCGGGCCACCGGGCGCGTCAGAAGCGGTGTTCCTCAGCCGCAGCATCCGCCGCCGCAGCAGCCGCCCCCGCCGGAGGCCTGCTGCGGCGCGCCACCGGACGACCCCGCGCCGGTCACGGCGACGGCCGACAGCAGCTTGACGGTGTCCTCGTGGCCCTGCGGGCAGACCGCGGGGTCGTTGGCCTGGGCCATCGTGCGGCGGAGTTCGAACGTGGCCCCGCAGGAGCGGCAGCGGAAGTCGTAGCGTGGCATACCCCGCAGCGTAGCCGGGGTCCGCGTCCGGGCGCCCGTGTCCGCGCATTCCGGCCTTCGGCTCCCGGCTTCCGGCTCTCGGCCCCGCGCTCCCGACTTCCGACCTTCCCTCCGGCTGCTACCGCTGTCCGCCCAGGTCGCCGCGGATCAGCTCCACCACGTTCGCCGCCTTCTCCCGCACCGCGGCCAGCTCGGTCAGGAACCGCCAGTAGTCCGGATGCCGCCCGGCCTCCTCCAACTCGACCGCCGCCCGGTCCAGCCGCGCCACCGCGGCGTCCAGCGGAGCCGCGTGCCGCGGGTCAGGCGCCTGGCGCCCGGCCATCGCGAGCCGCTGCGCGTCCCGCAGCGCGAACCGGGTGCGCTCGATCTCCCGGCTCGGGTCGTGCTGCACCTCGTTCAGCTGCCGCAGCCGCTCGTTCACCGCGACCACCGAGCCGTCCGCCGTCTCCAGCAGGGCCCGCACCGTGCCGAGCGCGGCCGTCGCGTCCGGCCACCGCTGCTCGTCGCGCGCCCGTGCGGCCTCGGCTAGCTTCCCCTCGGCCGCCCGCCGGGCCTCCACCACCTGGTCCGGCACCCGCTGGAGGTCCTGCCAGCACGCGATGGTGAACCGCCGGCGCAACTCGCTCAGCGCCGGCTCCACCGTCTCCGCCTTGGTCTCCAGCGCCTGGATCCTGGTCCGCAGGCTGGCCACCCGGCGGTCGATCTCCCGAGCCCGCTCCGGCAGCTGCTCCGCGTCCGCCGCGATCGACTCCGCGCGCTCCTTCACCCGCTCCGCGCGCTGCAGGGTCGCCTCCACGCCGTGCCGGCCCGCGCCCTCGTTCAGCCGCCCCAGCTCCGGCGCCAGCTCGGCCAGCCGCGCCGCCAGGTCGTCCGCCCGCAGCCCCGCGCCGCGCACCGCCTCCAGCGCGTTGCTCGCCGCCAGCAGTGCGTGCTTGGCCTGCTCCACCGCCGGCGCCACCCGCATCAACTGCGACTCGGCCCGGTCCAGCGACGGCTGCAGCTTCCGCAGGAAGTCGTTCAGCTCCGCCAGCGCCGAGCCGAGCTGCCCCTTCACGTCGTTCAACTGGTTCCTGGCCCGCGCCGCCGCGCCGGACTCCAGCTCCTCCGCGTCCAGGTCGTGCGCGTCCAGAGCCGCCAGGTAGTTGACGGTCACCTGGTCCACCCGGCCGGAGATCGCCTCGAAGTCCGACACCGCCCGCCGGGCCGTCGCACTGTCCCCGACCGCGCGCACCGTCTCCACCGCCAGCCGCACCTCGCGCTGGGCCGAGTCCACCTCGTAGAACGCCTGCTGCGCCGCGTCCCGGGCCGCCCGGGCGTCCGACCGCGCCCCGTCACCGCCGCGCCGCCCCCACCAGCCCCCGCCGGTCCCGAACGACGCCGCCCCGGCCGCCCCCAGCACGCCCGCGACCACCAGCGGCAGCACCAGCGCCTCGGCCATCACACCCCCCGGCCACCGCCGCCCCCGCCCGCCTCCGCCGGCCACCCTCACTGTGCGCTCCCTGCTCCGACAGCTGATCCACCGCCCATTGTTCCCGATCACCCCGCCCGACCGGCACCCCACCCGTCCCACCCACCGAGCACCTGCACCACACCACCCCGCGGACCAGGTACTCTGGGCACTCGTCGTGCGCCCTCCACAGGCCCACGACCAGGGGCGCGTAGCTCAGTGGTAGAGCGCTGCTCTTACAAAGCAGATGTCGGCGGTTCGAAACCGTCCGCGCCCACAGAAGAGAAGGGCCAGTTCGGAGGAGTGAATCCTCACGAACTGGCCCTTGATCGTTTCCTCGCTCCCAGAGATCCCCCAGTGTCTCCGCGTGTCCGAAAGCCGCTCGCGCCCATCAGTGCAGATGCCCCGGACCGCGAGCGGTTCGGGGCATCCGGCATCTCGGAGCGACATCAGTGACGCACCCGTACTGCGCCCCGTCCGGTCGAATCACCGGGACACTCCCGGCCGGGTCGCGCAGTGGCGACGCGCGTTCGCAACCGGCCGCTTCTGGGCCCGGGACAGCCGGTGACGTTGAAGGCCGTGAAGTTCGGTGAGAGCTGCCCGTAGCGGTGTTCACCCGCGGCCCGGGGTGGGTCCGGGCCGTGGGTGGGGGTGGGGTTCCGGGGGTCAGGGGAGGCGGGTTTCGAGGATGCGGAGGGTGTCGGTGATGCGGATGGTGCGGGTGACGAGGAGACCGGCGCGGGTGGCGAGGGTGCGGTAGTCGGACTCGGGGCGGTCCTGGCCGCCGACCAGGACGGTGAGGAGGAGTCCGCGGAAGAGGGCCTCCTGGTCGGACTCCTCGTCGACCATGCCCTCGATGACGAGGAGGGTGGAGTCGGGGCGCATGGCCTCGCGGATGCGTTCCAGGATGCGGACGATGGTGTCGTCGTCCCAGTCGTGCAGGGCGCGCTTGATGGTGTAGACGTCCGCGCCGGGCGGGACGGAGTCGAAGAAGTCGCCGGCCACCACCTCGTAGCGGCCGTCGACGCCGGAGGCGGCGAGGAGGTCCTCGGCGAGGGGGACGGTCTCGGGGCGTTCGAGGATGGTGCCGCGGAGGGCGGGGTTCTCGGTGAGGATCGCGGCGAGGAGGCTGCCGAGGCCGCCGGCGACGTCGACGACGTGGTGGGCGGCGGTGAAGTCGTAGGCGCGCGCGGCGGCGGTGCTCTCGGCGACGGAGACGGCGCTCATGGCGGCGTTGAAGCGCTGCTTGGCGTCCGGGTCGGTCTTGGTGAGCTCCCAGAAGGAGACGCCGCCGTTGGCGACCTCGAAGGAGGACTCGCCGGTGCGCACCGAGTGCAGCAGGTCGCCCCAGGCGGCCCAGTGCCAGTTGGCGGCCATGAAGCGGGCGTCGGTGGACTCGGGGTTGCCGGGTTCGCTCACCAGGACGGCGGAGAGCGGGGACTGGGCGTACGTCCGGCCGTCCGGGAGGCGGTGGAACACCCCGTAGGTGGTGAGGGCGCGCAGCAGGCGGCCCAGGGTGGGGGCGTGGGTGCCGGTGAGCTCGGCGAGTTCGGTGACGGTGCGCTCGCCCGAGACCAGCAGGTCGGGTATGCCGAGTTCGGCGGCGACGTGGATGGCGCGGGCCCGCCACGCCCCTTGGAGCAGGGCGACCATGTCCTGGTGGGCGTCGAAGGTCTCGGGCTGCTGGGGCATCTGGGTCTCCGTGGGTCGCGAGGACGGGGGAGGTGCGAGGGGGCCGGCCCGCAGCTCGGGCCGGCCCCCTGCGGTGCTAGGCGGTGTGCGCCGGCGGGATGTTGTGGTTGTAGCGGAACGCGTTGGCCGGGTCCCAGGCCGTCTTGAGGGCGACCAGCCGCTCGTAGGCGTCGGCGGTGTAGGCCTCGCGGACGTACGCGGGGTCGGTGTGGGCGATGCCGGCCATGAAGTTGAGCATGCGGGTGCCGCTGTACCAGGGCTCGAAGGTCGCCACGACCTTGGCCTGGGCGGCGAGGACCTCGTCGTCGGCGCCGGTGCCGAGCACGCCGGCCGCGTACACCTGGAACGGTGCGGGTACGTGGGCGACGGCGTTGGGCGTCTTCGGCGGGCGGGCCAGGGCGCCGCCGAGCTGGCGCAGTTCCAGGCCGACCACGCTGTGGGTGCCCGGCCCGACGAGGGACAGCACGGCCTCCACGACGTCCTCGTCGAAGGTGCGGAGCTGGAACGTGTTGATGTGGTACGAGCCGGGCGTGGGCGGGTCGTTGTGGATGGTGCCGACCTCGGTGTACGGCATGTCGGTGACCGTGTCGAGCAGGGTGGGGGCGACCTCGCGCAGCGGCCGGATCAGCCGCTCGCCCTCCTCCGGCGTGCCCAGGTAGCAGAGCCGCAGGTGCAGGGCGAAGCGCCCGCGCAGCTCGGCGGGCACGCCGTCGACGTCCGGCCAGTCGAGCATGAAGAAGGAGGAGCTCATCTCGTCGGGCATCTCGGCCGCCCACGTGCGGTAGCGGTGCAGGGCCGCGCGGGTGGACTCGGCCGGGAACCAGAGGCCGCCGCCGTACACCCGGGTCAGTTCGACCAGGCCGACCTCGATCGCGGTCACCGCACCGAAGTTGCCCTTGCCGCCGCGCAGCGCCCAGTACAGGTCGGGGTTCTCGTCCTCGGTGGCCACCCGGGGCTCGCCGTCGGCGGTGACGACCTCGATCCGGTGGACGTGGTCGGCGGCGAAGCCGTGCTGCCGGGAGAGGACGCCGACGCCGCCGCCGAGCGTGTAGGAGACGGCGCCCACGAACGGGGCCGAACCGTTGAGCGGGGCGAGGCCGTGTTCGGCGGCGGCCGGGATGACGTCCTCCCACAGGACCCCGGCCTCCAGCCGTGCGGTGCGCTGCTCCGGGTCGATCCGCACGCCCGTCATCCGGCCGGTGGCGAGGTAGAGGGCGTCGCCGTCGGCGGGCACCGAGGCTCCGTGGCCGGTGTTCTGGACGGCGACGCCGAGCCCGAGCCCGGCGGCGAAGCGGACGGCGGTGGCGACGTCGTCGGCGTTCTCCGGGACGACGACGAGGGCGGGCCGGTGCACGACCGAGCGGTCGAAGCCCGCGGTGTGCTCGGCGTAGCCGGGTTCCCCGGGCAGGAAGACGTCGCCGGCGAGGCGCAGGGAGAGGGCCGCGGTCTCCTCGGGGGTGACGGTCGTGCCGCCGCTGGAGGGGGTGCCGTGGGTGGCGGTGTTCTTCTCGTTCACTTGGTGCCTTCTTCTCCATCGTTCCGTGGTCCGCGGCCGGCTGTCTGGTGCGGGCCGCGCGGGTGGTTCGGTCCGGGTGGTTCCGCGGGGCGGGTGCGGTGTCGAACGGGCATGCGTGTCAACGGGATTGGCCGTTCGCTTCGTGCGATTCGCCGGCGGTGCCGGGTGCCTGGCCCACCATTCCGGCCGTGAGCGTACTGCCGTCCGCCGGGTCGATGAGCAGGAACGAGCCGTTCCGGCGCGAGCGCGCGTACGGGTCCAGGGGGAGCGGTTCGGCGGTGCGCAGCGTGACCCGGCCGAGGTCGTTGACGGAGAGGCTGCCGTGTGCCGGGGAGGGGCGCAGGCCGTCCGGGTCGAGCCGGACGGGGATGGCGGTGACCAGTGCGGGGACGGTCCGGGTGGCGTGTTTGACGAGGACCCGGGCGCCCTCGCGCAGGGGCCGGTCGTGCAGGTGGCAGACGGTGGCCTCGACGGTGCGGGTCGGGCGCGGCGCGGCGTCGACGGGGGCGATGAGGTCGCCGCGCGCCACGTCGAGGTCGTCGGCGAGCCGGAGGCTGACGGACTGCGGGGCGCGGGCGGAGTCCACCGGGGTGCCGAGCGCGTCGATGGCGGTGACGGTGCTGGTCAGGCCGGCCGGCAGTACGGTGACGCGGTCGCCGACGCGCAGGGTGCCGGCGGTGATCCGGCCCGCGTAACCGCGCTGTCCGGTGGCGCCGGGGCGGATGACGTACTGCACGGGGAAGCGGGCCGGCGTGTCGTCCGGTTCGGCGGTGGCGGGCACCGTCTCCAGGTGGTCGAGCAGGGTCGGCCCGCCGTACCAGTCCATCCGGGTGGAGGCGGTGACGACGTTGTCGCCGTCGCGGGCCGAGATGGGGATCGCGGTGACCTCGGGCACGCCCAACGACCTTGCCAGGGCGGTGAATTCGTCGACCACGGCGGTGAACGGGGCGGCGCGGAAGTCGACCAGGTCCAGCTTGTTCACGGCGAGCAGCAGGTGCGGCACCCGTAAGAGGGCGGCGACGGCGGTGTGCCGCCGGGTCTGTTCGACGACGCCGTGCCGGACGTCGGTCAGGATCACCATGAGCTCGGCGGTCGAGGCGCCGGTCACCATGTTGCGAGTGTACTGGACGTGTCCGGGGGTGTCGGCGAGCACGAACCGCCTTCTGGGCGTGGCGAAGTAGCGGTAGGCGACGTCGATGGTGATGCCCTGTTCGCGTTCGGCGCGCAGCCCGTCGGTGAGCAGGGCGAGGTCCGGTACGGACAGGCCGCGGGCGCGCGAGGCGTGCTCGACGGCGGCCAGCTGGTCGGACAGGACGGACCGGGAGTCGTGCAGCAGTCGCCCGGCGAGAGTGGACTTGCCGTCGTCGACGGAGCCGGCGGTGGCGAAGCGCAGCAGCGAGGTCGCGGTGGTGGTGAGGGCCTCGGCGGGTTGCCCGGTGGCGGCGGTCATGGCTAGAAGTACCCCTCGCGCTTGCGGTCCTCCATGGCGGTGTCGGAGAGCCGGTCGTCGGCGCGGGTGGCGCCGCGTTCGGTCAGCCGGGACGCGGCGATCTCCGTGATGACCGCGCGCACCGTCATCGCGCTCGACTCGACGGCGCCGGTGCAGGCCATGTCGCCGACGGTGCGGTAGCGGACCGTCCGCTTCTCGGCGTGCTCGTCGGCGCGGGGGCCGCCCCAGTCGCCGGCGGTGAGCCACATGCCGTCGCGGCGGAAGACCTCCCGGTCGTGGGCGAAGTAGATGCCGGGCAGTTCGATGTGCTCGCGTTCGACGTACTGCCAGACGTCGAGCTCGGTCCAGTTGGAGAGCGGGAAGACCCGGAAGTGCTCGCCGGGGCCGTGCCGGCCGTTGTACAGCTGCCACAGTTCGGGGCGCTGGCGGCGAGGGTCCCAGCCGCCGAACTCGTCCCTCAGGCTGAACACCCGTTCCTTGGCCCGGGCCTTCTCCTCGTCGCGGCGCGCACCGCCGAACACGGCGTCGAAGCGGTGGAGTTCGACGGCCCGGCGCAGGCAGTGGGTCTGCAGCGGGTTGCGGCTGCCGTCCGGGCGCTCGGTCAGTTCGCCCCGGTCGATGGACTCCTGGACGAGGGCGACGTGCAGCCGCAGCCCGTACGCGGCGACGACGCGGTCCCGGTAGGCGAGGACCTCCGGGAAGTTGTGGCCGGTGTCGACGTGCAGCAGCGGGAAGGGCAGCGGCGCGGGGGCGAAGGCCTTCCGGGCCAGGTGCAGCATCACCACGGAGTCCTTGCCGCCGGAGAACAGCAGCACCGGGCGCTCGGCCTCGCCGACCGCCTCGCGGATGATGTGCACGGCCTCCGACTCGATCTCGGTCAGGTGGTTCACAGCAGCCCCCGTCCGGCGAGCAGTCCGAGCAGGGCGGTGACCGACTCCTCGACGCTCTGCCGGTCGGTGGGCAGGACGAGGTCGGGTCGGGCGGGTGGCTCGTACGGGTCGTCGACGCCGGTGAGCCCGGTGAGGTCGCCGGCCGCCTGCCGCGCGTACAGGCCCTTGACGTCGCGCCGCGCGCACTCCTCGACCGGGGTGGCGACGTGCACCTCCAGGTAGGTGGTCGCGGAGTGCTCGTGGCGCTTCCGGACGGCCTCCCGGGCGTCCGCGTACGGTGCGATCACCGGGGCGAGGACGAGGACCCCGTTGCGGGCCAGCACCTCGGCGACCAGGCCGATCCGCTGGACGTTGGCGAAGCGGTCCTCCCGGCTGAAGCCGAGGTCGGCGGTGAGCAGGGTGCGGCTGCGGTCGCCGTCCAGGATCTCGACCCGGCGGAAGCCGGGTTCGAGACGGCGGGCGGTCTCGGCCGCGATGGTCGACTTGCCGGAACTCGGCAGCCCGGTGAGCCAGACGGTGGCACCGGGCCAGCAGGTGCAGTACGGGCGGTGGGGGGTCATCGGCCACTCCGTAGCCTGGGTCGGTGGGTTTCGGCCCGGTCCGCGGGCAGGGCCAGCAGGGCGCGGACGGCCGCGGTCAGCCGGCGGCGGCGCTGCTCCGCGGACGGCGCGGTGTGGGTGGCGGAGCGCCAGGCGACGAAGCCGTCGGGGCGGACCAGCACGGCGCCGCCGCGGCCGGTGCCGCAGGACCGGGTGAAGGACAGGGCCGGGGGCAGGGACTCGCCGGCCGGCAGGACGTGCGCGCGCAGTGGGACGCCGAGGTCGCGGGCGACCTCGGCGGCGGTGGTGCGCCACCGTTCGTCGGCGGTGAGCAGGGTGAGCACGGGGCCGGTCCGGGTCGTGGGTGCGCAGAGGTCGAGGGTGGAGGCGGTGACGGTGCGGTCGCCGCGCCGCAGCCGGACGGGGACGTGCGGCAGGCGGGTGCCGGGGGCGCCGGTCAGGGCGAACGCGGCGGGGAAGGCGTCGGCGGCCGGGTCGGCGGGCCGGTCGCGGTCGGCGGGCCGGGCAGGCGGCCCGGCCGGGTCCGGGAGATCCGGGAGGTCCGGGAGGTCGGCGAGGCCCGCGAGGTCGGCCGGGTCGGACAGGCCGTCGGGGACGGCGGCCGAGCGGTAGCGGTAGCCCATGATGATGGTGCGCGGGTCGGCGGGGAGCGTCCCGCCGAGGCGGTCGGAGGGGACGCCGTCGAGCAGCAGGGTCTGCCGGGCGGTGGCGATGCCGACCGGGCGCCGTTCGGCGTCGTAGCTGTCGAGCAGGGCGGGGCCGGCCCAGCCGCGCAGGACGGCGGCGAGCTTCCAGGCGAGGTTGTGCGCGTCCTGGATGCCCATGTTGGATCCGTAGCCGCCGGCCGGTGGGTGCAGGTGGGCGGCGTCCCCGACCAGCAGGACGGGGCCCTGCCGGTACCGGTCGGCCATCCGGTGCCGGGCCTGCCAGTGGAAGGTGGCGGCCAGGTCGATCCGGATGCCGGGCACGCCGATCGCGGCCCGCAGCAGTTCCAGGCACCGTTCGGGCGCGGGCGCGGGCGCGGCCTGCGGAGCGTCCGGGAGGTTCGGGGTGCCGGGGCCGGGGCCGAGGGCGGTGGCCTCCACGGCTGCCGCCCAGCCGTGCGCGTCGTTGAGCTGCATCAGCGCGCCGGAGAAACCGGGGTTGTCGATCATGCTCATGAAGAAGCGGCGGTGCCCGATCAGCCCGGCCAGATCGGCCCGGAACAGGATGCTGGTGCGGCGGGCCACCGTACCGAGGCCGGTCCGGACGACGCCGACGTGCTCGGGGATCCAGCCGTGCGCGCCGTCGGCGGCGACCAGGTAGCGGGCGGAGAGCCGTTCGAGGCCGCCGTCCGGACGCCGGACCCGGGCGAGCACGCCGTCCTCCCCGACGTCCAGCCCGACCAGCTCGTGGCCGAACCTGACGTCCGCCCCGGCCCGGACGGCGCCCTCGCGGAGCAGCGGCTCCATGCGGTCCTGACCGCACCAGAACGGCGGGCACGGTCCTGGGACGGCGAGCTCCTCCTCGCCGGTCTCCAGGACCTCGGCGTCGTCCAGCCGGGCGAGCGAGGGGATGCCGATCACCGTGCGGGGGAGCACCCGGTCCGGCTCGGTGCGGGCCCGCGGATCGTCGCCGGGCACCACCTCGAAGCCGACCGCCGCGACCGCCGGCTCCAGACCGGCCTCGCGCAGCAGCTCCATGGTGCGGCGGGTGACATGGGTGGCCCGGGGCAGCGGCGAGGTGGCGGCCCGGCGTTCCAGCAGCCGGACCGCGACCCCGGCGCGGGCCAGGAACAGCGCCGTCGCCAGGCCCGTCGGTCCTCCTCCGACGACCAGTACGGTCATGGGCGCAGCTTCTCCTTGTCCGCTCTCTCCGCCGACTCCGCCGTCCGCGCGGCTCCCGTCGTGCCGGCCGTCCCCGCTCAGGACTTGCTGACCAGGTGGCCGCCGACGACGAGGTGGTCGAGGTTCATCGAGACGAAGGCGGCGACCGCCTCCTCCGGGGTCTCGACGATGGGCTCCCCGGCCGTGTTGAACGAGGTGTTGAGCAGCACCGGGCAGCCGGTCAGCCGCTCGAACTCGCCCAACAGCGCGTAGACGGTGGGGTTCTGGTGCTCGAACAGCGTCTGGTGCCGGGCCGTGCCGTCGACGTGCGCGGCGGCCGGGATGACGTCCGGCCTGGTCACCCGGGTGACGATCAGCATGTACGGCGAGGGCTGGCCGAGGTCGAAGAACTCGTCGCTGCGCTCGGCGCGGACGATCGGCGCGTACGGACGGAACCACTCGCGGAACTTGACCTGCTCGTTGAGGTGGTCCCGCACCGACGCCGGGTAGGGCGCCGCGAGGATGCTGCGGTGCCCGAGCGCCCGCGGCCCGAACTCGCTGCGGCCGTCCCACCAGCCGACGATCCGCCCGTCGGCCAGCAGCGCGGCCACCTCCCCGGGCAGGTCGTCGGGCCGCCGGGACGGCAGTCCGGAGGCGGCGACGGCCGCGTCCACCCGCGCCTGCGGGTACTCGGGCCCGAGGTAGGCGTCGGTGAGTGCGGGCAGCTCGTCCATCGGTACGCCCGCCAGCCGGTGCAGTCCGTAGTAGGCGCAGCCGAGGCTGATGCCGTTGTCGCCGGCGGCGGGCACCACGAAGATCCGCTCGAAGCCGGTCTCCCGGAGGATCCGGCCGTTGGCGACGCTGTTCAGGCCGACCCCGCCGGCCACGCAGAGGTCGGTCAGCCCGGTGCGCGCGTGCAGGGCGGCGGCGCAGTGCACCAGGGCGCGCTCCAGCACCTCCTGGGCGGCCCGGGCGATCGCCGCGCGGACGTCGAAGTCGGCGTCCCGGGCGAGGCGTTCGAGGACGTGCGAGACCTTGCTCGCGGAGATGCTGACCCCGCCGCCGGGCAGCAGGGCGACCAGCTCGGCGAGCTCGTCGACGAACCGCTCGTCCCCGTACGGGGCGAGGCCCATGGTCTTGCCGTCCTCGCTGACCGGGAAGCGGGTCTTCGGCCCGGTGTACGCGAGCCCGATCGCGATGCTGGCGCTGCGGTAGAAGTGGCCGAGCGAGTTGTCGGTCTCGCCGGGCTGGTAGTAGGCGCTCTCGGAGGCGGCGTCCACGACGTGCGCGCCGCTGACCCGGTCGAGCAGGCGGATGCCGTTCCGGTCCGCGGTGTACGAGCTGACGGTCTCCGCCTCGCGGCCGCCGGGCCCGGTCCGGTCGCCGGCCACCAGGCTGCCGGAGTTGTCGCAGACGAGCACGGCGGCGCGGTCCAGCCCGGAGGCCGCGAACGCGCTGTAGGCGTGCGCCAGATGGTGGTTGATCACCTGAACGCGGTTGCGGAACGAGTGGTAGAACGGGCGCGGCACCAGCTCGCAGGCGACGACGTGCTCCACCTCCGCCGCGCCGGTGCCGAGCTGTGCCAGGACGGCCTGCCGGCTGGCGCCCGCCAACAGGTCGGTGCCCAGGCCGTACTTGCTGCGCACCAGCCGTTCCTCGTCGACGGCGACGAGGCGGCTGCCGTCGGTCGCGCACGACGACCAGTCGTGCCCGGAGCCACCGAGGCCCAACACGGTCATAGGAGGTCCTTTCCAACGCGAGGGCACCGGTCGACGCGTACGGGGCTCCCCGCCGCGGGCCGGAGCGGCCGGGCGGGCGGAGGAAGAGGCGCACACCGGAGGGGGCTTGGGGGAACGCACACCGCAGAAGGGCTGGAGGAACGCGCGCCGGAGGAGGACGGCCGGAAGCCGTCCTGGTGTCGGCGGAGCACAGGCACCCGGGAATCGGGGCGACATCGGCACTCTAGTCAGGCGGCGTCACAGACTGTCAAGAACGGGTGCCGGTCGGTGCCCCGAGTTGGCTCAAATCGCCTTTCGCGCCCGTACGTCCCCGGTGCGTCCAGTGGACACAAGGGATCTTCGGGTACGGAGCGGGAGCGGCGCGGACACGAACCCCAAGCGGAACGGCGTCGATCGTTCCGGACGCCGCCTTACCACCCGGCGGCCCCGTCGGCGGGCGCCTTTTCGGCCAACGTCAATCCGAGCGGGACACGACAAGCAGCGGAGCCGTTACCGTGATGCGGTGGCTGTCGGCCGCCGGCCGCCGTCCGTGTCTCCTTCGGGTGGCCCGCCTGTCCGTGGTGCCCCGACGCCCGTGACGCCCCGAGCTCGAACCCCGCCGGTGCCCCCATCCGGCAACCCGATCCCCTGTACAGCTGGACGAGGGAGTACTGGGTGACTGAGCAGCAACGCACCATCGTCATCATCACCGAGGGCGCCGCCCCCGCCCTGCTCGACCGCTGGTGTGCCCAGGGTCTCCTGCCGGGATTCGCCCGGCTCCGCTCCGAAGGGGCGAGCGGTCCGCTCGCGGCGGAGGGCACGCCTTACGAACCGCCCGGCCTGGTGAGCGTGCTCACCGGCCAACGCGCCGCCGACCACGGCTACTTCTCCTACTGGACCTGCCACGACCCGGAGTACTCGCCCCAGGTGCTCGGCTCCGGTGACCGCCGGCACCCGCTGCTCTGGCAGCACGAGGGCTTCGCCGGCCTGCGCTTCGCCTCGATCGGGCTGTTCGGGACCCACCCGATCGAGCCGATGGACGGGTCGCTGATCAGCTACCCCATGCAGGCGACCCTGCACGCCTGCCACCCGCGCGACCTCCAGCGCCGGCTCGCCAAGGAGGGCATCCGGCCGGTGCACGACGTCTCCATCTTCTGGACCGGCCAGCCGCGCGAGCAGCTGCTGCCCCGACTGCTGGAGGCCGATCGCCAGCGGGGGAGGGCCGCCCTCGCGCTGCTGCCGGAGCACGACGTGGTGATCGTCAACCTCACCAGTATCGACCGGACTTCGCACATCTACTGGCAGGAACTGGAGCACGGTCCCGACCGTGAGCAGGAGAGCGCGGTGTTCGCCGCGTACCGCACCTGCGACCAGGTCGTCCAGGACGCCCTGGCGGCGGCCGGGGACCGGGTCGACGTGCTGGCCTTCTCCGAGATCGGCTTCGGCCCACTGCGCACCTACTGCTCCGTCAACGACGACCTGGAACGCGCCGGTCTGCTCGCCAGGACTCCGGACGGCCGGATCGACTGGGCGAACACCACCGCGTTCGAGGCCGTCCAGGGCACCCACGGCATCAACGTCAACGTGCGGGACCGCTACAAGGCCGGCCGGATCGCGGAGCACGAGTACGAGCGGGTCCGCGCCGAGGTGCGCACCGCGCTCCTGGAGACCGTCAACCCCCGCACCGGACGGGAGTTCCTCGCCGAGGTGCTCACCCGTGAGGAGGTCTACCCCGGCGCGGCGACGGCCGGCGCGCCCGACCTCCTCATGGAGCCCGCCGACTGGCGGTACCTGCCGATGGGCGATCCGCAGTGGGCCGCGCACGTCCACCGGACGTGGCAGAGCGGCTGGCACCGGCGGGAGTCCTACTGGGCCGGCCTCGGCCCCGGTTTCGCGTCCCGGTACACCGACGACACGGTGGCCGCCCCGATCGACGTGCCGGCCACCCTGGCCCGGCTGCACGGGCGACCGGTCCCCGAGGGTTGGCGCGGCCGCCCGCTCGGCCCGGCCGTCCCCTGAGACCAGGCTCCGCCCGACCCCCGAGTGCGGGCTCCGCCCGGCTCGTGCCCGACGCCCACGTTCCGCCCCGATCTGCAGCGGAGGTCCACTGTTCATGTCCGACATACGCGTACCTGAACGTGGGCGCCCGAGGCGCCGGACGGTGTCCGGGCCACCCGGGGGAACGGACCGTGCCGCCCTCGCTCCGAAGGCCTCGTTCACCCCGTGGGACCCGCCCTCACCGGACGTGCCCCACTGGACCGGCGCCGCCGACCGCACCCCGGTCGAGCTGCTGCGCGCCGCCCTCGCCGAGGGCCTGCTCGGAGGGCCGTGGCACGACGGCTTCCCCGCGTACACCTGGCACCGGGACGGCGACGACGTCCACGAGTTCCGGCTGACCGGCCGGCTGACCGGTCAGTACACCGGGTACCCCCTGCACCCCAGCGAATGGCCGGAGGGCCTCGGATGAGCACGCTCCCCGACGTCACGCTCGCCTGGAAGTGGCACGAGCCGTCGACCGTTCCCGCCGACGAGTTCACCGCGACCTGGGCCGACCTGGAGATGACGGTCGGCTCGGAGACGCCGCTGACCACCGTCGAGGACCGGGCCGCCGGCACCGTCCGCCCTTACACCACCGGATCGCTCTACCCGCTCGCCGAGTGGATCGCCTTCAACTGGTGGTCGCTGCTGGCGGACGCCCGGCCCGGCACCCAGATCTCCCAGCTGCGCTTCTGCTACCGCAACGGCGTCGGCGACCAGCGCGGCGCCTGGTGGGTCCGCTCGCGGCGGCACATCCTGCGTGCGGCCGGCGGCGGCTTCCACTGGCCGGACGTGCTGTTCGTGCCCGAGGGCCGGCAGACCCGGATCGTCTGGATCCCCGACGGAGGTCCGACGCCCCGGCCCGGTCCGCGCCACGTGGCGCGCGGCAACCTCGTGGTCGGCTCCGAGGCCCTCGCCGAGACGTTCCGCGGCTTCGTCGACGCCGTCGTCGCCCGGCTCGCCGACTGGGGCATCACCGGCACCCCGCTGCAGCGCGAGTGGGCCGCGCTCGCCGACACCGACGAGGCCGAGGCGGCGTTCTGCCGGGCCGCGGCGCGGCTCGGCCTGGATCCCTACACCGAGGCCGGACCGTACGCGGCGGAGATCGTCCGGGTCGTCCGGGAGCTGCCCGATCCGCTGTCCTTCGACTTCCTCAACGGGGTCGCCCCGGGCCGGATCGCGGACCAGCTCCGGTGGGTCGGGCGGGCCCGGGAGGTCGCCGGCCAGGGCGGCCAGGCCGACCCGGCCGTCACCGAGCTGCGCGAGCTGTGCGCGGATGTCCGGACGGCCTTCCACGCGCCGGGCCGGCTCGACAACGCCTGGCACCTGGGCTACGAACTGGCCCGCCGGGTCCGTGCCTGGGCCGGGGTGGCACCCACCGAGCGGTTCGAGACGGACACCCTGCTCACCCACCACACCGAGCCGGTCCCCTACGTCGACCGCGGCCTGGTCGCCTACGGGACGCGCACCGGCGCCGGGGGCCCCGCCCTGGTGTCCAGCCGGTCCTACACCGAGCGGCCGCGGCGCTTCCTGGAGGCCCGCGCCCTCTGCCACTTCCTGTTCGAGAACGGACCGGAGTTCCTGATCGCCGCCGCGCACACCCACCGCCAGCACGTGGCCCGCGGCTTCGCCCTCGAACTGCTGGCCCCCGCCCGGGGCGTGGCCGAGCGTCTCGGCGATCCGAGCGGGCTGGTCACCGCCGAGGACGTCGAGCAGATCGCCGAGGACTACGGGGCCGGCACCATCGTGGTGGAGCACCAGCTGGACAACCAGGTGCTCGCCCAGGACTTCCCGTGGGAGCCGACCGCACCGACCGTGTTCCGGGCCCCGCGCTACCCGCGGGAGGCGGCCCGGTGAGCGCCGACGACACACTCGGCACCGGCACCGGCACCTTCCCGTACCCGGCCGGGCCCGGCGGCACCGTGCCGCCCCGGTACGCGCGGCTGCTCGCCGAGGACCCGGTCTCCCGGGTGCGGCTCGCCGACGGCGCCGAGATCTGGCTGGTCACCCGGGACGCCGACGTGCGGACCGTGCTGGCCGACCCGGCGTTCAGCCGGTACCGGGCCGCCGTGCTGCCCGGCAGCGGCTTCGGCCGCGGCCAGGGCACCGGCATCGTCGACCTCGACGCACCCCGGCACACCGGGCTGCGCGCGCCGGTGGTGGCCGGTTTCGCCCCCGAGCGGGTGGCCCGCTGGCGCCCGCGCATCGAGGCCGTCGCCGACGAGTTACTGGCCGGTCTCGCCGGCGCGCCCGGGCCGGTCGACCTGGTCGCCGCGTACACGGCGCCGTACGCCGGCCGGATCATCTGCGAGCTGCTCGGCTTCGACGGCGACCGGTGGTCCGTGATCACCGGCGACATCGAGACCCTGCTGCTGTCCGGCGGGTCGGACGGCCCCGGCACCGCGGCCGTCCGTGACCGCCTCCAGGGGGCCTTCGCCGGTCTGCTCGCCGCACGCCGCGCGCGGCCCGCCGACGACGTCGCGACCGTCCTGCTCGGGCTGGACGAACCGGCCTCGGGCGGGCAGCACCTCACCGACGGGGACCGCACCACCCTGCTGCACGGCCTGGTGATCTCCGGCTTCATCGGCGTCCGGGACCTGCTGGCCCGGCACCTCTACGCGGTGCTGGCCGAGCCCGACCGCCGGGAGCGGCTGGCGGCCAAGCCCGACCTGGTCCCCGGCGCGGTCGCCGAACTGCTGCGCTACTACCCGTCGAGCAACGACGGGCTGCTGCGGGTGGCCACCCGGGACGTCGAACTCTCCGGAGTCCGTGTCCCGGCCGGGGCCGCGGTGCTGCCGCTGATCTCGGCGGCCTGCCGCGACCCCCGGATCGTCGACCGGCCCGACACCCTGGAGCTCGACCGCACCCCGGTGCCCGTCGCCGCCTTCGGCGCGGGCCCGCACCGCTGCCCTGCGCTGGACCTCGCGGTGGTCCAACTGACTGTCGGGCTGGGCCGGTTGGTCGCCACCTATCCGCAGGTCGCGCTCGCCGTGGCCGCCGAGGACGTGCGGCACACCTCCGACCTGCTGCCGCTCGGCGTCGCGGCGCTGCCGGTCCGGCTGGGCGCCGCGGCCTGACCGCGCCGCCCGCCCGCCGGGCGCCGCGGACCCGGGCGGTCCGCCGGACCCGCCCCAGTCGCAGAGAGGAGGACGGATGGGAGAGCACTTCCCCCGGTACGTCGACGGCCGGCCCGCCCCGGCCCGGGACGGGGCGACCTTCCGGTCGTTCGAACCGGCCACCCGGCGGCACCTGGCCGACGTGCCGCGCTGCGGACCCGAGGACGTGACCGAGGCCGTGGCCGCGGCCCGCCGGGCCTTCGACCACGGGCCCTGGCCGCGTACCTCGCCGGAGGAACGGGCCGCCGTGCTGCGGCGGTTCGCCGACCGGCTCACCGCCGAGACCGCCCGGTTCGCCGAACTGGAGGTCCGCGACAACGGCACCACCCTGCGCAAGGCGCTCGGCGCCGACGTGCCCGGCGCGGTCGCGGCGTTCCGCTGGAGCGCCTGGTGGGCGGAGCGACTGCCCGAACGGCTGCACCGCGGACCGGCGGTGCCGGGAGGCCCTGCCGCGCGTCACCTGCGCTGGCACCCGCTCGGGGTGGTCGCGGTCGTCGTGCCGTGGAACCTGCCGCTGCTGCTCGCCGCCTGGCGGATCGCCCCGGCGATCGCGGCGGGCAACACCTGCGTCGTCAAACCGGCGTCCTTCACCTCGCTGACCACCCTCGGGCTGGTCCGGCTGCTGCACGAGTGCGGGCTGCCGCCCGGGGTGGTCAACGTGGTCACCGGGCCCGGAGGCACCACCGGGGAGAGCCTGGTCCGCGCGCCCGGCGTCGACCTGCTGTCCTTCACCGGCTCGGACGCGGTCGGCGAGAGTGTCCGGCGCGGGGCCGGTGCGGCCGTCCGGCTGGACCTCGGCGGCAAGTCGCCGAACGTGGTGCTCGCGGACGCCGACCTCGACCGGGCGGCCGACGGGGTCGTCTGGGGCGCCTTCCTGCACAACGGCCAGGTCTGCATGGCCGGTTCGCGCGCCGTGGTGCACGCGGCCGTGCACGACGAGTTCGTCGAGCGGGTCCGGGAGAAGGCACTCGCCCTGCGGCTCGGCGATCCGCTGGACGTGGCGACCGACCTCGGTCCGCTGGTCTCGCGCAACCAGGTCCGCACCGCCCTGCGGTTCACCGAACTCGGGGTCGCCGAGGGCGCCCGACTGCTGTGCGGGGGCAGGGTGCCCGGCCCCGGCGAGCCGGCCGAGGGGCTGGACCCGCAGGCGTACTTCCCGCCCACCGTGCTGACCGGCGTCGAACCGGGCGCCACCGTGGCCCAGGAGGAGGTCTTCGGTCCCGTGCTCTCGGTGATCCGGGCGGCCGACGACGCCGACGCGGTGCGGGTCGCCAACGGGTCGCGGTACGGGCTGAGCGCCGGGGTCTGGTCGGGCGACCGGGACCGGGCCCGTGCGGTCGCCGAGTCGCTGCACGCCGAACAGGTCTGGATCAACGACTACCGGCTGGTCGACCTCGACCTGCCGTCCGGGCCCGAGGTGACCGGTGACCTCGTCTGGGAGCGGCTGACCAACGAACTCGACGGCTACCGCCGCCGGCAGAGCATCACCGACGGCACCGGCCCGGCGGACCCGTCCGGGCCCGCACCCACCCCGTACCACCTCCTGGGGCTCTGAGCGCCCCGCCCTCCGGCCTCCCGTGGAGCCCCGATGAAGATCGGCATCGCGTTCCCCAACACCATCCCCGGCGCCTCCGGCCGACTCCAGACGGAGTGGGCCGTCCGGGCCGAGGAGCGCGGTTTCTCGACCGTCTCCGCGACCCACCGGCTCCGCTACCCCGGGCACGAGCCGCTGCCGGTGCTCGCCGCGGCGGCGGCCGTCACCTCGCGGATCGGGCTGTCCACCAACATCCTGGTCGCCCCGCTGACCACGGCCGAGGTGCTCGCCAAGGAGGCGGCGACGGTCGCCTCGCTCGCGGAGGGGCGGCTCGTCCTCGGCCTCGGGCCGGGAGTGCGGGCCGACGACTTCGAGGCGGCGGACCGGGACTTCGGCCGCCGCGCGCAGGTCTTCGACGGGCAGCTCGCCGAACTCGCCCGGCTGCGCGGCAAGGAGGGCGCCGGGATCCTGCCCGGGCCGGTGCCGCCCGTCCTGGTGGGCGGGCTGAGCGCGAACGCCGTCCGGCGGGCGGCCCGTTGGGCGGACGGCTGGACGGCGCCCGGGCTGGAGCCGGAGCTCGTCGCCCCGACCGTCCGGCAGGTGGAGGAGGAATGGGCGGCGGTGGGCCGGGAGGGGCGGCCGAGGCTGGTGGCGCTGTCCCGGTACTGGCTCGGCGCGGACGTCGCCGAGGAGGCGGCCGGATTCGTCCGGGACTACTTCGGGGTGCTCGGGGACGAGGCGGAGTCCTTCGTCGAGAAGACCCCGCGCTCGCCCGGCCGGATCCGCGAGCAGATCGCCGAACTGGCCGCCGCCGGATTCGACGAGATCGTCTTCCACCCCACGGCGGCCCGCCTTTCCCAGGTCGACCGGCTGGCCGACGCCGTCCTTTCCTGAAAGAGCGCTCCTGAAAGACGGCTCCTGAAAGACCACAGACGCGTCCGTACGAAAGTGTTCCGATGTGTTCCGAGGTGAAATCGAGACCATGAACGCGACCCTGACGGGAAATAGGACCGAGGCCGTGGAGGATCTTCGGGAATTCGGCTACTGCCTCCTGGAGTCCCCGCTTCCGTCCGCCGAGTTCGAACGACTCCGGGACCGCCTGCTGGAGGTCGCGGAGGAGGAGCGCAAGGACGGCACCGCCTTTCTGTACGACGGCGGCAACCAGCGTGTCTTCAGCCTCCTCAACAAGGGCGAGGAGTTCGAGCGCAGCGTCTGCGACCCGCTGGTGCTGGAACTCATGGAGGAGGTGCTGGGCTTCAACTTCCTGCTGTCCAGCACGCACGCCAACATCGCCGGCCCCGGCGGGGTCGCGATGAACGTGCACGCGGACCAGACCTTCGCGCGACCGCCCTGGCCGCCGTACGCCCTGGTCGCCAACAGCATGTGGATGCTGGACGACTTCACGGAGTCCAACGGCGCGACCCGTCTCGTCCCCGGCACCCACCGGCTCGGCCGGCAGCCGGACTACGCGCGCGGCGAGGGCGACGTCGAGACGGTGCCGGTCTGCGCGCCGGCCGGCAGCGTGATGATCTTCGACGGCCGGCTCTGGCACCAGACCGGGGCCAACACGACCGACCGGCCCCGGCACGGCATCCTCAACTACTACTGCCGGGGCTACGTCCGGCAGCAGCAGAACTTCTTCTCCGGGCTCAGGCCGGAGGTCGCCGAGCGCAGCACTCCCGCCATGCGGCGGTTGCTCGGTTTCGAGAACTACTTCTCGCTCGGCCTCGCGGACGGTCTGGAGTGAGCGCCGGACCGGGCGGCGCCGCGCCCGACCCGGGCCGGTTCCTCCAGGCCCCGGCGGCGCGGCCGGTGCTGCGGCTGGTGCTGGCGGACCCGGCGGGTGCGGCCGGCGGGGTGCTGTCGGCCGCGATGGGGCCGGAGCTGGCGGTGGAGCCGCTCGCCGGACCGCTCGACGGCGCGGAGCCCTGGTCGGTCGGCGCCGGTCGGTGGCCGCTGCTGCCCTGGGCACTGCTCGCGGTGGCGGGTGCGGGGCCGGGCGGCGCGACCGTGCTGGCGGACGCCGTCCGGGCGGTTCGGGCCGCCGGGGCCGCGGGCCGACCACCGGCCGGACTGCTGCTCTGCCCGTCGCCGGACGCCGCGGCGCCGCCGCTGGAGGCCGGTGCCGAGGCCGACGGTCCGTTGCCCTGCCCGGTGGTGGTGCTCGCCCGCGACGGTGACGGCAGCGGCCCCGCCGCTGCCGGTACCGGCGGGGTCGCTGCCGGTACCGGCGGGGCCGCGGACGGTGCGGTGGCGGCCTGGCGCCGTCTCGCGCCGGAGGTCTTCACCGTCCGGCTGCTGGGTCCGGCGGGCTGGTCCGACCCGGCCGCCGCCGCCGAGACGGCCCGGACGGTCAAGGAGGAACTGCACATCTGGCCCGCCTGACCGGTGGCGGCCCGGTCCCCGCAGGGCGGGCCGGGCCGCTCCGGGGCGCGGTGCGCGCCCGTCGGCGGTGCGCGAAGGCCCGGCCGGAGGGATCCGGCCGGGCCCTTCCGGTGGCACGTGGCGCGTGGCGTGTGGTGCGGTCAGCCGGTGAGGGCGCCGTACAGCTCCAGCGGACTGGCGCGCCGCAGGTCGACGTCGGCCGGCAGGTCCAGCCCCAGCTCCTCCTCCAGCAGGATGGCCAGCTCGATCATGCGGGCGGAGTCCACCAGCAGCTGGATGCCCAGCGGGACCTCCGGATCCAGCTCGACCCCCTCCACCCCGAGTCCGGCCACCAGGGCGGAGAGGAACTCCGCGAGGCTGTACGGACTCGACGCAGCTTCACCCATGGTCGGGGTGTCCTCTCGGTCGGGACCCGGTCGCCGCGCGCCCGCGGGCCGGCCCGGGGCACGCAGCGGAAGGTCCTGGACGTAGGGCAGGCCGAGCCGCAGGGCGGTCTCGGCCTTGGCCAGCTCGCCGCCGAGGTAGCCGGCGTGGGCCGGTTCGGCGACCACTCCGGCGCTCAGCAGCCCCAGCAGCATCGACTCGGCGCGGACGCCGGTCATCTCGTGCCGGGGGGTCAGGTCGTTGTCGTAGTGCCGCAGGACGATCCGCCGGGCGAGCAGGTCGAGGCCGATCACCACGAATCCGTCCAGCGCCCGGCTGATGCCCACCCGCCGGCCGCCGGGCCGCAGCCGCCGGAAGGCCGGCCGGGTGCTCGCGGGGCCGCCGTCGGCGCCCTCCCCGGGGCCCGCCGTGTCGTCGTCCGCGTCCGGGACGGCGGGGGCGGGCGCGGAGGCGGTGCGCGCCGACAGGTCGGCGATCACCCGGCGCAGCACCGCCGGGTCGCACTCGCCCCGGGCGTCCACCAGCTCGATCTGGGCGCGCACCTGCGCGACCTCGCGCAGCGCGACGCCGCGCAGCACCGGCAGGTAGCCCGCCGCCCCGCGGATCAGGCGCTGCTCGGCGTCGACCCCCTCGCGGAAGAGCGCGACGAGGCTCTGCCCGGCCAGGAAGCGCGGTGAGTCCCGTCCGCAGACGACCAGGCCCCGGATCGAGGGCCGGTGCGCGATGGTGCGCACCAGCTGCTCGATCCCGAGGTTGGCGGTCATCAGCGTCCCGACGATGGCCACGTCCGGCAGCCCGGAGAGCGGTTCGAGGAGCTCCCGGCTGCTGAGGCTGCACACCGCGATCCGGCCGGCCGCGGCGGGCTCACCAGGTGGCACCGCTGCCCTCGCCGCTGTAGCTGCGCGGCAGCCCGCCGGGCCCGAAGCTGGGCAGGGTGGAACTGATCTCCATGACGCGGGCGCCCAGCCGGGTGAGCCGCTTGCCGACCCGCAGCTGTTCGGAGCGGAGCCGGTCGAGCCGGTCGCGGAAGTACTCCTCGACGTCCACGACCTGGACCTCCTGCTTGTCCCGGTCGAGGGAGTCGTTCATCACGGCCTCCAGGTTGGACATGAAGAAGCCGTAGTTGAACTGGCCCATCTCCTGGCGGATCTCGTGCACCGTGGCCTTGAAGTTCTCCATCACCTCGTCGACGCCGGGCAGTCCGCCGAAGCGCCGGTGCAGCCGGGAGATGAAGGTCTGCATCACCACGTTGTAGGTCTCGAACTCGAAGACCGCGGACTGGTCGGTGATGACCCCGCGCTGATGGTAGTCGTCGTTGTTGTAGAGCCTGGCGAAGTGCTTGGCCAGCAGGCCGACCCGCTCGTCGGCGAAGTCGTAGCCGTACGGGTCGAGGTTCTTCTGGTAGCTGTCCCAGAGCAGGCCCTCGCCCTCGATCCGGCGGACGATCGCGGTGCCCGGGTAGATCTCCAGCCGCTCGGTCATCCGGCGCAGGTTGTGGCCGGAGTTGTCGCGCAGGAAGCGGGCGTTGGCGATCAGGGTGTCGAGGGTGGCGTAGGGGTGGAAGGGGATGAAGCCCATCGCCAGGTAGATGCCGTGTTCGCGCAGCATCCGGATGATGGTGACGTTGTCCTCGACGGTGGCCCGCTTCTCCCAGAGCAGCAGCTCCTCGGCGGTCCCGGCCTCGATGCCGACGTTGACCTTCTCCAGCCCGGAGGCGGTGAGCAGGTCGAGCAGGGCGTGGTCCTCGGGGGTGTCGCTCCAGTTCTCGGCCCGCATGCAGACGTTGTAGTAGATGTCGAGGCCCCGGTCGAGCATGCCCTGGGCGATGGCGGCGGCCCGCTTCTTGCCGACCCGCCCGCCGTCCGGGTCCTCGAAGGTCGAGTCGACGAAGTCGAACGTGCGGAACTGGTGGCGCTCGACGATCTGTGCCACCTCCTCGACGATCTGCTCCGGGCCGCGCCCGCGCCAGGCCTTGCCGGCCTGCACGCGGTTCTTCAGGTGCGGGGCCGAGCAGAAGGCGCAGTTGGCGACGCAGCCGCGGCTGGTGCTGACCCGGACGTACTCCAGCTTGTCGCCGTGCTGGCTGAGCTGGTCGCGGGCCGGGAAGGGCAGCACCTCCAGGTCGTGGATGAGCGGCCGGGCGGGGTTCTGGCGCAGGGCGCCGTCGGCGCCCCGGTAGCAGATGCCGGGGCAGTCGGTGAGCGCCTCGTCGAGGTACAGGCGCTGGACCAGGTCGAGGATGGTGGGCTCGCCCTCGCCGACGGCGACGAGGTCCGTGTAGGGGTTGTTGCGCAGCACGTCGAGCCCGGCGAACGTGCCGGCCGGGCCGCCGCAGGCGATCGGGGTGTCGGGCAGGGCCTCCTTGAGCTGCCGGCAGAGGCTGACGCAGCTGGTGAGGTTGAGGCTCATGAGGGTGAAGCAGACGAGGTCGGGCCGGTACGCGCGCAGGTGCTCGACGGTGGCGGCGTGCGCGTCCTCGTCGTGGTCGACCTCGCGGATCTCGGCGGTGAAGCCGACGCTCCGCAGGACGCTGGTCATGTAGGCGACCCCGAGGTGCTCGGGGGACATCACGAGGTCGCCGTCGAGCAGGATCAGGAAGCTGACCTTGAAGCGTCCGGGGTCGGTGATGCGCGGGTCGAGGGCGATGGCGAACTCGCCGGGCTTCTTCCGCGGGGGTGCGGGGCTGAGGTCGATGTCGATGGGCTGTCGCATCGGATGCTCCCGGTCAGGCGCTGGTGCCGGCGGCGGTCCGGTCGCCCCGGAGCCGGTTGTCGACGTACTCGGCGAGCAGGTCGAGGTCGTCGATGAGCTTGATCGACAGGTCCTCGTCGGCGATCTCGACGCCGAACTCGCTCTCCACCCAGATGAGGAACTCGATGGTGTTGATGGAGTCGAGTCCCAGCGCCTCCACGAGTCCGCGGTCCGGGATGTCCGCGGGGGAGAGGGACAGCTCCAGCGAGTCGACGAGCACCTTGCGCAGCCGGGCCTTGGTGTCCTGTGTGTCCTGCGTGTCCTGCATGACGCTCATTCCTCCGTGGGTGTGGCCGGTCGCTCAGAGGTAACCCATCTCGCGGAGCCGGCTGCTGGTGTAGTCGTCCTCCTCCTCGGCGGCACGGTCGGCCGCTTCGGAGGGCGGTGCCGTGGCGCTGCGGGCCGCCACCCGGGGGTCGGGCCCGGGGACGGGCACGCCCTCGGTGAAGATCTCGGTGCGGGCGCGGCCGTCGACGTCGTCGGGCCAGGCGGCGCCCAGGTCGGCGAGCAGTGTGGGCAGGGTGTCGGCGAGCGGGACGCTGCGGTCCAGCCGGCCGGGGCGGGTGCGCGGCGAGCGGTGCGCCCAGATGCCCTGGTGCCGGTGGAGGCCGGTCTGGGCGCTGGGCTGCCAGAGCCCGCCGGTGAGGTCGGTGACGGGCAGGACGGATTCGTCGGCGGGCAGCAGGAGCAGGTCGGGGGCGCGTCCGCGCAGCGGACCCGGGTAGGCCTCGGCACTGGGCAGGACGCTGCGGAAGACCCGGTCCCCGGTGGGGCCCTTGAGGTCCTCGAACAGCTCGACGACCTCGGCGGTCACCCGGTCCCGGTCGCGGGGTGCGACGGTGCCCCGGGCCTGCCGCGCCCGCAGGTTGAGGTTGAGGCCGTAGCTGCCGGGGACGGGCATGTAGACGGCGGTGCGGGCGAAGTCGATCCGCCGGCCGCCGGCGGCGAACCAGCTCGCGGAGCCGTCGGCGGGCGCGTCGCCCGGCTCGGTGGCGAGCAGGCCCGCGTCTTCGAGGATCCGGTGCACGGCGAGCCCGTACCGGCCCTGGCCGAGGCCGTGGTCGGAGACCAGTGTCACCACGGTGTCCTCGTCGACCAGGTCGAGCAGCTCGCCGACGGCGGTGTCCAGGGCGCGGTGGATGCGGGTGTTGGCGAGCTCCCAGCCGGTGCCGGACGGGGCCGGCTCGTGCCGGGGGTGGGTGGTGTCCTCGTAGTGCCAGTAGTGGTGGCCGACCCGGTCGGCCTCGGTCAGGACGACCATCACCACGTCGGTGGGCCGGGTGGTCATCAGGTGCCGCACCGACCGCACCCGGGCCTCGACGTTGCGCTCCGCCTGCTCCAGGTAGCCGAGGTCGCCCCGGAACATGGTGGCCAGGTCGGATTGGAAGTGGGCTTTGGCGGCGGCGAGTTCACGCAGCAGGGAGTCCGGACGGCAGTGCCGCAGGGTCCGTTCGAGCGGCCAGGTGATCTGGTAGCCGGGCAGGTCGGCGGGCGGGTGCGACATCGGGATGTTGATCAGCCCGAGGGTGTACTCCTGGGCGGCCAGCCAGTCCCAGGCGGAGGAGCGGCCGAGGTCGCCGGCCTGGGTCACCCGGGCCCGGTAGTCCGGCTCCTGGGTGTCGTAGAACTGGTAGATGCCGTGCTTGCCGGGCTGACCCGCCGTCACGAAGGTGCTCCACCCGGGTGCGGTGTGGGCGGGCCAGGTGCAGGTGGTCCGGCCGACGGCGGAGGTGCGGAGCAGTCCCGCGATGTTCGGGAGCAGGCCCCGCTCGATCAGCGGGTCGATGACGTCGAAGGTTCCCCCGTCGATTCCGATGACGAGGGCACGGGGCGTGGGTGGCACGGGGGTTCGCCTCCAGCTGTGGACAGCACCTGCGTTCCGGGTCCGGAGCTTCGCGCTGCCTGGGGATCCGCCCGGAGGGGGGAGTGCGGGGGTGGGGGCCGGTCTCCGCCGACGCACGGGTGCGCCGGCCACCGGCGGTCCGGGGCCGACCGCAACACTACGCATTTCTCCGGGATATTGGTACACGGCAGGACGGCCGAATTCCGGTGATCTCCCATTCGCCCCAGCCACCACAATTGACCACGGGTCACCGGGTGTTCCCGCCGGAAGCAGAATTACGATCAACGGGGCGGGGCGGCGGGACCCGGCCGCGGGGCGGCCGGAACGGATCGGTCGGCCCCGGATGATCCTTACCGCGGGCCGTCGGCGGGGCCCGCGAGTATGTGAGGATTCCGTTCCGCCGGTTGACTTCGCCGGGCATCCCGGTAGAGCCTCTCAGGGCGGGCCGTTCGCTGAGGAATGAAGTGCCGACGGCTGTTCCCACGTATCTTCACGTATCTTCACGCACTGATCCCACCCGTATTCCGGCAGTGCGTCCCGTCCGGGTTCCCGGCGTTCCGTACCGGTGACCGGGGTGTGACGGGCCATGCCGATCGCCTCGCACGCGGAAGGGCCGACCCGATGCACTTACGCACGCGCTCCGCACCGGCCGGACCGGCCGTGGTCGTCCCCACCCGGGGCGACCACGAGCGGCTGCGGGTGACACTCGCCTGCCTGGCCGTGCAGAGCGCGGCACCCGGCCACGAGGTGATCGTGGTCGACGACAACGACGCGGGCGGGGCCGCCGCCGAGGGCCTCGCCGGTGTGCTCGGACAAGCGCGTGACTGGCTGCCGCTGCGGGTGGTGCCGGGCCCCGGTCGGGGTCGGGCCGCCGCCCGCAACGCCGGTGCGGCGGCGGCCGACGGGGCCGGCTGGCTGGTCTTCCTGGACGCCGACGTGATCGTCGGCCCGCACTTCCTCGCGGCGTACGCCGAGGCGGCCGAACCCGGCTGCTTCCTGCACGGCAGGATGCGTGAACTTCCGACCGCAGCGCGGTTGTTGGCGGAGGTGGCGGATGCCCCGCCGGCCGTCGTCCGGGAGCTCGTGGCCGGTCTCGCCGACCCCGGCGCACCGCCCGACCGCAACCCCCGGCGCCGGACCGTGGCCAACGCGCTGGAGCGCGCGGTCGAGGCGATGGAGGCCGGGGTGGTGCCCGACGTCGCCCCGTGGCTCGGCCTGGTCGGCGCCAACTCCGCCGTGGAGCGCGAACTCTGGCGGCGGGCGGGCGGATTCGACGAGGAGTTCGGCCGGCTCTGGGGCTGCGAGGACCTCGAACTCGGGCTCCGGCTGTACGACCTGGGGGCGCGCCGGAGGCTGGTGCCCGAGGCCGGCGGCGTCCACCTCAGCCATGCCCGGCCGGACCGCTGGGACCAGCACGACCGCAACCTCGCCCGCTTCTCCGACCTGCACCCCCGGCCCTCGGTCCGTGCCCTGGCCGCCCTGCTCGGCCCGGAGGGCAGCCCGGAGCGATACGCCGCGGCCGTCCTCGCCGCGACGGCGGACGCGCCGTGACCGGGACGGACACGGCACTCCGGCACGTCGTCGTCTCACCGCACCCCGACGACGCGGTCTGGTCGCTCGGCGGCCGGCTCGCCCGCTGGACGGCGCTGGGCGCCGAGGTCACCGTCGTCACCGTCTTCGACACCGCGGACACCTCCCCGGGCCACCGCGCGGCCCACCGCCCGGACGACTGGCGGCGGATCGCCGAACCCGCCACCCGCCGCCGCGAGGACCGCGCCGCGCTCGCCGCGCTCGGCGTCACCCGGGTGTCCCTGGGCCTCACCGACGCCGCCCTGCGCACCTCCGCCGGCCGGCCCCGCTACACCGCCGCCCCCCGGGTCCTCGGCCGGCCCCACGCCGACGACGGCCCGCTGCCCGACACCATCGCCGAGGCGCTGCGCCCCTGGTGCCCGCCCGGCACCCGGCTGCACGCCCCGCTCGCCGCCGGACGCCACGTGGACCACGCCCTGGTCCGCGCCGCCGCCGAACGACTGGCCGTCCCCGGCACCGCCTGGTACGAGGACTTCCCCTACCCGCTGCGCCGTCGCGACCACGACGGACTGGTGGCCCGCTGCGAACCGCTCACCCCCGCCGACCTCGAACGCTGGCTGGCGGGCGCTGAGCACTACACCAGCCAGGCCCTGGCCCTCTTCGGGGGGCCGGGCCGCCTGCGCGAGGCGCTCGGCGCCCGGGCCCGCGGCCACGGCGCCGCCGCCGGACACCCGTACGCCGACCGCTACTGGCAGCGGCCCGGGCCGACGGAGGCGGGCGGCGCGCGGCAGACCCCTCGGCCACCCGCCTGACCCGCTCGTCCGGACCACCGCGCCCGCCCAGCCAGCCGACCGCGAAAGGACCGAGACCCCATGCCGTCCACCACGCCACTTCCCCTGATCGGCAACGACCTCGTCATCAACGAGGACTCCTGCAACCTGAGTTGCACCTACTGCCTGACCGGGCAGAGCAACCTCAAGGAGGGCCACTCCCTCAAGCTCATCTTCGACCCGCCCAAGCGCGACGACTACTCGCCGACCACCGACCTCGGACGGCGCATCAACACCGTGGCCGGCCGGCTGCACGGCCGCTTCGACCTGCCGCTGCTCAAGGTGACCGGCGGTGAGATCTTCCTGGTCCGCGGCATCATGGACTTCCTGGAGGAGCAGTCCGCCCACTACGAGGTCCTGGTCATCCAGACCAACGGCGTCCTGGTCAACGAGGAGCAGCTGGCACGGCTGCGCTCCTTCGGCAACGTCGTCCTCCAGATCTCGCTGGACAGCCACCTGTACACCGGCAACAGCTACCGGGTGCAGTCCGAGTCCCTGCACGCCAAGGTGCTCCGCACGATCGGCCGGATCCTGGAATCCGGCCTGCCGGTGGAGATCTACGGCGTCCTCAACGACCGCAGCATCACCGAGCTGTGCGAGTTCGCGGGCTGGCTCGGAGGCTTCGACAACCCGCCCACCTTCTTCCCGTTCCCGGTGCGCGGCCCGGACTCCGAGACCTTCAAGGTCCGGCCGGACCAGATCGGCCACATCGAGGAACTCGTCCGGCGCTACGACGAGTTCGCCCACATCCTGCCGCCGCGTCCGTACTTCGACCGGCTGCTCAGCTTCTACCGCGAGGGCAAGCGGACCTTCCGCTGCCACCTGCCCCGGCTGGTCGTCTCCACCTTCAGCGACGGGGTGGTCACCCCCTGCCCCAACATCTGGTTCTCCGACATGGGCAACGTGCTGTCCGACGAGGCCGAGGGCGTCCTCGACAAGCTCGGCTCCAGCGGCCTCTACCAGGCGCTGCTCGCCCCCCGGCCGCGGCTGAGCGCCTGCCACGGCTGCTTCACCCCGTGGGACACCCTGTCGATGTACTTCGAGAGCGAGATCACCCTCGACGAACTGTGCGCCGCCCCCACCTACGCCCCGCCCCGGATCCGCGGCATGATCGAGCAGGCCAAGGCCGACTACCTGGCGGGCGCCGATGTCTGACGCCGCAGGGGCCGGCCCGCAGACGCTGCTCGGCGCCGTCGGCCGGCTCGACCCCGACCGGGAGGTGCTGCCGGGCCTGACCGCCGGCGCCCTCCTGGCCGCGGCCGGGGCCGCCGCGGACGCGCTCGCCGCCGAGGGCGTCGAGGGCGAGGCGGTGGTCCTGCGGCAGCCCAACGAACCCGCCTGGGTGACCGCCTTCCTGGCCGTGCTGGCGGCCGGCGCCCACCCGCTCCCGGTCGCCCCCGACACGCCGGACGCCGAGGTCGCCCGGCTGCTCGCCGCCGCCGGCGGCGGCCGGGTCCTGGACGCGGCCGGCCTGCGGCCGACCGGTACGCCCGGCCGGAAGTCCGGGGACGCCCCCGCGGTGCTGCTGCCCACCTCGGGGTCGACCGGTGCGCCCAAGCTGGTGCGGCGCTCCGAGGCGAGCTGGCTCTCCGAGGCCCGCCGCTACCGTGACGGGGTCGGCCTCACCGCGCGGGACACCCTGCTGCTGCCGGTCCCGCTCTCCCACGCGTACGCGCTCGGCTGGCTCTGCGGCGGCCTGCTCACCGGGGCGGCCCTGCGGCCCGTCCCGCCCACCGCGCTCGGCCGGGTGGGCCGTGAACTCGCGGACGGCGCCACCGTGGTGGCCCTGGTACCCGCCACCGCCCGGCTGCTCGCCACCCGCCGCCGGCTGAAGGCCCGGCGGGCCGCCCCGGAGGACCCGCCACCCGCCCCGGCGCTGCGGATCGCCATGGTCGGCGCGGGCCCGGTCGACGCCGCGCTCGACGCCCTGTTCCGCGAGGCCTACGGGATCGGACTGGCCCGCAACTACGGTTCCACCGAGCTCGGTGCCGTCCTCGCCGGGCCGGCCGGGCTCGCCCCGCTCGACAGCGGCTCCCCGCTGCCCGGCGTCACCGTCCGGCTCGTCGACCGCGCCACCGGCGCCGAGACGCCGGACGGTCCGGGGCTGCTCCGGATCCGCACCGACGCGCTCGCCGACTGGCACGACACCGGTGACCTGGCCCGGCGCCAGGGGAACACCCTGCGCGTCCTCGGCCGCGAGGGCACCGCCGTCCGGCGCGGCGGACGCTGGGTGGCCCCGTTGGAGATCGAGTCGGTGCTCCGCGGCCACGACGGCGTGCGGGAGGTCCGGGTCGGAGCGCGGCGCCGTGCCCACGAGGGCGAGGACGGCATCGTCGCCGAGATCGTGGTCGCCACCGGCGGGCCGGACGAGAAGGAGCTGCGCGCGTACGCCGAGCAGCACCTCGCCCCGTACAAGGTCCCCGACACCTTCCTCCTGCGGGCCGCGCTGCCGCGGACCGCCGCCGGGAAGGCCGCCGCCGCGCCCCGCTACCGGCTCACCCCGCGCGCGCTCGCCGCCGCCCGGGCCTACAAGACCTCCGAACTGCTCTTCGCCCTGCATCGGTTGGGGCTGCTCGACGCGCTCTCCGACGGGACCGGGCTCGCCGAACTCAGTGCCGGGTCGGGCTGCGACCCGCGCGCCCTCGAACTGCTGCTGGACACCGCGACCGCGCTCGGACTGCTCGACGCCGGGCCCGCGACGGCGCCCGCCACCGGGCCGGACCCGGCCACCGGGCCGGACCCGGCCGGACCGCGCGTCCGGGCCGCCGAGCTGATCGCCTTCGTGGAGCTGGAGGAACGCCTCTCGCGCGACCTCGTCACCCGCGAGACCCTGGCGGCCGTCGCCCGCGCCGGCCTCGCCGGGCGCGACTTCGACCGCCGCTCCGCCGCCGACCCGGCGCACACCGCGCTGGTCCGGGCCTACCAGGGCGCCATGGGCGGACCGGCCGCCCACGCCCGCACCGCCCTCGGACTCCGGCTGCTCCGCCCGCGCCCCGGCGCGCGGCTGGTGGAGGTCACCGCCGGCGCGGGCCGCTACCTGGAGCGCCTGCTCGCCGCCGACCCCACCGCCACCGGCCACCTCTGGCAGGCGGGCCGGCTCGCAGGACCGCCCGCGCCGGCGGTCGTCGAGGCCGTCGAGGCGGGGCGGGTCACCGTCGGGCCGCATCCGCCGCGCGGCGGGGCGGACCTCTGCGTCGTCGCCAACGCCGTGCACGACCCCGCCTCGGGCGCGCGGCTCACCGAACTGCTGGAGACCCTGCGGCCCGGTGGGAGGCTGCTCGTCGACGACGTGTTCCTGCCGTCCGCCGGCGATCCCGCGACCGCCGCCGCGCCCGACCTGGCCGGCGGCGCCGAACTCGCCCTCGACTGGCTGACCCACGGCGGCACCGACTGGCCCACCCTCGACGCGCTCGCCGCCGGGCTGGCCGAAGCGGGCGCCGACGTCGTCCGCAGGCTGCCGTTCGAGGGCTCCCCCTGTCATCTCGTCATCGTGAAGGAGGCCGACTGATGGGCGAATCCTCCGCCCGCATCGCGGACAGCATGGGACAGCACGGCCGGGTGGTCGTGGTCTCCGGAGCCTCCGGGGACATCGGCCGGGTCGTGGCCCGCCACCTCGCCGACCTGGGGGCCACCGTGGTCGCCGGCTACCACCACGGCGAGGAGCGGGTGCAGAAGCTCGCCGCCGAGATCGCCGAGACCGGCGGCACGTTCGTCCCCGTCCAGGCCGACCTGGCGACCCCGGACGGCCCCGCCCGGCTGGCCGGCACCGCCCTCGACCGGTTCGGCCGGATCGACGGCCTGGTGGCCGCCGCCGGGCTGCGCACCCGCCGTCTCGCGATGGCCACCGACGCCGCCGCGCTGGAGACCCTGCTCCAGGTCAACCTGGCCGGTTCGATCAACCTCGCCAAGGCGTGCCTACGGCCGATGATGCGGGCCCGGTACGGACGCATCGTGCTGTTCGGCTCCCGGGCCGGCACCAGCGGCCTGCCCGGCCACAGCGCCTACGCCGCCACCAAGGGGGCCCTCCAGCCGTGGGCCGCCTCGCTGGCCGGTGAGGTCGGCAAGCACGGCATCACCGTCAACGTGGTGGCACCGGGGGCGATCCGGGCCGAGGTCATGGACTTCTCGCCGGAGGAGCGCGACCTCGTCCTCAAGTTCATCGGCGCCGGCCGGCTCGGCGAGCCCGAGGAGGTCGCCGCCGCGGTGGCGTTCCTGCTCTCCCCGGGGGCCTCCTACGTCAGCGGCAACACCCTCGTGGTGGACGGCGGTGCGCGCTTTTGAGCACCGCCCCGGGCGCCGGCACCACTCCCGGCACCGGCGCCGCACCGCTGCGCATCGCCGTCCTGGGTGCCGGCTGGGTGGCCCGCGAGGTCTGGGTGCCGCTGCTGGAGGCGCACCCGGCGTTCGAGGTGGCCGCCGTGGTGGACGCCGACCCGCAGGCGGCCCGCGCGGTCGCCCCGGCCGGCCGCGCCGTGCCGGTCGCCGCACGGCCGGAGGAGCTGGCGGACGTCCCGCTGGACGCCGCCGTCGTGGCGCTGCCCAACCACCTTCACGTCCCGGCGGCCCGGGCGCTGCTGCGGCGCGGGGTCCCGGTGTTCGTGGAGAAGCCGGTCTGCCGGACGGGCGAGGAGGCCCGGGCGCTGCGCGCCGCGACCGCGCCCGGCGCGGGGGTGCACGCGTGGAGCGCGGCCCGCCACCGCGGCGACGTCCGGGCGCTGGCGGCCCTGCTGCCGGACCTCGGCGAGATCCGCGCTCTCGGCCTCAACTGGACCAGGGCGGCAGGGATCCCGCAGCGCGACGGCTGGTTCACCGACCGCCGGCTGGCCGGCGGGGGCGCGCTGCTCGACCTCGGCTGGCACCTGCTGGACGTCGGGTTCGACCTGCTCGGCTGGCCCGACGTCGCGCGGGCCCTGGGCAGCCTCTCCGGCGACTGGCTGGGGCGGGCCGAGGGAGCGGCCGACTGGAGCGCCCGCCCGGTCGCGCCCGGTGCCCCGTCCGGCCGGCCACCGGGAGCCCCCGCCGAGCGGGTCGAGGACACCGCCCGAGGCTTCCTGCTCACCACGACCGGCGTGGCGGTCACCGTGGAGTCCCGGTGGGCCTCGCACCAGCCGCTGGACAGCACCGTGATCACCGTGGAGGGCTCCGAGGGCGTCGCCGTGCTGCGCGGCACCTTCGGCTTCAGCCCGCACCGCCTCGGCCGCTCCTCGCTCACCGTGCTGCGGCGCGGCCGGGAGGAGAGCGTCCCGCTGCCCGAGGAGCCGGTCGGCGCCGAGTACGGGCGCCAGGTCGACGAACTCGCCCGGCGGCTCGTCCGGGCCCGCTCCGACGGACCGGGTCCCGGTCCCGGCCCCGGGTCGGTGGCGGGAACGGGACGAGCGCCCGACTCGCTCGCCGAGATCGCCGTCCTCGCGTCCTGCGTCGACCGGCTGTACGCGTCGGCCGGCCGCCCCGCCTCCGCCGACCGGGGACCCGCCACCGACCCGGGACCCGCCACCGACCCGGGACCCGCCACCGAACCCCACCCCCGAACCGCCGACCTCCCGCACCGGAGCCGCTGATGAAAACCGCCTACTTCACCCACGTCTGGGGCCGTGAGAACCTCACCGTCCGGGACCGCTACGACGAGCTGTGGCGGGAGGTCGAGGCCGCCGACCGGCTGGGCTTCGACTACGCCTTCTCGGTGGAGCACCACTGCACCCCCCGGGAGAGCTGGATGTCCTCCCCGGTGGCGTTCGCCACCGGCGCCGCCCTGCGCACGGAGCGCATCCGGGTCGGGCCGATGGGCTGGGTGCCGCCGCTGCGCCACCCGCTGCACGTGGTCGAGGAGGTCGCCACCCTCGACCAACTCCTCGGGGGCCGGCTGGAGGTGGGGCTCGCCTCGGGCGTCAGCGACGAGCCGTTCCTGCCGTTCGGTGCCGACTTCGCCAGGCGCAAGGTGCTCAACCGCGAGTGCGCGGACCTGCTGCGCACCGCGTTCGCGGCCGAGGGTCCCTTCGACTTCGACGGTCCGGTGCACCGGATGCGCGACATCGAGCTGTCCTTCGGCGCCGTGCAGCGACCGCACCCGCCGATCTGGATCCCCACCGGCGACCGCGCGACGCTCCGCTACCTGGCGACGATCGGGGGCCACACCGCCTCGACGATGATCGTGCCGCGCGCGGCGACGGCCACGGTCTACCGCCACTTCGTCGACTGGTGGCGGGCGGGCGGCCGGACGGGGGAGCCGAACATCGGCTACTGGAGCCTGGTGCACGTGGCCGAGACCGACGCCGAGGCGGAGTCCCGGGCCGCGGACCAGGTCGTCGACGCCTTCGTCAACACCCTGCGCTACGGCTCGGTCAAGCGCTCCGGCACGCCGGCCGCGCCGGCCAGCAGGCTCAGCACCGCCGACATCCTGGCGGGCTGCCACGACTTCAAGTTCCTGCTGGACCAGAACCTCGTGTTCGTCGGCTCCCCGGAGACCGTGGCCGAGCGGATCCGGGCGGCTGCCCTGGAGGGCTGCTTCAACACGCTGTTCGGCGAGTTCGTGTTCGGTGACATCGCGGGCGCCGAGGCGATCCGGTCGATGGAGCTGTACGCGGAGGGCGTGCTGCCCCGGCTGGCGGACTTCTCCCCGTTCGCCGCGCAGGAGGCGGAGGCCGACGGGCCCGACGCGCCCGCCGGTGACCGGGCGGACGGCGGACCGCGGGAGCAGGGGCGGACGGCGGTCCCCGCCGCCGTCCCGGGCCCGTACAGCGCGGACGAACAGGACGAGGTCGCCGCGCGCCTCGAAGCCCTCGGCTACATCGACTGAACCCGAGCGACCCGACGATCCGAGCGACCCGGAGGAACCCCCGATGGCGACACCCGTCGGCAGCACGGCACGCGAACAGCACGTGCCGGAGCCCGCCGCCCTCGACGAGCTCGTCCGGCGGCTGCGGCAGGTGCCGGACCGGCAGCGGCGCTTCGCCGTCACCGCGACGGGCGCCCGCCGGCTGCACCGGATCCGACCCGAGCTGCTCGCCGCCCTCACCACCGCCGGCGTCCCGTACGTCGGCGGGGGCGGTGACCGGCTCTACGACGGGTACGACCTCGGCAACACCGCCCTGCACCTCGGTCTGGTCTCGGTGCAGAGCCGCTCCATGCGGTCCTGGGCCAAGGCCCTGGAGACCGCGGCCCCGGCCGGCCCGGGAGGGAGCGGCCGGGGCTACCGGGTGGAGGTGGTCGCCGGGTGCCCGGCCCCCGGGCACCCGGGGCGGTGCGGGTACGGGGTGCTGACCGCCGCCGGGCGGCGGCGGGCCGAGGGCGGGCCGGTGGACGCCCGACTGGCCGGGCTGCTCGTCCGGCCGGTCGCCTGCTGGCCCGAACTTCCTTCGAACATCAGGGAGTTGCTCGCCGAGGTGGAGGGCATCGGGTTCTTCCTGCTGCCCGAGGCGGTGCGCTGGGACCAGGAGTTCATGTGGCACACCCGGATGGCGGACTGCGGGGGTGCCGCCGCCTGGCTGGTCTCCGAGGGTGAACGGCGCGGGATGAGGACGCGGTTCTCCTTCGGGCTGCTGGTCGCCCAGCCCTACTCCACGCCGCACTGCTGGGCGGAGTTCCTGGTCGACGGCGTGTGGGTGCCGGTGGATCCGCTGCTCGTCCGGGCGCTGAACGACTGGGGCGGGCTGGACGCCCGGTCGTTCCCGCCCGACGGCCGGCCCGGCGCACTCTTCCACCGGCTCTCCGACCGCTTCACCAAGGTGGTCAGCCACGCCGGCGTGTGGGCCCAGGTGTCGCTCCCCACCGAGCGGATCGAGGAGGGCGGTTGAACCGCCCGACCGTCCCTTGCAGGGGCGACAGTCGGTTTTCGGACATCTCCCCGCTACGGCCTGTGTCGTGGCCGTGACCACTCCGCGCACGGCCTAGGCTGGACACCGACCCTGGAGCCGTGGGGCCCCAACTCTCTTTGGACGACGGAAGGATGGGGCATGACTCCGCAAGAGCTGTCCGACTTCGCGCTGGAACTCCCGGGCACCACCGACGACGAGGCGTTCGGCCCCGGCGCGACGGTGTTCAAGGTGGAGGGCAAGGTTTTCGCCATCCTCCAGGACGAGACGCCGGACCAGACGGCCCAGGTCACCCTCAAGTGCGAGCCGGACCTCGCGCTCCATCTGCGCGACCAGTACCCGGCCGTGGGACCCGGGTACCACGTCAACAAGCGCCACTGGAACACGGTCGTCCTCGACTCCACCGTCCCGGTCCCCGAAGTACGGGAGATGGTGGAGCACTCCTGGGACCGCGTCGTCGCGGGCATGCCCAAGGCGGCCCGCGACCGGCTCCGGCTGCAGCGCGGCTGAGGCCGGCCGGCGGTCCCGTTCCCGACCCGCACTGACCTGCACGAACCGAGCGAGAGAGAGCACTGCTCATGGCAGTCCCGAAGCTGACCCTGTTCGCGATCGTCGCTGACGACCTGGCCAAGTCCCTGGCGTTCTACCGCCGCCTCGGGCTCGACATCCCCGCCGAGGCGGACTCCGCGCCGCACGTCGAGGTGGTCCTCGACGGCGGTCTGAAGCTCGCCTGGGACTCGGTCGAGACCGTCCGCAGCTACGACGCGGAGTGGCAGGCGCCGACCGCCGGCAGCCACCGCTTCGCCGTCGCGTTCGAGTTCCCGGACGCGGCGTCCGTCGACGCCAAGTACAAGGAGCTGGTGGGCGCCGGTTACGTCGGCCACATCGAGCCCTGGGACGCGGTCTGGGGCCAGCACTACGCGATCGTCCTCGACCCGGACGGCAACGCCGTCGACCTGTACTCCGCGCTGTAGGACCGATCTCCCCACGGAGGCCCGGGTCGTGACACTGCTGGGGATCGACGTCGGCGGGACCAAGGTCGCCCTCGTGCTGGAACGCCCGGGCCTGCGCCGACCGGTGCACGCCCGCTTCGACTGGCCGCGCCCGGCGGACCGCCCGGCCGACCTCCGGGTCGGCCGGGAGGCCGATCTGGCGGCGCTCGCCGAGGCGGTCGTCCGGATCACCGGCGCGGCCGGTCCGGGCGCCGTCCGGTCGGCCGGGCTCGCCCTGCCGGCCACCGTCCGGGACGGCCGGCTCACCTCCTGGCCCTCCCGGCCCTCCTGGGCCGGGCTGCGGCTGGACACGGTGCTGGAGCGGGTTTTGCCGGGCGTCCCGGTCCGGTACGAGGACGACGGCAACCTCGCCGCGCTCGCCGAGGCCGCCCGCGGCGGCGTCCGTGACCTGGCCTACCTGGGGCTGGGGACGGGCGTCGGCGGCGGGATCGTGCTCGGCGGCCGGCTGCACACCGGCCCGTACGGCGGCGCCGCCGAGGTCGGCCACCTGGTGGTCGACCCCGGCGGCGCCGGCTGTGTCTGCGGGCGGACCGGATGCCTCCAGGCCGTGGCCTCCGGCCCGGCGACGCTGGCCCGGGCCGCCGCGGCCCGGGGTGCGCCGGTCGGCCCGGCGGAGTTCCGGGCCGGGCTCGCGGAGGGCCGGGCCTGGGCGCTCGGACCGCTGCGGGAGACGGCGGCGGCGCTGGCCGTCGCGGTGGTCAACCTCGGGGAGCTGCTCCAGTGCGCCGAGGTGCGGCTGGGCGGCGGGTTCGGACACGGGGTCCCGGGGCTGGTCGGAGCGGTGCGGCGGGAGGTCCGCCGGCTGGCCCGGCCCGGGGTCGCCCCGCCGGCCGTCCGCCGGGCGCGCTGCGGGGCCCGGGCCTCGCTGCACGGGGCGCTGCTGCTGGCCCGCGGGGCGGCGGACGGCTGACCGGCGCCCCGGCCTCCCGAACCCCCGGGCACCCCGTCCGGTGCCGTCCCGCGGCCTTCCCGGGTCCTTCCCGGACCGGCCGTCCAGCGGCCTTCCCGGACCCGCCCCGGACACCCGAACGCCCCTCCCGGGCACGTCGGAGGGGCGTTCGGGTGCCCGCCGTCAGTGCGGCAGCCGCCCGCCGGGCAGCCCGAGCAGCTCCCGCAGCGCGGGCGCGACGTCGTAGATCGAGAGGCCGTCGGCCCGGCCCGGCGTGACACCGGGGGAGTCGAGCAGGAAGACCCCGGTGTCCCCGTGGTTGGCGTGGTCCGGGCCGGTGTCGTTCTCCGTGGTGTACAGCCCCTGGCCCATGCCGAGGGTGGCGAGTGCGCGCCACCGCAGGTTGCCCACGTAGACGAGCAGGTCGGGGGCGATGCCGTTGACCTCGGGGTAGAGCTGGTCGGGGCGCAGGGCCCGGGTGCCCATCGGCTGTCCGGCGTCGTCGGGCAGGAGCTCCAGGGCGGTCGCGATCCGGTCGAGGGTGTCCTGGTACTCGCCCGCGGGCACGGTGCCGTGCGGTTCGCGGCCCTCGACGTTGAGGAAGATCCGGCCGTAGTAGCCGCCCTCCGCCCAGGCGGTGGTGCGTTTCCAGTCGACGTCCGCCTTGGCCATCGGGGTGGGCCCGGCAGGCTCCGTGGCGAGGACGAGCAGACCCTCCTTGCGCAGCCACTCGTTGATGAACAGTCCGCCGACCATCGGCTGGGCGCCGTGGTCGGACACCACCAGGACGGTGGTGTTCTCGGGCAGGCAGGCCAGGAACTCCCCGATGTGCCGGTCCAGCGCCCGGTAGTAGTCGCGGAAGAGGTCGATGTAGGGGTTGCCGGGCTCGTGCCGGGGGTGCTCGGGGTCGCAGTACTTCCAGAAGCCGTGGTGGAGCCGGTCCGGTCCCATGTCGACGAAGGAGAGGAACTCCCAGTCCTGGGTGGTGGCGAGGTGCCGGGCGACCTGGAAGCGCTGCTCGCTCAGGTCGAAGATCTGCTGGGAGACCCGGGCGAGTTCGGGCGAGCGGAAGTTCTCGACGTCGAGCGCGTACCCGCCGGTGAGCTTCTCGATCTCGTCGCGCAGTCCGGGCGGGGAGGTGTACTGGGCCCGCGTGGAGGGGGCGAGGAAGCAGGAGACCATGGCGCCCCGGATCGGGGTGGTCGGGTAGGTGCCGGGGACGCCCAGGACGACGCTGTCGCGGCCGGCGGCGGTCATCTCGTCCCAGATCCGGGGCGCCCGGATGCTGTGGGAGGTGGCGAAGGCGAGCGGGCCGTAGTCGTGGGCGGCGCGGTCGCGGAAGCCGTAGACGCCGAGTTCCCCCGGGGTGCGGCCGGACATCATGCAGGACCAGGCGGGCATGGTGATGGGCGGGTCGACGCTGCGCATGGGGCCCCACAGGGAGCGCCGGCGCAGCGCGGTCAGGACGGGCATGTCGTCGGCGAACCGGTCGAACAGCAACTGCGGGGTCGCCGAGTCGAGTCCGATCACGGCCACCCGGCCGGGGTGGGGCATCTGGTTCTCCCTCAGGGAGTCGGTCCGAGGACGGCCTGGGCCTTGTCGTCGGGGCTGTCGTCGGGGCTGTCGGCGGGGTGGCCGCAGGGGTGGTCGGCGGGCACCAGCAGGGTGAGCGAGCGGGCGGCGACGCGGTAGCCGAGCGCCCCCATGCCCATCACCACGCCGGCGGCCAGCGGCGCCGTCACCGAGGTGTGGCGGAAGCTCTCGCGGGCCCAGACGTTGGACAGGTGCACTTCGATCCAGGGCGGGCCGAAGTCGGCGAGCGCGTCGCGCAGGCCCCAGCCCGCGATCATCAGGGCGCCCGGGTTGACCACCGCGCCCGCCACGTCGCCGTGCCGTTGCAGGGCGTCGATCAGCTCGCCCTCCCCGTTGTGCTGCGCGGAGACGACTTTCCAGCCGCGGACGGCGGCCTCCTCGGCGACGGCGGCCTCGATCTCGGCGAGGGTGGTGGTGCCGTAGATCTCCGGTTGCCGGGTGCCGAGGGTGCCGAGGTTGGGGCCGTTGAGCAGCAGGATCCGGCTCACGGGCGCCCGCACCTCCCCCTCGTCCGGCGGCTTCGCCGGGTCACGTCGCCCGCGCCGTTCCGCCGGCGCCGAGGACGACGGCGCCGTCCAGCCCGAGCGGGTGGACCCCGACGGCGGCGAGCAGAGTCGGCGCGACGTCGAGCATGTCCAGCGAGGCGGGTCCGGTGCCGCCCGGGGCGGCGGGCGGCGGGGCGGCGCCGCGCCGGTAGAACAGGGCGTTGTCGCGGGTGTGGGTGCCGGTCAGGGTGTCGGTGCGCAGCGGCGCCCTGCCGCCCCAGGCGCCGCGCAGCTGCACGCCCCCGGCGGGCAGGGCGAGCAGGTCGGCGGCGTGGTCGAGCAGTGGGCCGTGGTAGAGCTCGGCGGGGCGGTGGACCGCGGCGACCAGGAGCGGGCCGTCCACGTCGGTGCCGACGCGGACGCCGTCGCCGCGCAGCCGCAGCAGCTCGTCGGCGATCTCGTCGGCGAGCGCGTCGGCCTCGGTGTCGGTCAGGCCGCCGCGCGGGAAGCGGTGCTTGCGGTGGAGGTAGATCCGGGCCGGGTCGAGGGCGAAGGCGTGGCTGCGGGTGTCGAGGTCGGCGAGCTTCGCGGTGGTGTCGAGGTCGGCGAGGTGGCCGGCCTCCCGCAGCCAGGCGTTGAGGTAGAACTGCCGGTCGACGGGGCCGAATCCGTGGTCGCTGACCAGGAAGAGCTCCTCGTCGGGGCGGCAGACGTCGGCCAGCCGGCCGGCGCAGTCGTCGACCAGGCGGTAGAAGTCGCGGACCGCGCCGTGCAGCGGGTCGGCGGGGTCGGCGACGGCGCGCCAGAGGAAGTGGTGGACCCGGTCGGTCTCGGTGAGGACCGCGATGCCGAGGTCCCACGGCTCCTGGGTGAGGACGTGCACCATGGCGTCGGTACGGGCCCTGAGGGCGCGTCCGGCGCGGGCCAGGAAGCCTGCCGGGTCGTCCGCGACGTCGCCCACCTCGACGTCCAGCTCGTAGGCGAAGCGCTTGAGCTCCGGGAGGAGGCGGCCGGGGGTGACGGCGTTCTCGATGCGCGGTGCGACGAAGCCGGAGACCACCACGCCGTCGACGGCGGGCGCCGGGTAGGTGCCCGGCACGTTGAGGCAGACGGTGCGGCGGCCGGCTGCGGAGGCGAGTGCCCAGAGGGCGGGTTCGCGCAGGTGCAGCAGGTTGGGGAAGCAGATCCGGTAGCCCTCGTCGGGGACGAGGTCGGTGAAGCCGAAGATGCCGTGCCGTGCCGGGTTGGTGCCGGTGAGGAAGGTGGCCCAGGAGGTGGAGCTGATCTCCGGGACGGGGGCCCGCAGCGGGGCGCAGTACCCCTCGGCGAGCAGGGCGCCGAGGCGGGGCATGACCCCGTCGGCGGCGAGCTCGGCGAGCAGGGTGCGGGGCATGCCGTCGAGCCCGATGACGAGGGCGCGCTCTGCCATGGCTGCCGTCTCCCCGGTTCAGGCGGCCGGGGTGCCGGCGCCGGTGCCGGTTCCGACGCCGGTTCCGATGCCGGACGTCCGGCCGTGGACGTATTCCGCCAGGAGGTCGAGATCGTCGATCAGTCTGATCGAAAGGTCCTCGTCGGCGATCTCCACGCCGAACTCGCTTTCCACCCAGATGAGGAACTCGATGGTATTGATCGAATCGAGTCCGAGGGCCTCGACGAGTCCGCGGTCCGGTATCTCGGAGGGCGCGACGGACAGTTCGAGCGAGTCCACGAGAACCTTGCGCAGTCGGGCCTTGATCTCTTCCACGGCGGGGGTCCTTTCGTCGAAGGCGAGGAGGACGGCGGGAATGATCGCCGACGATCGTCGGCGTTTCCGATCGATCTTCGTGAACGACCGGGAGTGATCGGAATGTGCGCGGCCGGGCCCGGGGGCGGTTGGGTGGAGCAGGCCGGAGCGGCCTGCGGGCCGTGCGGGGCGAGGCTCCCGAGCATGGTTCATTTCCCGGCGGCGTACCACCTTACGGGAACGTATTTTTCGCGTCAGGCATGTGCTTCTGGCCATTTCCTGCTGTCCGGACGGCCTGAACGATCGGTCGCGAACGGAGCCCGGGGCGTTTCTGCGCAGCGACGTCCCGGTCGTCCGACACCATGTCGGCGGGTGGCGGGAAAACGCCGGTGCCGATGGGCGTCGAACCCGGTCGGACGCTTGGTGTTGACGTGTTCGGGATGACCTGGCCATGATTTGCGTGGCTGAGCGAACGGTTGTCCACCCCCCTCCCTGCCGGCCATTTCTCACGGAGCAGTACGCCCGAGGCCGGCCGGTCCGAGGTTTTCGATCGGTGGCCCCGCCCACGTCCGAGCGGCAGTCCGGCGGGTCGCGTCACACCCGGTGTCCGGCGGCTCCGCCCGACGGACGGACCGGTTTGCAGCAGGGTCGCCCCCCGTGTGCGGCGGCCTGCCCCCATGCCGCATACGACCGAGAGGCCCGACCCATGTCATCCATTCCGGTCCAGTCGCCCTTGACCTTCCCCGCTTGGCCGCAGCACGGTGCCGAGGAGCGTGAGGGCCTTCTGCACGTCCTGGAGCAGGAGGGCTGGTGGCGCAACGGGGGCAGTGAAGTCGACAGCTTCGAAAGGGAGTTCGCCGATCTGCACGGAGCCCACCGCGCCATCGCGACCACCAACGGCACGCACGCGCTGGAGCTGGCCCTGTCGGTGCTCGGCGTCGGGCCGGGCGACGAGGTGATCGTCCCGGCCTTCACGTTCATCGCCACCTCGCTGGCCGTCCAGCGGGTCGGCGCCGTGCCCGTCCCGTGCGACGTCCGGCCGGACACCTACAACCTGGACGTCGAGGCCGCCGCCCGGCTCGTCACCCCGCGGACCAAGGTGGTCATGCCGGTCCACATGGCCGGTCAACTGGCCGACATGGACGCACTGGCGGAACTCGCCGCCGCCACCGGCGTGACGGTCCTCCAGGACGCGGCGCACGCGCACTCGGCCCGCTGGCGCGGCAGCCGGGTGGGCGAGCTCGGCTCGATCGCCGCGTTCAGCTTCCAGAACGGCAAGCTCATGACGGCCGGCGAGGGCGGTGCCGTGCTGCTGCCGGACGACGAGACCCACCGGGAGGCGTACCTGCGGCACGGCTGCGGGCGCCCCCCGGGCGACCGGCTCTACGCTCACCTCACCCAGGGCTCCAACTTCCGCATGAACGAGTTCTCCGCCACCGTGCTGCGCGGCCAACTCTCGCGCCTGGAGGCGCAGGTGACCCTTCGGGAGGAGCGCTCGCGGCACCTGGCCGCCCTGCTCGGCGCAATCCCCGGGGTGGTGCCGCAGGACCGCGACGAGCGCTGCGACCGCATGGCGCACTACATGGCGATGGTCCGGCTCCCCGGCATCACGCGGGATCGCCGGCTCGCCGTGGTGGACGCGCTGCTCGAACACGGCGTGCCCGCGTTCGTGGCCTTCCCGCCGGTCTACCGCACCGCCGGCTACTTCCAGGGGCCGGCCGTCGGCGACGTCGACGAGATCGCCAAGCGCTGCCCGGTGTCCGAGGAGATCGGCTCCGACTGCCTCTGGCTGCACCACCGGGTGCTGCTCGCCGACACCCCCGTCCTCGACCGGCTCGCTGAGGTGTTCGCGGACGTCGTCGCCGCGAACTGATCCCGCCGCCGAGCCCACCGTCCGGACAGATCGGAACAACTCTCAAGGAAGCGGTAGTAAATGACGGTGCATCAGGCATTTTCCACCGTGGTGTTCGATCTGGACGGCGTGCTCATCGACAGTTTCGGCGTGATGCGCCAGGCGTTCGCCGCGGCCTACCGCGAAGTCGTGGGCGACGGGGAGCCGCCGTTCGACGAGTACTGCACCCACCAGGGGCGCTACTTCCCGGACATCATGCGGCTGATGGGACTGCCCGGAGGGATGGAGCGGCCCTTCGTCGAGGCCAGCCACCGGCTGATCCACGAGGTGGAGGTGTACCCGGACGTGCCGCTGGTGCTCAAGCGGCTCCGGGAGTCGGAGGTCCGGACCGCGATCGCCACCGGCAAGTCCGGCGACCGGGCGCGGACCGTCCTGGAGGTGGTCGGACTGCTGCCGCTGCTGGACACCGTCGTCGGCAGTGACGAGGTGGACCGGCCCAAGCCGGCCCCGGACATCGTCCGGGAGGCACTGCGCCGGCTCGCGAGCGAGCCCGGCGACGCCGTCATGGTGGGCGACGCGGTGATCGACATCCAGAGCGGGAGGTCCGCCGGGACCGCCACTGCGGCAGCCCTCTGGGGCGAGACCGCCACCGATCAACTCGTCGACGAGAAGCCGGACTTCGTGCTCGTCAGACCGACGGACCTGCTCGCCCTGGTGCAGGGGGGTGCCCGGTGAGCGCCGGGGTGGCGCAGGCGCCGCGCTGGAGCGTCGCGGCCCCGCAGGGCGCCGGTCTCGAACTGGCCGGCCTGGGCGGGTCCGCAGCCTGGCGGACCGTCGTCGAGACCGCCGCGCTGGTTCGGGACTGCGGCTACCACGCCCTCTGGCTGGAGGACCGCACCGACACCCTGCCGCGCCGCGAGGCACAGCCGGTGGTCGAGGCCTGGACCGCCCTCGGCGCGCTCGCCGCGACCCTGCCCGGCATCCGGCTCGGCCTGCTGGCCGCGGCCCCGCCGCACCGCAACGCGGTGGTCCTCGCCAAACAGGCCGCCTGCGCCGACGTCATCTCCGGGGGGCGGCTGTCGCTCGCTCTGACCACCGCCGGACCCCTCCCCGAGCACGTCGCGGCCGGCACCGTGCCCGGCACCGCCCTGGCCGCGGCGGATCCCGCGGCCGACCTCGTGGCGCACCCCGGGACCGACCTCGCGGCTGATCCCGCGCCCGTGCTCGCCGAGACCATCGAGGCCCTGCGGGCCCTGTGGTCCGGCACCCGGACCGACGCGCCCGGCCCCGCCGTCCCGCTCGCAGGTGCGCACGCGGTACCGGTCCCGGTCCAGCCGCGGCTCCCGCTGGCCGTCCGGGTGGACGCCGCCGCACCGGACGCGGCCGCCCGGCTGCCCGAGGCCGCGGTCCGCGAGTGCGCCGCCGTCCAGTGGCAGGGCGAACCCGAGCAGGTCGCCGCCGCGATCCGGGCCTTCGGCCGCCGCCGGGAGGAGCTCGGCCTGGCCCCGGAACAGGTCCGGCACGCGCTGGTCGCCGAGGGCCGGGTCTTCGACGACCGGGTGGCGCGCGACCGCTGGCTCTCCACCCCGCACGTCGTGGTGTTCTGGAGCCACCACCCCGATCTGCTCGCCCGCCGCAGCCTGTACGGGACACCGGACCAGCTGGTCGAGCGGGCCGCCCGGTACACCGAGGCCGGGGTGGGCGAGTTCCTGCTCTGGTTCCGCGACTACCCCGCGACGGAGAGCCTGCGCAGGTTCGCCGCGGAGGTCGCCCCCCGGGTGCCCGCGCCGCCCGCACCGGTCCCCGTCCCCGTCCGCGAGGGGTGACCGATGCCGACCGCCGCCCCCGCCCTGCTCACCCCGGACTGGCTCGCCGCCGCCGGCCGGCTCGCCGCCCCCGACCCGGCCCCGCGCAGCACGGTCGCCCTGCGCCTGGCGATCACCGACCCGCCGCCCGGCACCGCCCCGGCGGCCGACCTCCTGGTGGACCTCGCCGGCGGACGGCTCGCGGTGACCGCGGCGGCCGGCGATCCGCCCGGACTCCTGCTCACCCTGCCCTACGCCGCCGCCCACACCCTGCTGCTCGGCCCGGCCCGGGCCCGCGCGGAGATCCTGGAACGCGGCGACGTCACCGTCCTCGGCAACTTCAGCCTGCTGTTCTTCGTCGACGCCGCGCTGCAGCGCGACCGGGCCGGCCAGGTCGCAGCCCTGCGGGCCGGCACCGCCGCACTGCCGCCGGGCGCCGCCCCCGCCGCCGGTCCGGAACCCGTCCCGGTGGGCACCGCCGACCCCGCCCCGGCCGACGTCGACGCCGTCGCCCGGGCCGCCGACGTCCTCCCGCGCACCCTGCGCGAACTGGGCCGCGAGGTCGGCACCTCGACGCCCGGCGCGCAGTTCTACGCCTCGCTGCACGGCAAGCCGCTGGCCGACGTCGGACTCGGCCTGGCCCGCCCCGGGGTCGCCATGTCGGCCGGCTCGGCGCCGCTCTGGTACTGCTGCGCCAAGCCGCTGCTCTCGGTCGCGCTCGGCAGGCTCTGGGAGGCGGGCGACTTCGACCCCCACCTCCCGGTGGCCCACTACCTGCCCGAGTTCGGGACCGCCGGCAAGTCCGCGATCACCTCGATGGACCTGCTCACCCACACCGGCCCGGTGCCCACCGGCGCGGACCCGCTGCACGGCGTGGTCACCGGCCCGGACGACGAGCGGCTCCGCCGCGCCTTCGCCGCCGTCGTGGAACCCGGCCCCGCCGGCGCCGGGCCCGGCATCAACTACAGCCAGTGGTGGGCCTGGTACGTGCTGGCCCGGCTGCTGCCCGCCATCGACGGGCGGGACTATCCGGCGTACGTCGAACAGGAGATCCTGCGCCCCTGCGGGATGGACCGCACCAGGGTCCACCTCTCCCCGGAGGACTACGACGCGTACGGCGACCGGCTGCCGCTGATCCACGTCAGCAACCTCGGCGACACCCCGCAGCCCACGTACTTCTGGTCGACCCGCGGTGCCGCCACGCGTTGCGTGCCCGGGGTCAACACCCGCGGCCCGCTGGCCGATCTCGGGCTGCTGCTGGAGATGCTGCTGGCCGGCGGTGCCGCGCCCGGCGGCCGGATCCTCGCGCCGACCACGGTGGCCGCGCTGACCGCCCGCCACCGCACCGGGCTGCACGACCGCTACGGCAACGCCGACTGGGGCTTCGGCCTGCGGCTCGAATGCCGCACCCTCGGTCCCGCCTACACCAGCTTCGGCACCCACGCCTCGCCCCGCTCCTTCGGCCACGACGGGCTGTGGACCGCCGTCGCGTTCGCCGACCCGGACGCCGGCCTGGTGCTGGCCGTCCACCTGAACGGCAAGGTCGAGCACGAGCGGCACCGCGAACGCATCGTCCGGATCGCCGACGCGGTCTACCAGGATCTCGGGCTCACCTGACGCCCCGCCCCCGACGCCCCGCACCCGACGCCCCGCCCCTGACGCCCCGCCCCCGACGCCCTGCCCCCGACGCCCCGCACCCGACGCTCCGCCCCCGCTCTCCCGTCCCGGCCCCGCACTCCGGCCGGCCCCCAGCCAGGAAGGCGCCCGATGGCACAGCAGCCCGCGCTCCCGTTCCTCCCCGACCCCGCCGAGGTGGGCAGGCTCTACGACCGCTACACCGACCTGGGCAGCGCCACCCTGGGCGAGAGCCTGCACTTCGGCTACTGGGACTCCCCGGACAGCCTCGTCCCGCTCGCCGAGGCGACCGACCGGCTGACCGACCTCATGACCGACCGGCTGAACATCGGCCACGGCTCCCGCGTCCTCGACCTCGGCTGCGGCACCGGCGCGCCCGGCAACAGGATCGCCCTGCGCACCGGCGCCCAGGTGACCGGCATCTCGGTGAGCGGGCGCCAGGTCGAGCGGGCCAACGCCCTGGCCGACAGGCTCGGCCTGGCCGACCGGGCCCGCTTCGAACACGCCGATGCGACGGACCTGCCGTTCGCCGAGGCCTCCTTCGACGCCGTGATCGCCCTGGAGTCGATCATCCACATGCCGGACCGCGCCCATGTGCTGGGGCAGGTGGCCCGGGTGCTGCGCCCGGGCGGGCGCCTGGTGCTCACCGACTTCTTCGAGCGGGAGCCGATCCCGGAGAACGGCCGGGCCGCCGTGGACCGGTACCTGCGGGAGTTCCTGATGACGATGATCCAGGCCGAGGACTACCCGCCGATGCTGCGCCGGGCCGGCTTCCGGTTCGAGGAGCTGACCGACATCAGCGAGCCCACCCTGCGCCGCACCTTCGTCGAGCTGTCCGAGCGGATCAGCGGCGCGGCCACCGACCTGTCCGCCGCCCACGGCCCGGAGCTGGTCGACCGGTTCAACCCGCACGACATGATCGACGTGGCCGGGTTCGGCCACCTCCTCGTGGTCGCGACCCGGACGGAGAAGTGAACCGGCGATGACCACCGACCCCCGCGCCCACGACGACCTCGGCACCTTCTACGACCGGGTCAACGACGCCATGGCCGACGCCATGGGCGGCTACCTGCACGGCGGTTACTGGGACGGCCCGGTCGACCCCGAAGAGGTCGAACGGGCCGCCGACCGGCTGACCGACTTCGTCTCCGACCGCCTCCTCCTCGCCCCTGGTCAGCGCGTGCTGGACATCGGCTCCGGCAACGGCAAGGCCACCGCCCGGATCGCCCGCCGCCACGGCGTGCGCGTCACCGGCATCACGCTCAGCCCGCGCCAGGTCCGCCAGTCCACCGAGCTGGCCGCCGAGCTGGCGCTGTCCGACACGGTGGACTTCGAGGTCCACGACATGCTCGGACTCTCCTTCCCGGACGCCGCGTTCGACGCGGCCTACGCGATCGAGTCGATCTGCCACGCCGAGGACCGCACCGGGGCCTTCAGCGGGCTCGCCCGGGTGCTGCGCCCCGGCGCCCTGCTGGTGGCGACCGACTTCGTGCTGCTGCGCCCGCTGGAGACCGACGAGCACCGCAGGTTGGTGGACGGCGCCATGAAGAACTACCAGCAGGGTCCGATGCTCACCCAGGAGCAGTACGAGACCTGTGTGCGGGACGCCGGCCTGGAGGTCGTGGACTTCACCGACATCGGCGAGTACGTCCGGCCGTCCTACCAGGTGGTCGGGCACAACCTCCTCCGCGGCGGGGAGAAGCTGCGGGATCAGGTCACCGAGGAGGAGTTCCGCTACATGGTCGAGGACCTCGCCGGGTTCGGCGACATCACCGAGCTCGGCTACGCCGTGGTCACCGTCCGGAAGCCGTCCGGCACCGCCGCCCGGCAAGGGGGCTGAGCCGATGTCGTCCACCGCGACCAGGTCCGGCGCCGCCGCCGACTGGACGGCGGCCACCGCGCCGGGTGCGCTGCCGCTGCTGGGCCACCTGGTGCCGCTGCGCCGCCGGCCGCTGGAGTTCCTGACCGGGCTGCCCCGCCACGGCGACGTGGTCGAGCTGAGGATGGGCCGCCGGACCGTCCACATGGTCTGCCACCCCGAGCTCGTCGGCCAGGTGCTCAAGGACCCGCGGACCTTCGACCGCGGCGGGCCGTTCTACGAGAAGACCAAGCTGCTGATGGGCAACAGCCTCGGCAACTGCCCCTACGCCGACCACCGGCGGCAGCGGCTGCTGGTCCAGCCGTCGTTCCGGCGGGAGCGGATCGCCACCTACCCGCAGGTGATGCGGGAGGAGATGGCCGCCGAGACGGCCGGCTGGCGCCCCGGGGGCACCATCGAGGCCAACGACCGGATGCACGCCGTGACGGCCCGGATCGGCGCGCGGGTGCTGCTCTCGACCGAGATCGGGACCGATCACGTGGACCGGATCCTGCGCTGCCTGCCGATCGTGCTCAAGGGCATGTACAAGCGGATGGTCGCCCCGGTCGGTCTGGTGTACCGGGTGCCCGGGCCCGAGTCGCGGCGCTTCGAGGGCGCCCTGGCGGACCTCCGGGAGCTGATCGACTCGATCATCCGGAACTACCGGGGAGCCGACCAGGACCACGGCGACCTGTTGTCCGGCCTGCTCGGCGCGCGCGACGAGGACGGCCGGGGACTCTCCGACCAGGAGATCCACGACCAGGTGATGAACTTCCTCACCGCGTCCACCGAGACCACCGCGACCGCCCTCGCCTGGGCGCTCCAACTGCTCGGCCGGCACCCCGAGTACGAGCGCCGGCTCCAGGAGGAGGCGGACGCCTTCGCCGCGTCGGGCGGAGCCGACGCACACGGCCGGGACGGGCTGGACTACACCCGCCAGGTGGTGAACGAGGTGCTCCGGCTCTACCCGCCGGGGTGGCTGGTCACCCGCGTCGTCACCGCCGACACCGAACTGGGCGGCGTCCGGCTGCCGGTGGGCTCGGTCGTCTTCTACAGCTCGTACGCGCTGCACCGCAACGGCGAGCTCTTCCCGGACCCGGAGCGCTTCGACCCGGACCGCTGGTCGCCCGAGCGGGTGGGCGAGGTGCCGCGCGGGGCGATGATCCCGTTCGGCGCGGGCAGCCGCAAGTGCATCGGCGACGACTTCGCGATGATGGAGACCACGCTGGCGCTCGCCACGATCGCCGCGCGCTGGCGGCTTCGGCCCACGTCGGACACGCCCGTCCACCCCAAGCCGCGGGCTCTGGTGGGCATGGGCGAGCTGCCGATGGTGACCGAGCTGCGCTGACCGGGCTGCGGCGGGCCGGGCTGCGTTGACCGGGCTGTGGCGGGCCGGCTGCGGCGGGCGCCGGGGAACACCCCGGCGCCCGCCGCCTCCTCACCGGTCCAGCAGGTACTCCACGGCGACCCGCACGACCAGCAGGTCCTCCTCGGCGGGCAGCAGCTCGCCGAGGAATTCCGCGTGCGACTTCCCGGTGTACCGGCGCGACATCTCGTCCATCAGCCCGTCGTGCAGCTTCACCGGCTCGATCGATGCCGTCCCGCGCACCGCCAGGTAGGTGTACGGGGCGTCGGCCGGGTGCAGCAGCACCGAGATCCGCGGATCGCGCCGCAGGTTGCGCTCCTTGTGGCTGCCCCGCTCGATCCCGAAGAGCAGGTCGGTGCCGTCGTGGCCGACCCAGACGACGGACTGGTGCACCGTGCCGTCCGCGCGGAGGGTCGCCACCACGGCGAACACCGGCGCCGCCAGCACGGCCCTGGCGTGTTCGGTCAACGGGACGCGGGCCATCACGCCTCCCGCCGGGGAGCGGTGCGCCGACGGCGCAGCGAGGGGTCGGTCAGCGACTGCGGCACCCAGTGGTGGTCGGCGCGGTTGAGGTCGACACCGGGCGGCACGATCGCGTCGATCCGGTCGAGCACCCCGTCGTCGAGTTCCACCCCGGCCGCGCCCAGCAGGTCGGTCAACTGCCCTGGCGTGCGCGGGCCGAGGAGGACGGAGGTGACGGCGGGATGGGACTGGACGAAGGCCAGCGCGAGGTGGGCCGGCGACAGCCCCGCGTCGGCGGCCACCTTGCGCAGCTCGGCCACCGCCTTCGCCTTGGCGGCGTTCTCCGGGACGGAGAGGTCGAACTTGCGCTGTTCCAGCACGGCCCGCCCGACGCCCGGCCGGATCTCCCGGCCGGTGAGCCAGCCCGCCCCCAGGGGCCCCCAGGGCAGGACGCCCATGCCGTGCCGCTGTGCGGTCGGCAGGACGTGGGTCTCCACGGAGCGGGCGAGGGCGGAGTACTGCGGCTGCTCGCTGCGGAACCGGACGTGTCCGCGCCGTTCGGAGACCCACTGGGCCTCGACGATCTGGTCCGCGGGGAAGTTGGAGGTGCCGACCGCGCGGACCTTGCCGGAGCGGACGAGGTCGGAGAGCGCGGAGAGCGTCTCGTCGATGTCGGTGTCCGGGTCGATCCGGTGCACCTGGTAGAGGTCGATGTGGTCGGTGTCGAGGCGGCGCAGCGATCCCTCCACCGCCCGCGTGATCCAGCGCCGGGAGTTCCCGCGGTGGTTGGCGTCCGGGCCCATCGGGCTGTGGAACTTGGTGGCGAGGACGACGTCGTCCCGGCGGCCCCGGATCGCCCGGCCGACGATCCGCTCCGATCCGCCGTCGCCGTAGATGTCGGCGGTGTCCACGAGGTTGATGCCCGCGTCCAGGGCCAGCCGGATCGTCCGGACGCCCTCCTCCTCGTCGGTGTTGCCCCAGGAACCGAACATCATGGCCCCGAGGGCGAATTCGCTGACCGATATGCCGGTGCCGCCCAGAATCCTGTGTCTCATGCGACGTGTGCCCTCCGTCGTCGGACCGGTCGGATGAACGGTTCCACTCTGACCCAGCGGCCACGGGCACGCCAGGGGACGTGTGCGAGATGTCCGTTTTCTCTCCAGGTCGGCTGGTATGGTACTTCTCGCCCGATGACTGACGCTCCGTCAGTATCCTTTCTGCACAACCTCGGGAGGCCCCGCGTGCGTACCGTCCTCGAACGCGCCGAATGGTTCGTCTGGCTCTCCGCCCGTCCGCTGGAGCAGCACCGCTTCGCCCACCACTTCCTCGGCGGCGGCGCCGACGCCGTGGAGACCGCGCTCGCCGCCTACGTCCGCCCCGACGGCGGCTACGCGTACGCGCTGGAGGCGGACGTGCGCGGGCCGTCCTCGCAGCCGCTGGCCGCGGCCGCGGCGCTCAACGTCCTGGACGAGATCGGCCGGTGCGACGCCGCCCGCACGGCGCGGCTCCGCAGTCACCTGCCGAGTCTGACCTCGCCCGACGGGGGCCTGCCGACGCTCCATCCCGGCATCGCCGGCTACCCGTCCTCGGCCGTCCTCACGGTGCGGCCGAACCCGTCGGGCAGCCTGCTGGCCACCGGGGTGATCGTCGGCCGGCTGCACCGCAACGGCATCGAGGACCCGTGGCTGGACGCCGCGACCGAGTTCTGCTGGCAGGCCGTCGACGGTCTGACCTCCTCCCACCCGTACGAGGTGGAGGCCGCCCTCGCCTTCCTGGACGGCGTTCCGGACCGGGGGCGGGCCGCCAAGTCCGCCCAGCGGCTCGGCGAACTCGTCCGCGACCAGCGGCTGGTGGTGACCGACCCGGCGCGGGCCGAGGAGTTTCCGGTCCACCCCGCGTACGCGGCGGGGGAGTACCACTACGTCACCGACGTCCTGCGGACCCCCCGTTCGCTCGCCCGGGAGTGGTTCACCGAGCAGGAGGTGGCGCGTTGCCTGGACCACCTGGCCGCCGTGCAGCAGGAGGACGGCGGCTGGCCCGTGCTGTGGCGGCTCTGGGCCCCGGGCTCGGCGGCCGAGTGGCGCCCGATCGTCACCCTGGACGCCCTGCGCACCCTGCGGGCCCACGGCCGGCTCTGACCGTTCCCGCCGGCCGGACCCCGGACCCGGACGGACCCCGGACGCCGCCGGGTCCGCCAGCGCCTAGGGTCCGCCGGGTCCGCCGGCGCCTAGGGTCCGTCGGGCGCGGCCGGGCGGCTCCCCTCCGGATCGCGCTCCATCGCGTCCAGGGTGCGGGCCACCACCTGCTCGGCCACGTCCGGGACCAGCTCGACACCGCGCGGCCCGTCCAGCACGAACGCGAGCCCCGTGCCCGACAGGGCCTTCTTGTCCTGCCGCATGAGGGCGATCAGGGCAGCCGTCCCGACCCCGGCCGGCAGCCGCTCGCGCAGCCCGTACGCGCGCACCGTCGCCAGGTGCTCGGCCACCCGCTCCGGGCCGATCCGGCCCAGCGCACCGGCCAGCCGCCCGGCGAACACCGTGCCGATCGCGACGCCCTCGCCGTGCCGCAACGCGAAGTCGGTGGCCCGTTCCAGGGCGTGGCCCAGGGTGTGTCCGTAGTTGAGGATGTGCCGCAGCCCGCCGTCCCGTTCGTCGGCGGCCACCACCGAGGCCTTCAGCGCGACGCTCGCGGCGATCTGCTCGTGGACGGGCAGCCCGCGCAGGTCGCCGGCGCCGATGAAGTGGCAGCGGGCGATCTCGCCGTACCCGTTCGCCCACTCCACCGGCGGGAGGGTGCGCAGGTGGTCGGTGTCGCACAGCACGGCCCGGGGCTGCCAGTAGGCGCCGACCAGGTTCTTCGCCTCGGGCAGGTTGACCGCGGTCTTCCCGCCGACCGCCGCGTCCACCTGCGCCAGCAGGGTGGTCGGCAGATGGATCACGGCCACCCCGCGGTGGTACAGCGCCGCGGCCAGGCCGACCGCGTCGGTCGTGGTGCCGCCCCCGCAGGAGACCACCACGTCGTGGCGGGTCAGGCCGTATCCGGCGAAGGCCCGGCAGAGCTCCTCCACCGTGGCCAGGGTCTTGCGGTGCTCGCCGTCCTGGGCCGGGACGAGCAGGGACGGCACGCCCGGGTCCGGGACCTCCTCCGGCGGGCGGGCCGACACCACCACGGCCCGGGCCGCGCCGGTGGAGGCCACGACGGAGGGGAGCAGGTGCCGGACCCCGGGGCCGATGTGCACGGGGTAGGAGCGGTCACCCAGCCGTACGTCGATCCGTCGAGGAGTCGTCATGTCCACAGCGTGCCGACTCCGGATGCCCGTGAACAGAGCGCCTCCCGGGTGCCTCCCGGGCCCCTTCCGAGCCCCTCGCCCGACCGCCCGCGCTCGGGAGGCGGGGCCGCACGGCCTGTGTTTGTGTGGGGGCGCAGCCCGCTCGGGAGAGGTGAACCACCGTGACCATGCCGCCGTTCGGATCGAACGACCCGTTCTCCGACCTGCTCAGCCGGTTCTTCGGCATGAGCCCGATGGCGTCCCCACCCAACGTGCAGCGGGTGCCGATCGGCCGGCTGCTCAGTGAGTCGGCGCAGGAGCTGCTCGGCCTGGCCGCGCAGCGTGCCGCCGAGGACGGGAGCAGCGATCTCGACACCGTGCACCTGGTGTGGGCGTCCACCCGGGTGGATCCGTCGCGCCGGATGCTGGAGCGGGCCGGGATCGACCCGGACCGGCTGGCCGGCGACCTGGCGGAGGCGCTGCCGGTCGGCGCGGAGACGCCCACCGGGGACGGCCGGCCCGCGTTGACGCCGGCCGCCAAGCGGGCGCTGCTCGCCGCGCACGCCCGTTCGCAGGCGGCGGGTGCCTCGTACATCGGGCCCGAGCACATCCTCGGGGCGCTGCTGGAGGAGGAACGGTCGGGCGCGGGGGCGGCCCTGCGGAACGTGGCCCCCTCGCAGGAGGCGCTGCGCACGGTGCTGGACGGCCGCAGCTCCGGTGGCGAGCGCAGCTCCGGCGGTGCGCAGCCGAGCCGGACGCCCACCCTGGACGAGTACGGCCAGGACCTCACCGAGGAGGCGCGGGCGGGCCGGCTGGACGCGGTGGTCGGCCGGGCCGAGGAGATCGAGCAGACCGTCGAGATCCTGTCCCGCCGGACCAAGAACAACCCGGTGCTGATCGGCGAGCCGGGCGTCGGCAAGACGGCGATCGTGGAGGGGCTGGCGCAGCGGATCGTCTCCGGTGACGTGCCGCAGAGCCTGAAGGAGAAGCGGGTCGTCACCCTGGACCTCACCGGGCTGGTGGCCGGCTCCAAGTACCGCGGCGAGTTCGAGGAACGGCTGAAGAGCGTGATCGACGAGGTCACGGCGGCCGAGCAGAGCGTGATCCTGTTCCTCGACGAGCTGCACACGGTGGTCGGGGCGGGATCCGGCGGCGAGGGTTCGATGGACGCGGGCAACATCCTCAAGCCGGCCCTGGCCCGTGGCGAGCTGAGCGTGGTCGGCGCCACCACCCTGGACGAGTACCGCCGGCACATCGAGAAGGACGCCGCCCTGGAGCGTCGCTTCCAGCCGGTGCTGGTGCCCGAGCCGACCGTCGAGGAGACCGTCGAGATCCTGCGCGGCCTGCGCGACGCGTACGAGGCGCACCACCAAGTGCGCTTCACCGACGAGGCGTTGGACGCCGCCGCGACGCTCTCCGACCGCTACGTCAGCGACCGCTTCCTGCCGGACAAGGCGATCGACCTGCTGGACCAGGCGGGCGCGCGGGTCCGGCTGCGCAGCCTGAGCGGATCGACGACGGCGATGCCGGTGCAGGACCGGATCACCAAGCTGCGACGCGAGCTGGAGGAGGCGGTGGCGGACGAGGAGTTCGTCCGGGCCGCCAACCTGAAGGCCGAGCTGCGCCAGACCGAGGACGAGCTGGCCGCGCTCGCCGAGGACCGGGAGGAGGTCGTCGCCGTCACCGCCGAGGACATCGCGCAGGTACTCTCCCGCCGTACCGGCATCCCGGTGGCCGAGTTGAACGCCACCGAGCGTGAGCGGCTCCTGCGGCTGGAGGAGCACCTGCACGAGAAGGTGATCGGGCAGGACCAGGCGGTCACGGCCGTCGCCCAGGCGGTGCGCCGCGGTCGGGCCGGCATGGGCGACCCGGACCGGCCGACCGGCTCGTTCCTCTTCCTCGGGCCGACCGGTGTCGGCAAGACCGAGCTGGCCAAGGCCCTGGCCGCGCTGCTCTTCGGCGACCCGGACCGGATGATCCGCTTCGACATGAGCGAGTTCCAGGAGAAGCACACGGTCTCCCGGCTGGTCGGCTCCCCGCCCGGGTACGTCGGGTACGACGAGGCGGGCCAGCTGACCGAGGCGGTGCGCCGCAAGCCGTACAGCGTGCTGCTCTTCGACGAGGTGGAGAAGGCCCACCCGGACGTCTTCAACCTGCTGCTCCAGGTCCTGGACGACGGGCGGCTGACGGACGCGCAGGGCCGCACGGTCGACTTCCGCAACACCGTGGTGATCATGACCAGCAACATCGGGTCGCAACGGATCCTCGACCACGCCGGCGACGTCGACGAGATCAAGGACGAGCTGATGCGGGACCTGCGGACGCAGTTCCGGCCGGAGTTCCTCAACCGGATCGACGAGGTGATCGTCTTCCACGGGCTCACCCGCAAGGACCTGCTCCAGGTGGTGGGCCTGCTGCTGGACCGCAGCCGGCGCCGCCTGAAGGCGCAGGACGTCCGGCTGGAGGTGACGGACGACGCCAAGGAGTGGCTGGTGAACCGGGGCTACCAGCCGGAGTTCGGGGCCCGGCCGCTGCGCCGGACGATCCAGCACGAGCTGGACAACCGGATCTCCAACCTGCTGCTGGACGGCAGCGTGCAGGAGGGCGACACGCTGGTGGCGAAGGTGTCGGGCGGCGAACTGGTGGTGGTGACGGAACGGCCGGAGCCCTCGGCGACCTTCGCGGAGGCCGAGGAGAAGGCCGAGGAGAAGGCGCCGGAGTAGGGGCGGCAGGGCGGGGAGGCGGCGCGTCGGGAGTGACCGGCGCGCCGCCCGGGCGTTCAGGACTGCGGGAAGACCTCGCGCAGCAGCGGGTCCGGCAGGCCGCGCTTGCCCCACTCGCGCGGGTAGCCGAGCGAGACCTCCTCGAACCTGACGCCGTCGTAGCTGGTCCGCCGGGGGATGTGCAGGTGGCCGTAGATCATCGCGGCGGTGTTGAAGCGGCGGTGCCAGTCGGCGGTCAGCTCCGTGCCGCACCACTGGGCGAACTCGGGGTACCAGAGGATCTCGGTGGGTTCCCGGACCAGCGGGTAGTGGTTGACCAGGACGAGCGGCAGCTCCGGGTCGTGCCCGGCCAGCCGCTTCTCGGTGAGCCGGACGCGCTCGCGGCACCAGGAGTCGCGGTCCGGGAACGGGTCCGGGTGGAGGAACCGCTCGTCGGCGCAGACCACGCCGGACTCGTAGGCGGCGGCCAGCGACTCCTCCTTGGTCGTGGTGCCGGGGGCCCGGAAGGAGTAGTCGTACAGCACGAAGAGCGGCGCGACGGCGACCGGGCCGCCGGCGCCGGTCCAGACCGGGTACGGGTCCTCGGGGGTCACCACGCCGAGTTCGCGGCAGAGCCGGACCAGGTACTCGTACCGGGCGACACCGCGCAGCTGGACCGGGTCGTTGGGGTGCGTCCACAGCTCGTGGTTGCCGGGCGCCCAGATCACCTTGGCGAAGCGCTCGGCGAGCAGGCCCAGCGCCCAGCGGATGGTGGTGGTGGACTCGGCGACGTCACCGGCGACGATCAGCCAGTCGTCGGGGGACTCCGGGCGCAGCTGCTCCACCAGGTCGCGGTTCTGCTGGTAGGAGACGTGCAGGTCGCTCACGGCGAGCAGGCGTCCGGCCCGCCCGGGCCCGGTGTCGCCGCGCCCGGCGGTGGTCCTGTCGGTCGCTCCGGTCACTTCGGTCACTTCAGCCCCCATGTCGTCACCCGGCCTCCGGCCAACAGTACGGGGGGCGGACGGGTGTGTGCCCGCAGAGTGGCCGGATCTCGACCACCGGAGGCGGGGACCGGACCCCGGAGGACCCCGGTCGGCGCCGGGTCGGACCCGGCCCGGCGCCGGCCCGAGCCCGGCCCGAGCCCGGCCCGGCGCCGGAGACCGAACCGCCGGAGCACGCCGAGGTCGGCCGACCCGGGGCGTGAGCCGGCGGGTTGCGGCCACGGCCCGGCTCCGGCTGCGGCTGATCAGCGTCGGCCGTCGGCACCGGCCGGTGGACGGCGTCGACGCCAATAGCCCTCAGAGGCAGGTGAGTTGACGCTCCGGTCGTTCGGCCGGCGCGTCGGGGTCGGTCGGGGCGGCCGAAATCGTCGCCCCGGTCGGGGCGTCCGGATCCGGACTCGGCCCGACTCTTGACAACACGTCATGTCCGCGACAGCTTTGGTGCACCCCCACACCGAGAGGTCTCTCATGAAGAAGCCGCTCATAGGCACGCTCGCCACGCTCCTGTTCGCCGGGGCCACCGCCCTGGCCGGAGCCCCCGTGGCGACCGCCGCCCCCTCCGTCACCGCCCCGACCGCCGTGACCGCCGAAGCCGCGGCCCGGACCGTCGCGGCGGCGCCCGAGGGTCAACAGGCGCTCGCCGCAGTCACCTTCGCCGGTACCGTCGCGCTCAACAACTGTTCCGGCTCGCTCGTCCGGCTCCCCAACTCCACCGCCAACGACCCGGCCCTGGTGCTCTCCAACGGCCACTGCCTGGAGACCGGCATGCCCGGCCCCGGCCAGGTGGTCGTCAACCGGGCGTCCAGCCGCACCTTCACGCTGCTCAACGCGAGCGGCGGATCGCTCGGCACGCTCCGTGCCACCAAGATCGTGTACGGCGCCATGACCGACACCGACGTGTCGATCTACCAGCTGAACACCACCTACGCCGCGATCCAGTCGCAGTACCGGATCGCCCCGCTGACCGTCGCGGCCACCCACCCGGTCCAGGGCACCCCGATCAAGGTCGTCTCCGGGTACTGGAAGAAGATCTACTCCTGCTCCGTCGACGGGTTCGCCTACCGGCTGAAGGAAGCCGAGTGGACGTTCAAGGACTCCGTCCGCTACACGTCCAGTTGCAACGTCATCGGTGGCACCTCGGGCTCGCCGGTCGTCGACGCCAACGGCACCGTCGTCGCCGTCAACAACACGATCAACGAGTCCGGCCAGCGGTGCACCCTGAACAACCCCTGCGAGGTCGACCAGAACGGCGCGGTCACCGTCCGCCGGGGGATCGGCTACGCCCAGGAGACCTACACCATCCCGGCCTGCTTCGCCTCCGGGAACCGGCTCGACCTGACCCTGCCCGGCTGCACCCTGCCGCGCCCCTGACCAGCACGTTCACCCCGATGGGCCATCCGCGACCTGCGGGTGGCCCATTCGGCCGTCTACCGGACGGCCGGTCCGTACGGCAGCCGCCCGCCGGCTGTCGGAGAGTACGGACAGAGCATCGAACAGTTCCGTTGACCCGATGGAGAGTTGATGACCAAGAAGCTCAGAGGGCTGTTGGTAGCCGTCCTGCTGATCCCGCTGTTCGGCCTCGGCCTGGCCACCCCGGCGCTCGCCGAGGGTGCCGCCGCGGGCGCGTCCTCCGTCGCCGACGACCCGTCGGCCGACATCAAGGACCGCCTGGCGGCCATCCGCGGACTGACCGTGACCGAGGAACGGCCCACCACCACCGGCCACCGCTACTTCCTGCTCACCTACACCCAGCCGATCGACCACGACCGCCCCTGGCTGGGCAGCTTCCAGCAGCGGCTGAGCGTGCTGCACCGCGGCTACGACCGCCCGACCGTCTACTTCACCAACGGCTACGCGCTGCGCACCACGCCCTCGCGCACCGAGCCGGCCCGGCTGGTCGACGGCAACCAGGTCTCCGTCGAGTACCGCTACTTCACGCCGTCCCGGCCCGTGCCCGCCGACTGGAGCAAGGCCGGCATCCGTCAGGGGGCCGCGGACTCGCACCGGATCATCACCGCGCTGAAGCGGATCTACCAGGAGGAGTGGCTCTCCACCGGCGGTTCCAAGGGCGGCATGTCGTCGACCTACCACCGCCGCTTCTTCCCGGACGACGTGGCCGGCACCATCGCCTACGTCGCGCCGAACGACGTCGACGACCGTGAGGACTCCGCCTACTCCCGGTTCTTCCGGAACGTCGGCACGCCCGAGTGCCGGGCCGCTCTGACCGCCGCCCAGCGCGAACTGCTGGTCCGCCGCGACCGGCTGTTCGCCCGCTACACCGCCGACAACGCCGCCGCCGGTTCCACCTTCACCACCACCGGCAGCGCCGACCGGGCGTACGAGTCCGGCGTGCTCGACACGGTCTGGGCGTTCTGGCAGTACAGCCTGGCCGCCGACTGCGCCAAGGTCCCGGCCGCCACCGCCACCGACGACGAGCTGTACGCCTGGTTCGACGCCCAGTCCGGCATCACCGGCAACAGCGACCAGTCGCTCGCCAACTACACGGCGTACTACTACCAGGCCGGCACCGAGCTGGGCGCGCCCAGCTTCGACGTGTCGCACCTGAAGGGCCTGCTGCACTACGACTACAAGGAGCTGTACTCGCCGCGCACCTACGTGCCGAAGAACATCGCGATGCGGTTCGACCCGTCCGCGATGCGCGACATCGACCGCTGGGTGCGGAACTCCGCCGAGCGGATCATCTACGTCTACGGCCAGAACGACCCGTGGGGTGCCGAGCCGTTCCGGCTGGGCCGGGGCAGCGAGGACAGCTACGTCTACACCGTGCCCGGCGGCAACCACGGCGCCAACATCGAGAAGCTGCCGGCCGCCGAGTCGGCGGCGGCGACCGCCAAGGTGCTGGAGTGGGCCGGACTCGGCGGGGACGCCGCGGCCGGTTCGCTGAGCGGGCAGTACCACGTCCCGCCGATCGGCCCGCTCGACGAGGAGGGGCTGAAGCAGGACCGCGTCCGCCTGTAGAGCACGCGCCTGCCCGCGCCCGCCTGTAGGGCGCGGTAGCCGAGCACCACCCCCGGGGGCCACCCGCCGACCGCGCGTCGGCGGGTGGCCCCCGGTCCGTTCCCGGGACCGCGCGCCTCTCCCCGAAGCAGTGAATCGGTGCTTCAATTCTTTCATGGCCTACCGACGCACGCCCGCCGTACAAGCCCGCCTGGACGCCCAGCGCGAGGCGGTGCTCCAGGCCGCGGTCGGGCTGCTCGCCGAGCGCGGCTACGGCGGCTGCACCATGGCCGCGGTCGCGGACCGCGCCGGGATCGCCACCGGCTCGATGTACCAGCACTTCGCGAGCAAGGCCGAGCTCTCGGTCGAGCTGTTCCGCCGGGTCGTCACCCGGGAGGTGGCCGCCGTGCACGAGGCCGTCGCCCGGCACGACACCCCACGGACGCGTATCGCGGCCGTGGTCGAGACCTTCGCCGCCCGCGCCCTGCGTGCGCCACGGCTCGCCCACGCGCTCCTGGTCGAGCCGGCCGACACCGTGGTGGACGCGGAACGCCTGGTGTTCCGGCGGGCCTTCCGCGACGTGATCGCCGCCGAGATCACCGCCGCCCTCGCCGCCGGCGACGTGCCCGGCCAGGACCCGGAACTGACCGCCGCCGCGATCGTCGGCGCGGTCGGCGAGGCGCTCGCAGGTCCGCTCGCGGCGGCCCGTCCGCCGGACACCCGGACCGCCCCGCCCGAGGTGGTCCCCGCCCTGGTCTCCTTCACCCTGCGTGCCCTGGGAGGACGCGATGACAGCGACGCATGAGGTCACCAACCAGGTACCCCTGCCGTACGGACACGACACCGCCGCCGATCCGGCCCTGCTCGCCGCCCTGCACCGGGCCGGCGCGGGCTGGGCCGAGCCGGAGCTGCACGAACTCGGCCGGCTGGCCGGCTCCGAACAGGCCGCCGAGTGGGGCCGGCTGGCCAACGAGAACCCGCCGGTGCTCCGCACCCACGACCGTTTCGGCCACCGGATCGACGAGGTCGAGTTCCACCCGTCCTGGCACGAGCTGATGCGCACCGCCGTCGGCCACGGCCTGCACGCCGCGCCGTGGCGGGACGACCGGCCCGGCGCGCACGCCGCCCGCGCCGCCAAGTTCCTCGTCTGGGGCCAGGTCGAGGCCGGTCACACCTGCCCGGTCTCGATGACCTACGCCGCCGTGGCCGCCCTGCGCGCCGCCCCGGCGCTGGCCGCCGAGTTCGAGCCGCTGCTGACCTCCACCACGTACGACTTCGGGCTGCGGGCACCGCAGGGCAAGCGGGGCCTGATCGCCGGCATGTCGATGACCGAGAAGCAGGGCGGCTCGGACGTCCGCACCAACACCACGGCCGCCGCCCCGCGGCCGGACGGCAGCTACCGCCTCACCGGCCACAAGTGGTTCACCTCGGCGCCGATGTCCGACCTCTTCCTGACCCTGGCCCGGGCGCCCGGCGGGCTCAGCTGCTTCCTGCTGCCGCGGGTCCTGCCCGACGGCACCCGCAACCGGATCCACCTCCAGCGGCTCAAGGACAAGCTGGGCAACAAGTCCAACGCCTCCGCCGAGATCGAGTACGACGACGCGGTCGGGTGGCTGGTCGGCGAGGAGGGCCGGGGCGTCCCGACCATCATCGAGATGGTCAACATGACCCGCCTCGACTGCACCACCGGTGCCGCCTCCGGCATGCGGCTCGGCGCCACCCGGGCCGTCCACCACGCCCTGCACCGGCGGGCGTTCGGCAGGGCACTGGTCGACCAGCCGCTGATGCGCAACGTGCTCGCCGACCTCGTCGTCGAGTCCGAGGCGGCCACCACGGTGGCGATGCGCCTCGCCCGGGCCACCGACGCGGCGCTCGCCGGGGACACGGGCGAGGCGCTGGTCCGCCGGCTCGGCCTGGCGGTGGCCAAGTACTGGGTCTGCAAGCGCGGTCCGGCGCACGCCGCCGAGGCGCTGGAGTGCCTCGGCGGCAACGGCTACGTCGAGGAGTCCGGGATGCCCCGGCTCTACCGCGAGGCGCCGCTGGTCTCGATCTGGGAGGGATCCGGCAACGTCGCCGCCCTGGACGCGCTGCGCGCCATGGCCCGGCGCCCGGAGACCGTCGAGGCCTTCCTCGGCGAGCTCGACGCCGCCGCCGGCGCGGACCGCAGGCTGGACGCCGCCGTCGCCGGGCTGCGCAAGGAGCTGGCCGGCCCGGAGGACCCGGAGTTCGGCGCCCGCCGGCTGGTCGAGTCGATGGCTCTGGCCTTCCAGGGTTCGCTCCTGGTCCGGTACGGGGACCGGGCGGTGGCCGACGCGTTCTGCGCCTCCCGTCTCGGCGGCGACCACGGAGCGGCCTTCGGCACGCTGCCGGCCGGCGTCGACGCGGGCGCGATCATCGACCGCGCCCGCCCGGTGCCGGCATGACGGGTCCGGCCGAGCAGGCCGTGCAGGCCGAGCAGGCCGCTCGGGAGGCCCGGGACGCCGAGACGGCCGGGGTCCGCGCCTTCTGGCAGGGCCTCGGCCTGCCCGGACTGATCGACGTGCACACGCACTTCATGCCGCAGAACGTCCTCGACAAGGTGTGGGCGTACTTCGACGCGGCCGGTCCGCTGGTCGACCGGCCGTGGCCGATCACCTACCGCGAGGCCGAGGACCGGCGGGTCGGGTGGCTGCGGGAGTTCGGTGTCCGGGCGTTCACCGCGATGCTCTACCCGCACAAGCCCGGCATGGCGGGGTGGCTCAACGGCTGGGCCGCCGAATTCGCCGCCCGCACCCCGGACTGCCTGCACACCGCCACGTTCTTCCCCGAGCCCGGGGCACCCGGGTACGTGGCCCGGGCGATCGAGGGCGGCGCCCGGGTCTTCAAGGCGCACCTCCAGGTCGGCGGCTACCACCCGGCGGACGAGCGGCTCGACGAGGTCTGGGGCCTTCTCGCCGAGACCGGTACGCCGGTGGTGACGCACTGCGGATCGGGGCCGGTCCCCGGCAAGCACACCGGCGCCGGGCCGATCGGCGAGGTGCTCGCCAGGCACCCCCGGCTCGTCCTGGTGGTCGCCCACCTCGGCCTGCCCGAGTACACCGACTTCCTCGACCTCGCCGAGCGGTACCCGGAGGTCCGGCTCGACACCACCATCGCGTTCACCGACTTCGTCGAGCGGGACACCCCCTTCCCGCCCGCCGAACTGCCGCGCCTGGCCGGGCTCCGGGACCGCGTCCTGCTCGGCAGCGACTTCCCCAACATCCCCTACCGGTACGTGCACCAGCTGGACGCGCTGGAGCGGACCGGACTGGGGGAGGACTGGCTGCGCGCGGTCTGTCACGACAACGCGGCCCGCCTCTTCGGCATCTGACGAGACGTCAATACCTGGCGCGGGCTGCGGCGCGGCCCTCCCCGGGCGGCCGGCCCGACCGGCGGGGAGGCCATGACCTCGGAGGTAATCGACGCCTTCCGGGCGGCCCGCCAGAGTGGGCGGTACCGGGTCGCGGGACCGCGGCCCGGGATCCGTTCCGACCACCGGAGGCCGATCCGCCATGTCCGCGAACACCCTTGCCGCCGCCCGTCCGACCGCCCCCGCCTCCCCGAAGGCCCTGCGCGGCTACCTCGCGCTGGACGCCGTCGTGACCGGCGGCAACGGCCTCGCCTACCTGGCCTTCTCCGGCCCGCTCGGTGACCTGCTCGGCGTCGGCCGCTCGACGCTGGTCGAAATCGGTGTGCTGCTCACGGTGGTCGGCCTCGCCGTCGGCCTGCTGGCAGCCCGTCCGCAGCCGCCGCGGCTCGCCGTGCAGGCGGTGATCGAGGTCAACCTGGCCTGGACGGTGCTCAGCGTCCTGGCGATGGAGCTCTGGCTGGAGCCGACCACCGCCGGCCTCTTCTGGATCCCGGTGCAGGCCGGCACGGTGCTCCTCTTCGCCGTCCTCCAGTTCACCGCGCTGCGCCGCCGGGCCGTCGCCCGCTGAGGGGTCACCGCTCCGGTCCCACGGCGGCCTGGAGGAACGCGACCGTCTCCGCGTCGGCCGGGAGGAAGGCCTCCAGGGCGAGTTCGGAGACGGTCACGTCCATCGGGGTGTTGAACGTCGTGATCGTCGACAGGAACGACAGCACCCGCCCCCCGAAGGCGATCCGCAGCGGCAGCGCGAACGGGAACAGGGCGGTGACGTCCTCGTCGTCCGCGCCGTCGTCCGCCGCGCCGCCCACCGGGTCCGGATAGGCGCCGACCTCGTCGAGCAGCGCCCGCAGCGGCTCGGAGCGGATCAGCCCGACCTGCCGTTCCATCCGCTCCAGCAGGTGCTGCCGCCACTGCCGCAGGTTGACGATGAGCGGGGCCAGTCCCTCGGGGTGCAGGGTGATCCGCATCGCGTTGAGCGGCGGTTCCAGCAGGTGCGGGGCGACCCCGGCGAGCAGCATCCCGAGCGAGCGGTTGGCCGCCAGGACGCGGAAGGTGCCGTCGACCACCAGCGCCGGGTACGGGTCGTGCGAGGCCAGCAGCCGCTCCATGCCGGAGCGCAGCGCGTCCATCGCGGGGTCGTCCAGCTGCTTCTCGGGGTAGTGCGGCGCGTACCCGGCGGCCAGCAGCAGGGTGTTGCGCTCGCGGACCGGGACGTCGAGGTGCTCGGCGAGCCGGAGCACCATCTCCTGGCTGGGCCGGGCGCGTCCGTTCTCGACGAAGCTGATGTGCCGGGCCGAGGAGTCGGCCAGCAGGGCCAGTTGCAGCTGGCTGAGCCGGCGCCGCTCCCGCCAGCCGCGCAGCAGGACGCCCACGCCCGAACCGGTCTCCGGCCCCATCCCCGCGATGATCGTCATGGGCGGGACAGTAGTACGGAGGCCGTACCGGCGGGGGTGGCGGGGTCAGGCGCCGGTGGTCGATCCAGGTCGGATGATCATCAGGACCACGACCACCGCCCAGAGCAGGTTGAACACGCCGGCGGTCATCGGAAGCAGCTTCAGTCCCCGGACGGCCTTGCCGTGCTCGGCCGTCTCGGCGTCGAGGTCGAGCGCGTCCACCGCGGCCTGCTGCGCGGGCAGGACGAACAGCAGCAGGGACAGCGCCGCGACCGCGGTGAGCACCATCGAGACGATCAGCCAGGACTGGTCCAGCACGTCCATCACCTGGGCGACCCCGATGCCGAGCACCGGGACGGCTATCCCGAGCAGCGCGTAGACCTGGGTGATCCGGTGCAGCATCCGGAGCACGCCGGCGTCGGCCGCCTTGTCCGGGCCGCCGGCGAGTGCCGCCGACGCCCGGCGGGGGAACATGCTGACGGCCACGGCCACCGGACCGATGAACAGCACCGAGGCGAGGACGTGCAGGCTCAGCAGGAACTTGGCCATGGCGGGGCACCCTAGGGACTCAACGGGGGCTGCGCGGGCGATCGCGGCGCGGACAGCCGGGGCGTCCGGTTCCTCCGCCCTGGTCAGGACGCTAACACCGCTTATCCGGAGCCCCTCCGGGCGGGTGGATCCGCGGCCGGTCAGCCGGCCGGCGGCGCCAGCACCACCACGCGGGGCGGCACGGCGCTCACCGCCGCGACGGCCGCGCCGTGCGCGTCGTCCACCCAGTCGAGCAGGTACAGCTCCTCGAAGCGGCTGAGCAGCGGCCCGCCGGCGGGCAGGTCCAGGGCGAGGCCGGAGAGGTCGACGCCGGCGAGTTCGTCCAGGCTGGTGCGGCCGATCTTGATCAGCGACTCCTTCCGGACCCAGAACCGCAGGAAGGCCGACGCCGGGTCGGCGTGCGCCTCGACCTGCCGCAGCTCGGCGGCGGTGAGCACTCGCCCGGCCACGTCGAGCAGGCTGCCGCTGCGGGCGTTCAGCTCGACGTCGACCCCGATCGGCCGGTGTCCGGCGGCGGCGGCGACCACGCCCTTGGTGTGCGAGAGGCTGACCGAGACGTCCGGGTGGTCGGGCAGGTACGGCTTGCCGTGGTCGCCCTTGCCGCAGTCGGGGCAGTTCTGCGCCAGGGTCAGCCCGGCGGCCGGGACGCCGAGCAGCCGGGCGGCGCAGAGCCGGACCAGGATGTGCGCGGCGGTGAAGTCGACGCGCGCGGCCTCGTGGCGGAACCGGGCGGCGCGCTCCTTCTCGACGGCGGTGAGCAGGTGCTCGCCGGCCTCGGGGTGGCGCAGCACGTCGGCGCTGGCCGCGACGGTGGCGACTGCGGCGTCCGGGCCCGTGTCCGCCCCCGTGCCCGTGCCCGTGTCCGCGTCCGGGCGGGTGTCCGGGTTCTCGTGCGTCTGCTGGGGCTCGGAAGTCATGGTCACAACCTAGCGGGGAGGGGTGGCCCACGGGGCCGGTCGGCCGTTCGACGGATTGTCGGATCGCTGCTGATGGTCTGTAGGGTGTGGATCGTCCGATTTGATATTTGATGTCCCGGATCTGAGGGAATCAGGTGGGATGATCCTGTATCAAACGGAACGAGGCAGGTTGTGCAACCTGCCCTTTTCTCTGCGCGGAGGAATGTGTCGATGGATCAGGGCACCGGTACGCCGGATCACAGAAGAACCGCCGTGGAGCGCGCGCCGGCCGCCGGCCGGCGACGGACCGTCCGGGTCGCGGTGGCGACCGCCGTCGCGGCACTGCCGCTGGCGGCGGTGCTGACGGTCGGCTCCGCCGCGCCGCTGGCTCCGCCGCTGGGCGCCTGCAGCGGGCCGGACTGCCCGGCCACCTGGCCGCCGCCGAACAACGGCGACTTCCCCGGCCGGGACGCCACGATCAACGTCTTCACCGGCGGCGACTACACCGTGAACGGGCGGGCCGCCGAGGCCGAGGGCAAGATCGTCGCGCTCGGTGACTTCACCGTCGACAAGAGCGAGGGCGGTGGCGCCTACAACGCGGGCGTGGTCGGCGTCGGCTCCCGCGTCGTGCCGCCGAACGGCAGCGACTTCCTCACCGTCGGCGGCAACGTGACCATGCTGCCCGGCAACTCGCTGCTGATCGGCGGCAGCGACTCGCAGGGCCAGGCCTTCGGCAACCTGCGCTACGCGGGCACGCTCACCGGCACGGTCGCCATCGACCCGACCGGTCAGGCGATCCAGGACGCGAACGCCGCCGCGCCGTACCAGTCGGTGCTCACCCAGATCGAGGACGTCTCCGCCTGTGTCGGGCGGGCGACGGCCACCGGCACCGTGGCGGTCACCATGACCGAGGCGACCTTCACCGGTGACGGCACCAGCATGAAGCAGGTCTTCAACGTCACCGGGAGCCTGGGTGCGGCGGCCCGGCAGATCGGCCTGGTGTTCAACAACATCCCGGCCGGTGCCACCGTCGTGGTCAACATGCTGTCCGACGACGCGAACATCAACACCTACACCGGGACGGGCCTGCCGGGCGACCCGACCACCGAGATGCGCTCCAAGCTGTTGTGGAACTTCCCCACGGCCACCTCGGCGCAGATCCTCGGCAGCGCGCAGTTCCAGGGCTCGGTGATGGCCGGCAACCCGGCCGGCACCACCACCATCGCCATGCCGGGCATGAACGGCCGGGTCTACCTGGCGGGCAACCTGATCCAGACCGGCAACGGCGGCTACGAGATCCACAGTTACCCGTTCGACGGGGACCTGCCGGACTGTGAGGTGACGCCGAGCCCGTCGCCCACCTCGCCGACCTCCTCGCCGACGTCGCCGACCGCGAGCCCGACCTCCCCGACCGCGAGCCCGACCTCGCCGACGGCCTCGCCCACGTCCCCCACCGCGAGCCCGACGTCCCCGACGGCCTCGCCCACGTCCCCCACCGCGAGCCCGACCTCGCCGACGGCCTCGCCGACCTCGCCCACCTCCTCGCCGAGCTCGTCCAGCGCGGCGCCGACCAGCCACGGGCCGACGAGCCACGGGCCGGGCGGCCACGGATCGGGCAGCCACGGTCCGACCGGCCACCACCCGGCCCCCGGCAAGCCGGGCGGCGGTGGCGGTGAACTGCCGTCGACCGGCGCGGGCAACGGCCCGGTCGTCCTCGGCCTGGCCGGCGTGGGCCTGCTGGGCCTCGGCGGCCTCGCCGTGCTCGCCGCCCGCCGTCGCGGACGCCACAGCTAGCCGCGTTCCGCAGTCCCGGCCCCGGGCCGCCCGGTCACCTCGACCGGGCGGCCCGGTCCGTTCCCGCCGGGACCGGCGCCCACCCGGGGTGCGCGGCCCGGCGGCCGTTCACCGGGCGGGCGGCCACCCCGCGAGGCCCGACCCCAGCAGGCCGAACCCCGCGGTCACCGCGGCTTCCACCCTCGTGCGGACCGCGTCCACCGGCTCGCCCGCCACCATGCCCCGCCGGATCTCCGCGAACACCGCCCGGTGCGCCCCGGCGATCGCGCCCGCGACCAGCCGGGGGAGCGGGGCGTCCGCGGGTGTCCCGGCCTCCTCGGCCAGTGCCGCCGCCAGCGCCCGCTCGGCGCGCTCGCCCAGATCGAGCAGCCGTGCGCGGAGCGCCGGGCTCTCCGCGACCAACCGCCAGAACACCGCCGCCTGCGGGCTCAGCCCGTACGTCGGCTCGCCCGCGTCCAGCCCGGCCAGCAGGTCCGTCCGGACGGCGTCCACGACGGACGCTCCCGCCGGACGCTCCCGCACCACTCGCGCCAGGTGGCCCTCCACCTCGTCCTGCCGGTCGAAGAAGAGGTCCTCCTTGGTGGGGAAGTAGTTGAACACCGTGTTGGGCGAGACCCCGGCGGCCCGGGCCACCTCGACCACGGTCACCTGCTCGAACCCGCGCTCGGCGAACAGCCCCATGGCGGTGTCGGCCAGCAGGGCGCGGGTCCGGTGCTTCTTGTCCTCGCGAAGTCCCATGCCGGAATCATAGTGCCGCACCAAACTTGCAGTGACACCAATAATGTCGGCTACGGTGAGGCATGACCTTCACCTTCGGCATCTATCCCGGCGGCCTGCTCGGCGACGACACCGGCACGGTCGCACCCGTAAGCCCCGACGACCCGGACCGGATCACGGCCGCGCTGCGTGACCTCCAGGGCGGGGCGCCCACCCTGCTCGTCCGCGCCTACCGCTCGTACCCGGAGGAGCCGGCCACCCCGCCCACCCCGGCCGGGCCGGAGCGCTACGCCGTCGAGGGCCGCCGGCTCGACCTCGTCCTGCAGTTCCGCGAGCCGACCGGACGGCTGGACGGCTGGCTCGACTTCGTCCGGCGGACCGTCCGTACCGAGGGCCACCGGATCGGGGTGCTCCAGATCTGCGAGGAGCCGAACGCCGACTCGCCGGTGCTCGACGGCTCCGTCCCGAACGTCCGGCAGGCCCTGGTCCAGGGGGTGGTGGCGGCCAAGGAGGAAGCACTGGCCTGCGGCCTCGACCTCGCGGTGGGGTTCAACGCGGTGCTGACCTTCGACCCCGCCGACACGTTCTGGCCGGACCTCGGCGCGCTCGCCGACGAGCGGTTCCACCGCGCGCTCGACTACGTCGGTCTGGACTTCTTCCCCGACGTCTTCCGCCCCGTCCCGGCCGAGCGGCTCGCCGAGGTGGTCGCGGCGGTGCTCGCCGGCTTCCGGAAGGAGAGCGTCGCCGCGGCCGGTATCGGCCCGGCGGTGCCGATCCGGATCTGCGAGCACGGCTGGCCGACCGGGCCGGACCGCTCGGAGGGGCGGCAGGCCGAGGTGGTGGAGGAGGTGGTCCGGACGGTCGCGGGCCTCGCCGCCGAGCTGAACGTCACCGGCTACGGGCACTTCGGCCTCCGGGACGCGGACAGCGCCGGCCCCGGTCTCTTCCACCACTTCGGCCTGCTCCGGGACGACTACACGCCCAAGCCGGCCTTCGGGGTCTACCGGCGGCTGATCGCCGAACTGACGGCGGTCTGAAACCGGCCCGACGACGGCCCCGACGACGGCCCCGACGGAGGTCCGGCGGCGGCCCCGGACGGGCGGCGGCCCCTCGCCCGGTCCTGCGGGGGAGGGGCAGCCCGGGCCGGTCAGGTCACCTCGCCGCGGCGGGCGAAGCGCTCGTCCTTCCACTCGCCGCTCTCCAGCACCTCCGCCAGGTGCCGCGCGGCGTCCCACACGTCGGTGTACGAGAGGTAGAGCGGGGTGAAGCCGAACCGCATGAGGTCCGGCGCCCGGAAGTCCCCGATCACCCCGCGCGCGATCAGCGCCTGCACCACCGGGTAGCCGTCGGCGTGCCGCAGCGCGACCTGGCTGCCCCGCCGGGCGTGCTCCCGCGGGGTCGCCACCTCGATCCCGTCCAGCCCCTCCACGAGCGAGACGAACAGGTCGGTCAGCGCCAGGCTCTTGGCCCGGACGGCGGCCCGGTCGACCCGCTCCCAGACGTCCAGCGAGGACTCCAGCGCGGCCTGTCCGAGCAGCGAGGGCGAGCTCGTCAGGAAGCGGCCGATGCCGTCCTTCGGCGCGTAGCCCGGCTCGAAGGCGAACGGGCGGGCGTGTCCGAACCAGCCGCTCAGGGGCTGCTCCGGGCCGGCCTCCAGGTGCCGGCCGGCCACGTAGAGGAAGGCCGGCGAACCGGGTCCGCCGTTCAGGTACTTGTAGGTGCAGCCGACCGCGAAGTCCGCGCCGCTTGCGCCGAGTTCGACCGGAAGCGCGCCCACCGAGTGGCAGACGTCCCAGATCATCAGCGCCCCGGCGGCCTGCACCCGGGCGGTGATCCCGGGCATGTCCAGCAGCTCGCCGGTGCGGTAGTCGACGTGCGAGAGGACGACCGCGGCGACGTCCGCGTCCAGGTGGGCGTCCAGCTCCGCCGGGTCCACCAGCACGCTGCGGGCGCCGGGGACGAGCCCGGTCACGCCCTCGGCGATGTACAGGTCGGTCGGGAAGGCCGCGCCGTCGCCGAGCACTGTCCCCCGACCGGGGCGCAGCCGCAGGGCGGCGGTCAGCACCTTGAACAGGTTCACCGAGGTGGTGTCGCAGACCACCACCTCCTCCGGGGCGGCTCCGACCAGCGGCGCGATCCGCCGACCCAGCCGGTACGGCTGCTCGAACCAGCCCGCGTCGTTCCAGCTGCGGATCAGCTCCCGGCCCCACTCCTCCTCGACGACCTGCCGCACCCGCCCGGGGGTGCGGACCGGCAGTGCGCCGAGCGAGTTGCCGTCCAGGTAGACCACCCCCGGCGGGAGGGCGAACTCCCCGCGGAACGCCGCCAGCGGGTCGGCGGCGTCCAGCGCCCCGCACTCCTCGCGCGTGATCATGCCCAGCCTCTCGTTCGTTCTGCCCGTGCCGCCGGCCGCGCCGGTCACAGCTCGTTCCGGACGGTCCACAGCTCCGGGAAGACGTCCTGCTCGGCCGCGCGGCGCAGCCAGGTCAGGCCGCTCGAACCGCCCGAGCCGGGCTTGGCGCCCATCGACCGCTTCACCGACGCCAGGTGGCGCTGACGCCAGCGGGTCACCCGTTCGGCGACGTCCAGCAGCGCCTCGGCGAGCGGCAGCAGCCCGGCGAACTCCGGCTCCGTGTAGACCCGCCGCCAGGCCGCCGTCACCGCCTCGTCCTCCTGGTACCGCTGGTCGGACGCCTCGTGCGGCACCGCCAGGCCGCGCCGGGCCAGCAGCGCCAGCGCGTCGTCGTACAGGCCGGGAGCGTGCAGCGCACCGGTCAGTTCGGCGAGCGTCTCCGGGGTGTCCCGGTACATCCGCAGCAGCGCGGCGTTCTTGTTGCCGATCAGGAACTCCAGGTGCAGGAAGGCCGACGACTGGAAGCCCGAGGCCTCGCCGAACACCGAGCGGAAGGCGTTGAACTCCTGCGGGGTCAGCGTGGCCAGCAGGTCCCAGGACTCCACCAGCACGTCCTGGGCGTGCGTGCCGCGCCGCAGCGCGGCCAGCGCGGTCGGCAGGTCGTCCTCGCGCATCGCCTGCTGGGCGAGGGTCCACTCGTGCCGCAACAGGTCGAAGAGCAGCTCCATCACCTGGGTGGTGACGATGAACGAGAGTTCCGCCGGGACCTTGCTGAGCGGGTGCTGCAGGCTGTGCAGTTCCTCCAGCCGGGCGTAGCGGGCGTACGGGGTGCCCCGACCCGGCTCCCCGCCCCGACCGAACGACAGGCTGGGTGTCTCCACCGTGTCGTGCCCCATGCCGATCCCTTCTGGTTCTGCGGCGACGGACATCCAGGGGTCCGACAGCCGGACGGCCGATAGCCGGACGGGCCCGGAATTCGGTCCTGCCGCCCCGGGCGTCGCCGCGGCCCCATTGTGCGGCGGCCCCGGCCCGCATTTGAATGGGTGGCGGGCACGGCAACCGCGACCGGGCCTGTCGTACGAGAGGCGTTTTCCCGATTCTCCTCACGATCGCAAAGCAGCGGGATCCAGCCACTCGAAACCGATCCGCGAGGAGCCGTGATGGACGCCGTCGACCGCCGTCTGCTGGCCGAGCTGCAGGCCGACGCCCGGCTCTCGTACAACGAACTCTCCCGCCGTGTGAGCCTCTCCGCACCCGCCGTCGCCGAACGCGTGCGCCGTCTGGAGGCCGACGGGGTGATCACCGGCTACCACGCCCACGTGGACCTGACCCGCTCCGGGCTGCCGATCACCGCCCTGGTGCAGATCCAGTGCTACGGACCGCGCTGCCTGCTGCGCGACCCCGCGGTGGCGGCCTGGCCGGAGGTGCTCCAACTGCACCGGGTGACCGGAGGGGCCTGCTGCGTCCTGCTGGTCGCGGTGCCGACGATGGCCGACTTCGAGGCGCTGACCGACCGGCTCGGCGGCTACGGGCAGCCGTCCAGCTCGATGATCCTCTCCAGCCCGGTGCCCTGGCGGCCGGTGGAGGTGCCGTAGCCCGGGGCGGAAGCGGTGCGCAGGCGGCCGGGCGGCGTGGACGGCCCGGCGGCGGACCGGGGCCGGCGGAGGGAGTAGGTTCCTCGCCATGCCGAACGACCCGAACGACCGTCACATCCTGCTGCTCCCGGGCAGCCTGCGCGCCGGATCCGCCAACGAGACGGTGCTGCGCACGGCCGCCGCCGTCGCGCGCTTCACCGAGGGCATCACCGCCACCTACTACACGGGTCTGGGCGGGCTGCCGCACTTCAACCCGGATCTGGACACCGACCCGCTGCCGGAGCCGGTCACCGGGCTGCGGGCCGCGATCGAGGCCGCCGACGCGCTGCTGATCTGCGCCCCCGAGTACGCGGGCACCCTGCCGGGCGCCTTCAAGAACCTGCTGGACTGGACGGTGGGCGGCATCGAGATCGCGGAGAAGCCGGCTGCCTGGATCAGCACGGCCGGGCCGGGCCGGGGGCTCGGTGCGGAGGAGGCGCTCCGGACCGTGCTCCGGTACACCGGGGCGGTCGTGGTGGAGGAGGCCTGCGTGCGGGTCCCGCTGGCGCGCGGGGACGTCGGGCCGGACGGGCTGGTCGCGGACCCGCTGGTACGGGACCGGATCGGCGAGGTGATGGTCCGGCTGACCACGGCCGGCTGAGCTGGGCGGGCCGACCGCGGCCCCGCCCGCCCGGCCGGCGCCGTGCCGGCCGCCGCCCACGCCCGGCCGCCGCCCTGCCCGTCGGGGCTCAGTGCCCGTCGGGCAGGTGCAGGCCCAGCCCGGCCAGTCCGTTCAGGAACAGTTCGACGCCGACCGCCGCCAGCAGCAGGCCGAGCAGCCGGGAGACCACCTCCAACGAGGTGCGGTGGGTGTGGCGCATCAGCGGGGCGAGGACGGACACGCAGACGTAGTTGATCAGCACGACGGCGAGGTACGCGCCGGCCACGGTGACCCGCCAGCCCCAGTCGTCCTTGGTGAGCGAGCCGACCAGCACTGCGGTGACCGCCAGCGGGCTGGCGATGTAGGGCAGCAGCAGTTCGCGGATGCCGTCCACCATCGGGTTGGCGAGGTGCTCGTCCTCCTCGTCGGTGCCCCCGCCCAGGTGGACGCCGAAGACCAGTGCCATCGCGTAGGTGAAGAAGATCGTCCCGCCGGCCAGCTGCAACGACTGGTCGCTGATGTGGAACAGCGACGTGACGAAGTCGGCGCTGAAGGCGAGCACCACGCCGATCACCGCCGAGATGATCGTGCTCCAGGCGGCCAGACGACGCAGCTCCGCGGTGGACCGGGTGCCGGCCAGCCGGGCGAAGGACAGCAGGACCTTCGGCGGGCCCACGACGGCGAAGAAGGCGATGAAGGCGCTGCTCAGGTTGAAGACGAACATGGGCCAAGCATCCCTTCGGCGGTCGGCGCGGTCCGGCCGCCACGCCCCCGGGCACGGTGTGGTCCGGCGCCGGCCACGCCGGTGGCGGTTCATTCCCGGCCGGGCCTGAAATCGCCCGGATGGCGGTCCCGAGTCGAGCCGTCGGGCGTCGTCCGGTGCTATGGAAACCGGATCGTCCCTCCGCTGGTGACTGGAAGAGGATGCGACATGGCTCTGAACCGTATCGACCTGGGTCTGCTGGCCCTGCGCGGTGCCGTCGGCGGGGTGTTGATCGCCCACGGCACCCAGAAGCTGTTCGGCTGGTTCGGCGGCGGCGGCCTGGACGGCACCGCCAAGGCGATGGAGGCGATGGGCTTCCACCCGGCCCGGCAGAGCGCCCTGGCGGCGGGGCTCGGCGAGGCGGGCGGCGGCGCGCTGCTGGTCGCCGGCCTGGCCACGCCCGCGGCCGGCGCCGTGGTCGCCGGCACCATGGCGGGCGCGGTCGCCGTGCACGCCCCGGCCGGGTTCTTCATGACCTCGGGCGGCTACGAGTACCCGGCCTTTCTGGGGGCGGCCGGCCTGGCGCTGGGGCTGGCCGGCCCCGGCCGGTACTCGCTGGACCACCTGACCGGGCACGTCTTCAACCGGCCGTGGGTCGGCGTGCTGGCCTTCGCCGGCAGCGCGGCCTCGGCGTACGGGGTGGTGGCGCGGCGCCGGCACGTCGTCCGGTTGCAGGAGGAGCGGGCGGCCGTGGAGGCGCAGGAGCAGGAGGGCGCGGGGCTCTCCTGAGCACCTGCGGGCGCTCCCCGGGGGTGTGCCGGGCCGACCCCCGGCCGCCCTCCGGGGCGCGCCGGGCGCCGCTCCGGCCTCCCGCCCGGGCACCGCGGCCCCGGGTCTGCGGCCCCGGGCACCGCCGGGCTCCCGCCCGGGTGCCCCGGGGGCGGCTCCGGAGGGCGCTCACCCGAACGCACCAGCCCTGATGGCAGGCCCGCCCCGGCCCCCGGAGGGTGGGCGGGAGGCGTGCCGGGCCCTCCGGCGCAGGCCAGAATCGAGGACCCCGATGGATCGCCAGCCGCTCAGCCGCACTGCGGCTCCGTCCCGCCGGACCGTCGCCCGGCCCGGGCTGACCGCGCGGGACCGGGCCGCCCCGCCCCGGCCCACCGTCCAGGACCAGGCCGCGCCGGCCGTCCGCCGTCCGCGCCGGGCGCTGGCGGCGGTGCTGGGCGCCGCGGTGCTCGGCGGGGCCGCACTGGCCGGCTGCTCCTCGGACTCCGCGCCGAGCAGCGCCGTCTCCTCGGCCGCCGCCGCGGTGCAGTCGGGGATCGCGGGCGCCGCCTCGGCCGCCGCGTCGGCGGCGAGCTCGGCGCTGTCCTCGGCGGCGGGCGGGCTCTCCTCGGCGGCCGCGTCGGTGGCGGGCGGGCTCTCGTCGTCCGCCGCGTCGGCGCAGGCTGCGGCGTCCTCGGCGATCGCCGGGATCAAGGGCGGCCTGGATGCCAAGGGGGACACGTCGCTGGGTGCGGTGACCACCGCCTCGGACGGCAAGGTCGAGGTGCCGGTCACCGTGAACAACCACGAGCAGCAGGCCAACCGGTACGTGGTCCAGGTCAACTTCACCGACGACTCCGGCAACGTGCTGGACGCGGCGGTGGTCAACATCTCGGACGTGGCGGCCGGACAGAGCGGCCAGGGAACCGCGCGCAGCAACCGGGACCTCACGGGCTCGGTCAAGGCCGTAGTCGCCAATGCCGTGCGGTACTGAGCCGCCGGCGGCCGGTACCGGTCGCCTGCTCCGGCCGGGCCGACCCCGCTGACCCGCAGGTCAGCGGGGTCGGCCCGGCCGCGGGGGAACCTTAAGGGCGGCTCAAGCCTCAACATCACCCCTTGACGGGGTAGTTGGTCTAGTCCATTTTAGTGCCCAGGTGCAGGGAGCCCCTGAACCGGCGTCAGTGGTTCGCCACTGGCGCCGGTTCGGCTTATCCCGGCGTCCGTCGAAGGCATGCTCTCGCTCGATTCCCCATCCCGTTCTGTCATGTCCTGGTCGTACGGCCCCACCCCGTACGAGCGCCCGGGACGGACGGAATCCCCCACACCAGGAGTCACGCACCCATGCTCCGTTCACGCATCGAAAGGGCCGGGGCCCCGGTTCAGGAGGGCGGCCGTCGTCGGCGGTCCAAGAGCCTGACCGCGATCGCCGCCGGTACCACGGCCTCCCTGCTGCTCGGCGCGGGCCTCGCCCTCTCCGGCGGGACCGCGGCCAACGCCGCCGTCACCAACACCACCGGCGCGCCCGCCACCAGCGGCGGCATCAAGGTCGCCTACTTCGACCAGTGGTCGATCTACGCGAACGCGTACTACCCCAAGACGATCCAGGACACCGGCGTGGCCGGGAAGCTGGACTACCTGGTCTACTCGTTCGCCAACATCCACCCGACCAACCTCTCCTGTTTCCAGGCCACCAAGGCGGCCAACCAGGACGACAACAACCCGAACGCCGGTGACGGCGCGGGCGACGCGTTCGCGGACTACCAGAAGAGCTTCGGTCCGGACATCTCGGTCGACGGCGTCGGCGACGCCTGGGGCCAGCCGATCGCGGGCAACTTCAACCAGCTGAAGAAGCTGAAGGCGAAGAACCCCAACCTCAAGATCCTGATCTCGCTGGGCGGCTGGACCTACTCCAAGTTCTTCTCGGCGGCGGCGGCCACGGACGCCTCCCGCAAGAAGCTGGTCTCGTCCTGCATCGACATGTTCATCAAGGGCAACCTGCCGGTCGACGCCGGCTACGGCGGCCCGGGCTCGGCGGCCGGCATCTTCGACGGCATCGACATCGACTGGGAGTACCCGGGCGGTGGCGGCCACGCCGGCAACCTGGAGAGCCCGAACGACAAGCAGAACTTCACCCTGCTGCTGAAGGAGCTGCGTGAGCAGCTCGACGCCCAGGGCAAGGCCGACAACAAGACCTACGCCACCGCGGCGGCGGTCGGCGCCGGCCAGGACAAGATCCGGAACGTCGAGACCGACAAGATCGGTCAGTACCTGACGTTCCTGGACATCATGACCTACGACATGCACGGTGCGTGGGACGCCAAGGGCCCGACCAACCACCAGGCCCCGATCTACTCCGGTCCGAACGACCCGATGACCCCGGCCAAGCCGGGCAACGGCAAGTACTCGGTCGACGCGGCGATCAAGGCGTACACCGCGGGTGACCCGGACTACGGCATCCCCGGCGGCTTCCCCGCCAAGAAGATCAACGTGGGTGTCCCGTTCTACTACCGTGGCTGGACCGGCGTCCAGAACAACGGCAAGAACGGCCTCTTCCAGCCCGCCACCGGCCCCGCCGCGGGTGCCGCGCTCTCGGGCAACGTCCCCGGCATCCAGATGTACAAGGAGCTGGCCGGCTTCGTCGACAACCCGGCGAAGACCTTCTGGGACGACACCGCGAAGACCACGTACTTCTACGACGGTTCGACGTTCTGGTCGGGTGAGGACGCCCGTTCGATCCAGGCGAAGATCGACTACGCCCACTGCAACGGCCTCGGCGGCTCCTTCGCCTTCTCGCTGTACGACCTGGGCACCAAGACCGCGCTGTTCGACAAGATGGTCGAGGCCACCAACGGTTCCGCCGCCGCCTGCCCGGCCGCGCCGACCACGCCGCCCACCACGCCTCCGACCACCCCGCCGACCACGCCGCCGACCACGCCGCCGACGACGCCGCCGACCACCCCGCCGACGACTCCTCCGACGACGCCGCCGACCACCCCGCCGACCACCCCGCCGGGTTGCGCCGCTGCCCCGAGCTGGGACTCGGCCACCACCTACGCCACCCCGACCAAGGTCTCCTGGAAGGGTCGCTACTACACCAACAAGTGGTGGACCAAGGGCGACGACCCGTCGCTGGCCGGCCAGTGGGGCGTCTGGACCGACAACGGTCCCTGCTGAACCCCCCGGTTCGACCACCTGAGCACCTGAGCACCTGAACGCCCGAGCACCTGGAGATCCGCGGGGCGGAGACCCGAGTGCCCGAGTGTTCGAGGGCCTGACGGACCCTCGCACCGCAGTACACAGCAGTACACAGCAGTACACAGCAGTCCGGCCCGCCGGGGGTGTCTCCCCGGCGGGCCGGACTGCTGTCGTTCGCGGGCCGTCAGCCCAGGTCGGCGGTGCGGCCGAGGGCGTCCGGCTGGCTCTCCTCGATCCGGCGGAGCATCCGCGCCAGGATCCCGGAGAGGACGGTGCGCTCCTCGCCCACGACGTCCTGGAGCAGTTCCTCCTCGAAGCCGGCGGCCATCCGCATCGACTCCAGCCACTTGTCGCGGCCGAGGTCGGTCAGCTCGATGATCACCCGGACCCGGTTGGCCTCGTCCCGTTCCCGGGTGACCAGGCCCTCGGTGACCATCCGGTCGATCCGGTGGGTCATCGCGGCCGGCGTGAGTCCGAGCCGCTTGGCCAGCTCGCCGGGGCCCAGCTGGTACGGACTGCCCGACACCACCAGCGCCTTGAGCACCTCCCACTCCGCCGAGGTGATTCCCAGCACAGTGAGCTGCCGGTCGTAGGCGACGGTCATCCGCCGGGCGACCCGGGAGAGCGTCTGCACGATGGTCTCCACCTGCGGATCCACCATGGGGAATTCCCGCTGGTAGACGGCCACCTGCTCGGCGATGCCCAACTCGCGGTCGGTGGCCGGCGCGGGCTTCTCTGCAGTCATGCCGACCAGTGTCGCATGAAGAGGTGCACTCCTTAAGCCTTTGACTCAGCACTCTTCCAGTGCTAAGACTTTAGGGTCAAACTTTAGCTCTTAAGTCTTCCGGTCTTAAGAGTATCCAGTGAAAGCCAACGGATCCTTGACGGGTCCGGCCTTGGCGGAGCTCGACGAAGGGGTGTGCACGGTGACCGGCACGGTGAAGCAGCAGAGGCAGCAGCGTCGCGGGGCGGGCGGCCCGCTGCGCCGCGTCCAGATCGGCAACGCGCTCAGCGCGTTCGGCAGCGGGTTCACGATGCCGTACATGTTCGTGTACGTGGACCAGGTGCGGGGACTGGGGTCGCTGGCCGCCGGGATGGTGTTCACCGTCTTCGCGCTGGCCGCGCTCGCCGTCCTGCCGTTCACCGGCCGCGGCATCGACCGGTACGGCCCGCGTCCGGTGCTGCTCGCCGGCGCCGCGCTCGCCGCCACCGGCGCGTTCGCCTTCGGTCACGCCACCGACACCCCGGCCCTGCTGGTCTCCTCCTTCCTGTTCGGCGCGGGTGTCACCACCTGCCAGCCGGCGCTCGCCACCATGATCGTCCGCTGCTCGACGGCCGTGACCCGTTCGCACGCCTTCGCTCTGCAGTTCACGCTGATCAACCTGGGCATGGGCATCGGCGCGCTGGTCGGTGGACAGATCGTGGACGTCGCCGACCCGGCCAGCCTGACCCGGCTCTTCACCATCGAGGCCGCGACCTTCCTCGGCCTCGCCCTGGTGACCGGCACCGCCCGGATCCCGAACGCCGCGCCGGTGGCGGTCCAGGGGAAGGCCGGCGGTCCGCAGGGCCTGCGCGCCCTGGTCGCCGACAAGGCGATGTTCCGGCTCTGCCTGCTCGCCGGGCTGATCTTCTTCACCTGCTACGGCCAGTTCGAGTCCGGCGTCGCGGCGTTCGCCACCGACACCGTCGGCACCGCCCCCTCCACCCTGGGCATCGCGATCGGCGCCAACGCGCTGACCATCGTGGTGCTGCAGATGTTCGTGGTGCGGATCACCGCCCGCCGCCGGCGGACCACCGCGATGGCCGCCGCCGGAGTGGTCTGGCTGGGCGCCTGGACGATGGCCCTGGTCGCCGGTCTGATCCGGACCGAGACGATGGCGGCCACCGTCGCGATCGTCTCGATCTACGCCCTGTTCGGCGTCGGCGAGTCGCTGCTCGCGCCCACCCTGGGCCCGATCGTCGCGGACCTCGCCCCGGCCCGGCTGCTCGGCACCTACAACTCCGGCTACGCCCTCGTGAAGCAGATCGCGATCGCCGTCGGCCCGGCCGTGGGCGTGCTGCTGGTCGGCTCCGGCACCTGGCCGCTCTACCTGGCGGCGATGGCCGGCTGCACCGTGCTGATCGTGGTGATGGCGCTGCGCCTGCGGCCGTACCTCACCGCGGCCCAGGACAACGCGGCCCCGGCCGTGGTCCGCACGCCGGTCCCGGTGGTCCGGGAGCTCCAGACCGCGGCGTGACGCCGGGCGCGCGACCGGCGTCCCGACCGCGGGGCGCGGGCCGCGCGCGACGGCAGCGGCGACGGGGGCGCGGGACGGCAGCGGGCGATCACGACGGGTGACCGCCGGGGGAGCCCGCCACCGGGTGGGACAGGTGTACGAAACGGGCGCCGGACCAGGATCGAGCAGGTCACCTGGACGGCGCCCGTCGCGCTTGGCTTCGCGACCACCGGCACATAGTGTCAGTGGCTGTTGACCGCCCGGCCCCGGCCGGCACAGGCGAGACAGGCGAAATCGGCGAGGCTATGACGCAAGTGGCGCTCACGCACCCACCCGCACCACCAGCCCCCGCAGCCCCGGAACCGGGGCGGCGGGGGCTGCTGCGCAAGGCGGCCGACCGGGCCGACTGGCTCGGCCCGATCGGTGTGGCGCTCTTCGCCGGACTCCTGCGGTTCTGGAACCTCGGGTACCCCAACGCCTTCGTCTTCGACGAGACCTACTACCCCAAGGACGCCTGGTCGCTGCTGCGACAGGGCTACGAGGGCACCTGGCCGGAGAACGCCAACTCCGAGATCCTGGGCGTCCCGCAGCACATCCCGCTCACCGCGGCCCCCGAGTTCATCGCCCACCCGCCGCTCGGCAAGTGGGTCATCGCCCTCGGCGAGTGGGCCTTCGGCCTGCACCCCTTCGGCTGGCGGTTCATGACCGCGCTGCTGGGCACGGTCGCCGTGCTGATGCTGGCCCGGATCGGCCGCCGGCTCTTCGGCTCGACCCTGATCGGCTGCACCGCCGCCCTGCTGATGGCGGTCGACGGCCTTCAACTGGTGATGAGCAGGGTCGGCCTGCTGGACGGCGTCCAGATGTTCCTGGTGCTCGCCGCCTTCGGTTCGCTGCTCGTCGACCGCGACCACGCCCGGGTCCGGTTGGCCGCCGTCCGGGACACCTACGGCGGTGACGCCGTCCGGCTCGGCCTGCGCCCGTGGCGGATCGCCGCCGGTGTGTTCCTCGGCGCCGCCTGCGGGGTCAAGTGGAACGGCGCCATGGTGCTCGCCGCCTTCGGCCTGCTCACCGTCCTCTGGGACCAGTCCGGTCGGCGCTGGGCCGGCGCCCGCCGTCCCTGGCGCTCGATGCTCCGCCGCGACGCGCTGCCCGCCTTCCTCTCCACGGTCGGTGTCGCCTTCGTCGTCTACGTCGGCGGCTGGGCCGGCTGGCTGTTCACCGGCGGCGGCAGGGGCGGCACCGGCGGAGGTTTCGACCGGCACTGGGCCGACGACCGGGCCGGGCTCTCCGCGGACAGCTTCCTCGGCGTCCCTCTCCCGCAGGTCCCGATGAGCTGGGTGCCGGCGCCACTGCGCAGCCTCTGGCACTACCACGCCCAGATGTACGACTTCAATACCGGCCTGAGCACCCCGCACACTTACCAGTCCAACCCGTTCAGCTGGCTGGTCCAGGGCCGTCCGGTCTCCATGTACTGGGAGCAGGTGCCGAACGGGCAGCGCGGGTGCACCGCGTCCGGCGGCTGCGCGTCGCAGATCCTCGGCCTGGGCACGCCGCTGCTCTGGTGGGCGGCCTGCTTCGCGCTCCTCTACCTGCTGTGGCGCTGGTTCTTCCGCCGCGACTGGCGGTCGGGCGCGGTGCTCTGCGGCGTCGCCGGCGTCTACCTGCCGTGGTTCCAGTACCAGGAGCGGACCGTCTTCTCCTTCTACATGGTGGTGCTCGTCCCCTTCCTCTGCCTGGCCGTCGCCCAGATGCTCGGAGCGATGCTCGGGCCGGAGGGGTGCACACCCGAGCGGCGACGGATCGGTGCGGCCGGGGCCGGGCTGATCGTGCTGGCGATCATGGCCTGCTTCGCCTTCTTCCACCCGCTGTACACGGCGGAGGTGATCCCGATGACGTCCTGGCAGGACCGGATGTGGTTCACCAGCTGGATCTGACCCGTGGCGGCGCTCGCGGCCGCGCAGGACCAACTGCTCCCGGTCACCCCGGCGCTCGGGGTGGTCACCGCGCTGCTGCTGGCCGCGGCGGTCGCGGTCGCGGGGTGGGGTCGGCTCGGGCGCGGGTCCGCGGTGCTCCGGGCCGGGCTGCGCGCGGTGGTGCAGCTGGCTGCCGTCGCCGTGGTGATCAGCTGGGTGGCCGGTTCGCTCGGGTGGTCGGTGCTCTTCGTGCTGTTGATGTTCGCGGTCGCGGTGCGGACCGCCGGGCAGCGGATGGTGGACGGCCCGCGCACGGGCGGTGGGCGGCACGTGCGGAGCGGTCTGCGGGCGGCCGTCGGCCGGGGGATGCCCGGCGGTCGGCGCACGGCGGGCGCGGGCGCCGAGGAAGCGGCGGGCGGAGAGGGGGCGGCCGGTGGAGAGGGGATGCCCGGCGGGGACGGTCGCGCCTGGATGTGGGCGGCCGCGCCGATCGGGGCCGGGGTGCTGCCGGTGCTCGCGCTGCTGCTCGGCACCGGGCTCCTGCCGCCCGAGGGCCTCTCCGTCATCCCGGTCTCCGGCATCCTGATCGGCGGTGCGCTCACCGCCACCTCGCTCTCCGGCCGGCGCGCCCTGGACGAGCTCCGGCAGCGGCACGGCGAGGTGGAGGCCGCGCTGGCGCTCGGTTTCGAGGAACGGGACGCCAGGCTGGAGATCTGCCGCAGCGCGGCCGCCACCTCACTCGTCCCGGCGCTCGACCAGACCCGGACGGTCGGCCTGGTCACGCTGCCCGGCGCCTTCGTCGGCATGCTGCTCGGCGGGGCGTCACCGGTCCAGGCGGGCGCCGTGCAGCTGTTCGTGCTGGTCGGGCTGCTGGCGGTGGAGGCGGTCGCGGTCGTGGCGGTGCTGGAGCTGGTGGGCCGTGGCCTGGTCCGCGCCGGGCGGCCGGGGGAGGGGATCGGGTAGGGTGGGTGCCGTTGAAGGGGAGTAGCCCTCCACCGGACCGTCGACATGCTGGCCCCCTGTGGGGCCCGGCGCCCGGGGCACACCGCACAGGGGTGCCGGCGAGACCTTCGGCCGCAGTGCTGTGATGTTCCAACCAGCGCTGTCGGGCCGAAGCGTCCCCTGACGGAGCCGCGGGAGTCCGGCGGCCCGACCCGAGGGACCGAACCCCCGATGAGCCTGACCGTAGCCGCGATCACCTTCGGCATCGTCTTCTTGTCCGAACTGCCGGACAAGACCGCCCTGGCCAGTCTGATGCTCGGCGCCAAGTACCGCGCCGGCTACGTCTTCGCCGGCATCGCCGCCGCCTTCGCCCTCCAGGTGGGCATTGCCCTGGTCGCCGGGCACCTGCTCTCGCTGCTGCCGCACCGCTGGGTGGAGGGCGTCACCGGCGTGCTGTTCCTGGCCGGCGCGGCGATGCTGCTCTTCCACGGCGGTGGCGACGAGGACGGGCACGAGGCCAAGGAGCCCACCGCCAACAGCTTCTGGAAGGTCGCCGGAGCCAGCTTCGTGGTCGTGGCGATCGCCGAGTTCGGCGACCTCACCCAGATCATGACCGCCAACCTTGCCGCCAAGTACGCCGACCCGCTCGCGGTGGGTCTGGGCGCCTGGCTGGCGCTCTGCGCCGTCGCCGGGATCGCGATCCTGGGCGGGCAGAAGCTGCTGAAGCACGTCCCGATGAAGATGATCATCCGCGTGGCGGCGGGTGTGATGGTGCTGATGGCCGGGTTCAGCATCTTCCAGGCGATCACCGGCTGACGCCCGGAGTCCTGCCGCAGCCGGCCCGGCCCCCGACCGACGGGGTGCCGGGCCGGTTCAGCAGGTGGTGCGCTTCGCCAGGGCGGCGGCCGTGTGGGGCCCGTAGACCCCGCTCTCGTCGCCCTGCACCCCCTGCAGCACCTGGAAATAGGCGACGGAGCTCTCGGTTCGACGGTCGAAGTTGCTGGTCGTCGGGACGCTCATCCAGCACATGACGACGGCCAGCTTCTTCTGCAGGGTGAGGACCTCCGGCCCGTTCATCCCGTACTTCAGTGGCTGGAAGGTGGGCGTCGGCGTCGGGGTGGCCGTCGGAGCGGGCGTCGGGGTGGGGGTGGGCGTCGTGGCCGGCGGCGTCTCGGCGGAGGGGCTCGGCGCCGGGGCGACCGGGTCGGGAGCCGGTGCCGGAGCCGGGGGAGCGGCGCTCACGGGCGGCGTGCTCGGCGCGGGCGCCGCGGTGGTGGCCGTCGACCGGGTCGGGCTCGGCTTGGCGGTCGTCCTGGTCGGGCTCGGGGAGCTGCTGGTGGGCGCCGGCGCGCTCGGGCTCGGCTGGGCCGGGGTGGTCGGGTCGACCGGGGCCGGCGCCGCTGTCGTGGTGGGGACGGGCACCGCCAGACGCTCCGGCTCGGCGGAGGGCGTCACCGCGTACGCGATGCCGACGGTGACCGCCAGCAGCGCGGCGCCGGCCGCGACCAGCACCCCCCTGCGCCGGGCGAGCGGGACCGGACCCGCGTCCTGCTCGGCCGCGCGCCGGGCGGCCCGGCCGCCGGGGGCGGGCGCGGCGCCGTCGGTCGCGGCGGAGTGGGACGCGGAGCCGTGGGCGTCGTGGGCGAACGGGAAGACACCGAGTTCGCCGGCCTCGGGAGCGGCGGGCTCGGCGGGCGGGAGCCCCTCGGGCGGCGACGCGGCGTACGGCTGGTGCTGCGGGGGGAACGGCGGGGGGAACTGGGGGGCCGACGCGAGCGGCGGGAGCACCGTCGTCGCGTAGGCGTCGGCGTCCGGGCCCAGCGGTGGGGCGACCGGAGGACGGTCCGGCGGCGGGGGCGTCGGGGCCGTCCGGGGCCGGGCGGCCGACGGCAGCACCGTGGTGGCGAACGGATCGCCGGCGGTCCCGTCCGACGGGCCGTCCGAGACCTGCCCGACCGCCTGCGGCACGTACGGGCGGACCAGCGGCGGGCCCTCCATGTGCGGCAGGACGGTGGTCTCGTCGAGGGCGCGGTCCGGGAAGCACCTGCACCCGGCGGAGCGCACGGTGCCGCACGTCGGGCAGTGCTGGTCCGGCATCGGCCGGCCCTCCTCGGTTCTCGCTCGGTCTCCCGGACTCGGACTCGTGTTCCAGGTGGCGGACGGGCCTGATTATGCAGGACGTCCCTGAGACGGGACAGGGGCGTCCGGCCCGATGTGGGGGCCTTGTGCCGGTTGGTGTCGGTTGGGAACTGATGAACGGTCGGTGTGGCAGGCCCGGCGTCCACATGTCGGGCGCGTGGCGGTGCCGCTTACGTTCGGCTCAACTGAACGGAGCAAATCCGGGCATTTCTGACAGCATGGTGAATCGGGAGTGATCATCCGAACGGCGCCCCCGGGCGCACCGGGCTGCCGTGACCGCCGCCACCGCTGCCCCCGGCACCACCACTGCCGCCGATACCGCCGATACCGCCGACACCGCTGACACCGCTACGGAGACGCCATGACGGATCCGATCGCCGCGTCCGACCGAGGCCCCGACCGGGCCCCGGTGAGCGAGCCGGGCCCTCCGGAGGCCAACGCCCCCAACCTCTGGGTGCCGATCGGCGCCCTGCTGCTGGCGATGCTCCTCGCCGCGCTCGACCAGACCATCGTCTCGACCGCCCTGCCCACCATCGTCAGCGACCTCGGCGGCCTCGAACACCTCTCCTGGGTGGTCACCGCCTACATGCTGGCCTCCACCGCGGCCACCCCGCTCTGGGGCAAGCTCGGCGACATGTACGGCCGGAAGGTCTTCTTCCAGGCCTCCATCGTGATCTTCCTGCTGGGCTCGGTGCTCTGCGGCATCGCCCAGAACATGGGCGAGCTGATCGCCTTCCGCGCGCTCCAGGGGTTGGGCGGCGGCGGCCTGATGGTGCTCTCCCAGGCCATCGTCGGCGACCTGGTCGCCCCCCGGGACCGCGGAAAGTACCAGGGCCTCTTCGGCGCGGTCTTCGGCGTCACCAGCGTGCTCGGTCCACTGCTCGGCGGGCTCTTCGTCGACAACCTCAGCTGGCGCTGGGTCTTCTACATCAACGTGCCGGTCGGCGTGGTCGCCCTGGTGGTGATCGCCACCGTGCTGCACGGCGCGGAGGTGAAGCGGAGTCACCGGATCGACTACCTGGGCACGGTGCTGATCGCGTCCGTCGCGACCTGTCTGGTGCTGATGACCTCGCTCGGCGGCACCACCTGGGCATGGGGCTCGTGGCAGATCGTCGGGCTGGGCGTGCTCGGCGTGCTGCTGCTGGTCGCCTTCGTCCTGGCCGAGCGGGCGGCGGCCGAACCCGTCCTGCCGCTGCGCCTCTTCAGGTCCCGGACGTTCAGCCTGGTGGCCGTCATCTCCTTCGTCATCGGCTTCGCGATGTTCGGCGCGCTGACCTACCTGCCCACCTTCCTCCAGGTGGTCATGCAGGTCTCGCCGACCATGTCGGGCATCCACATGCTGCCGATGGTGCTCGGCATGCTCGCCACGTCGATCGGTTCCGGTCAGATCGTGGCCCGCACCGGCCACTACCGGGCGTTCCCGATCGCCGGGACGGCTGTCACCGTTGTCGGCCTGCTGCTGCTCTCCCGGCTGGACGAGCACAGCAGCACCTTCGAGATGAGCTGCTACTTCCTGGTCTTCGGCCTCGGACTGGGCCTGGTGATGCAGGTCCTGGTGCTGATCGTGCAGAACTCGGTCGGGTACGAGGACCTGGGCGTCGCGACCGCGGGCGCCACCTTCTTCCGCTCGATCGGCGCCTCCTTCGGCGTCTCGATCTTCGGGACGATCTTCGCGTCCGGGCTGAACGGCCGGCTGCGGACCGCCCTGGCGGGTGCCACGCTCCCACCCGGCTTCAACCCCGACGCGATCACCTCGGACCCGCGCGTCATCAGCGGTCTGCCGGCCGCGACGCAGGCCGACATCTACCACGCGTACGCGGAGTCGATCACCCGGGTCTTCCTCTACGCGGTGCCGGTCGCCGTGGTGGCGTTCGTGCTCTCGCTGTTCCTGAAGGAGCAGAAGCTGCGGACCACCGTGACCGCTCCCGACCTCAGCGAGTCGATCGGCCTCAACCCGGTGCAGCGCTCCTCGCTGGACGAGATCAGCCGGGCGCTGTCCGTGCTGAGCAGCCGGGAGGCCCGGCGCGACCTGTTCAAACGGATCACCGCCACCGCGGGGCTCGACCTGAAACCCGCGTCCAGCTGGCTGCTGCTCCAGATGCACCACCAGGGGTCGGTCGAGCCCGCCGAACTGGCGGAGCGTCGGATCGTGCCGTTCGCGGTGGTCGAGGAGGCGGTGCGGGAGGTCGAGGGCAACGGCCTGGCGTCCCGCACCGGCGGCCTCCCGCTGCGGCTCACCGAGCCGGGCGAGGAGGTGGCGCTCAAGCTGGTCGCCGCCCGCCGGGAGCAGCTCGCGGACCTGTTGGGCGACTGGGACGAGAAGCAGTTCGACGACCTCGCCGCACTGCTCACCCGGCTCTCCTCGACGCTCTGCGCCGACCGCCGCGACCGCCCGGACCCGGTCGGGCACGAGCTGCCCTACCACGGCGAGGGCCGCTCCTTCTGACGCTCCTTCTCCTCTCTCTTCTTCTTCCCCTCCTTCCCCTCTCTCCCCGTCGCCCCTCGCTACGGGGCCCCGAACCAGCGCGGGGTGTCCAGCCGGAACGGGTCCCCGGGCGCGAGGGTGCGCAGGGCCGCCTCCAGGGCGCGCAGGTGTTCCTCGCCGCCGAGGGTCGCGGACCACTGGCCGCGCAGCTCCTCGAAGATCCGGGCGGAGCGGACGAGGCAGTCGACACCGCGGGGGGTCAACCTGACCACCTTGCGCCGGGCGTCGGCCGGATCGGTCCCGCGTTCGACGTAGCCGAGCTGTTCGAGGTGCTCGACGGTCTTGCCGGCGGCCTGCTTGGAGACGCCGAGGCGCCGCCCCAGCTCGACCGCCGTGGTGCCTTCCGGCCCGATCGCCTGGAAGACGAAGCCGTGCATCGGCCGGAGGTCCGGGTGGCCTTCGCGGGCGATGCGCTCGTGCAGCTCGTCGATGATCACCCGGAAGGCGAGCAGCAGGCGGAGCGGCAGCTCGTAGCCGGGCTGCGCCCGGGATCCGGGCGTGGTCCGGGGGGCCTCGTCCTGCTGCGGGTCGTTCTCCCTTGACACGATCGACAACCTCATTGACCATATAGACAACTTGATTGTCCATTGTAGGGGGTCAACCGCTCTTGTCCGTCATCCGCAGTACCGAGGCCCGTCGTACCGAGACGCCCAACGCCGTCATGACCACTTTCGCCTCGCCCGCCCAGGGCGGTACGGGCCTCGCGCTCTGGAAGGTCGAGATGGCACCCGGGAGCTCGGGCCCCCGCCACGCCATGGACACCGAGCAGGTGTGGACCTTCCTCACCGGCTCCGCCGCCGTCGACCTGGCGGGTGAAGCCCTGGCGGTCGCCGCCGGGGACACCCTCGTCCTGCCGGCCGAGGTCGTCCGCCGGATGAGCTCCGAGGGCGGCTTCACCGCCGTGGTCGCCTCCCCGACCCCGTCACGGGCCGTCAACCCGGAGACCGGCGACCACGTCGTCCCGCCGTGGATCGCCTGACCTGCGACGGCGATCGACCGGGGTGCTCGCCTGCCGTGCTCGGCCCGCCTTCCCCGACTGAGGGTGCGGAGGTCCGGCTGCTGCGCGGAGGCGTCGGCGGCCGGACCTGTTCCGGGCGGCTACCCGAGACGGTGGCGAAGCCAGGCGAGTCCGTGAGCGCCCAGGGCGTCCCACTGCCGCCCGGGCGTCTCGGCGGCGCGGAGGGTCCACAAGCCGGTGAGGATCGCGACGAAGGCCGTGACGGACCGGTGGGGCGCGGCACGCCACAGGGAGACGCCGTCGGCCCACCGCTCGGCGCGCTCGGGAGTGTGCCCTGCCTCGATCAGCCGGACGACCACGTAAGCCGTGTCGGCCCATGCGGCGCCGGGGGCGGGGAAGGCCCAGTCGACGACGCGCACGGCTGCGCCGTCCACGAGGAGGTTCGGGCCGGTCAGATCGGTGTGGACCAGGGTCCTGCCGTCGATCAGGTCGGGTGCTTCGCGTTCGGCCAGGACCAGCGTGTCCAGCCGTGCCACGGTCCACGGATCGAGTCGGTCCCGGTGCCGGTTACCGAGGTGGTGCCAGAAGTCCTGTCCCGACCACCGATCGGCCAGGCTGAAGGCGCGCAGGGGCGGCGCCGGGGTCAGTGTTCCGGCGAGCGTCTCCAGCGTCCGGGCGACCAACGGCAGGTCGGCGGACCCCGGAGAAAGATCCGCGTGCCTGCCGGGAACGTGCTCGAACCCCAGGGCCAGCCACCCGCCGGCCTCGACCTTCCAGAGCATGCGGGGCGCGATGTGCGGCGGCAGCACGGAGTTCACGACGGACTCCAGGCGGTGCATCCACGCCTTCGGGTTGTCCTCGCGCACTGCCTTGCAGAAGACCGGCCCGCCGGTCGTCTCCAGCGTGGCGGCGAAGTCGGACACCGTTCCCGCCGTGGGAGGAACGGCGGCGGTCACCGTGCCGGTCCGCCCTTCGATGCTGATGCGCAGGGCGTCCGGTAGCTGCTTCCAGATGTCGGCCATCGGGGGTTCCTCGGGGTCGGGCCCGCCCGGTCCCGGACCGCAGGGCTGGGCGGGCGATCTGATCGGCTCCTAGCTGCTGTGGCAACCGCGGTGGCACTGCGCGCAGTTACCGCTGCCGCTGGTGTCGCTTCCGTCTCCTCCGCTGCCCTCGGAACACTCGGCGGACATGCTCCACAGTTCGGGGTCCACGGCGTACCCGCTCGCCCCGATGACGGCCACCGTGGTGGCGATGCCGACGCCTTCGGCGGACTCGCCCGCGCCCTCGGTCGGCACGTGGTGGAGGAACCGGCCGGACAGCGAGCGGCAGAACTCGGCGTAGTCGGTGGTGTGCAGGATGAACGTGTGCCATCCGATGTCCACCAGGCTCGACGGGGCGAGCCTGGCGCCGGGGTTGACTGCGCACGCTCCCAGGAAGGCGAGGGCCTGGTCCATGACTCGCTCGGCGAGCGCGAGGTCCATCTCCTCCTCTCCGGCGATCCGGGTGACCATCCGCTCGAACAGGGCCGGGTCGACGAGGGACCGGCCCGTGATCCGCTCCGTGCTGATCGACATCATGTGGACTCTCCTGACTCTGAGGTCGGACCCGATCCGCTTCTGCGGCCATGGATCCTGCAGTCCGCCATCGGGGACGGACGGGCGGGGCTCTGCACGGCGGCGGTCCGAGCGGGTCGGTAGTGCCGCCCGCCGTTGACGCTGCTCGGTCGTCAACGGCGCATCACCGAGCCCTTCGTGGGTGAGGACCGGCCGGGGGCGGCGGGTCCTTCAGGGGGTACGGGTGGGCCTTCCGCGTCGGTCGAAGCTCCTTGGCCGGCACGCTATGCCTGCGGGAACCACCGATGGGCCTGTGATTCTCGAATATTCCAGGGCTCGCGGGCCGGATGCGCGAGGATTCCTCAGACGGCTCCGAGTGCCCTACGGCACCGCGCCAGAACCCTGTGGGCGTCCGGTCCGAAGACGGCTGCGCCGGCCATCGTTTCCCAGGCGCGCGCGTACAGGGCCACGTTCTCCGCCTGGTCCAGCCACAGTTCCGCGTGCCAGTCCTCGACAATGACAAGCCGTTCGTCATATATCCAGAAGCCGTTGGCGGGCGGAAGGGCGAGCTGGGCCTCGAACGGCACGATGCCCAGGGTGACGGTGTCCAGACCGATCACGCCGCTGAGCCGGTCCAACTGAGCGGCCATGACGGCGGGCGGGCAGAGCCGGGCACGCAGCGCGGCCTCCCACATGACGATGCGGTACTGCTTGCCCGGCCGGTAGAGGGTTTCCTGCCGTCGAACGCGGGCTCGTACCGCCTCCTCGACATCGCGCGGCGACCGGTGGAGGTCCACGTACGCGTTGAACACGTGTCGGGCGTAGTCGGCCGTCTGGAGCATGCCGACGATCATGGAGCCTTCCCAGGCGCGCATGACCGTCGACCGCTCGTACTCGATCGTCAGCGTGTCCTGCACCGGCCGGTGTCCGGCCGCGAGTTGCCGTCGCCAGGACCGGGACTGCGACTCGAACGCCCGCAACCTGGCCGTCAGTTCGGGCCCCGCGCCAGGCCGGCCGACACCCGTTGCCCAAGCCCTGAGGTCGTCGTGGGTGGCGGTCTGTCGGCCGGTCTCCAGCTTGCTGACCTTGGACTGGGTCCAGCCCAGGTGCTCGGCCAGTTGCCGGCCCGTGAGGCCGCCCTCGGTGCGCAGCTCGCGGAGCCGCAGGCCGAGGGCGATTCTCGCTTGTCGGAAGTCGGTGGTCACGCGCCGGACGGTACCCCGGCGACGAACGCCCGATGCGGCGTGGCGAAGTGCCGGGCAGCGTCCCGGACCTGGCAGGCGCGAGCCACCTGGACCGGGTCGGTGATCAGCTCCACGCCGGTCAGATCGTCGTCGGGGTCGAAGCGCAGCAGGGCGATCACGCGCGAGTCGAACAGCCAGGTGTCCTCCGCCGGAAGGCCGAGACGATCGGCGTCGGCGCGCCAGAGGTACCGGATGTCCTCGCCCACGGCACTGTTCCGTTCGGCGTTGTCGAGCAGGTACCGCTGCCCCGGGGTGGGCGGGCTGTCCTTGACGTTGCGGAGCTGGGCCACTTCGTCGGGGTCGGTGACGGCGTCGCCCTGCACCAGCACCTCTCCGGTCTCGACATCCTCGTAGAGCGTCGGGCATCCGTTGTTCCCCGAGTTGCTTCCGATGTACCGCAGTCGTCGGCTCACAGCCGCTCCCCTCGCTGTCGGTCAGGCCGAATCAGGATGCCGTGGAATCGGTCCGAGGACGGCGTTGATTCTCGAATATTCCCCTGAGGCGACAGAAGACCCCGTCCGGCCGGTGAAGGCCGGACGGGCACGGGCCGCTGCTCGTCGGCGATCCATGGAGACAAGACCGGTGGCGCGCGCCGAACCGGCGACCACGTCGTCCCGCCGTGGATCGCCTGACCTGCGACGCTTCGTCCGCGTGAGGTGTAGCAGACTGCCTTCTCAGTGAACAGGGCCCGCTCCCCGACCTTGCGTCGGGGGCGGGCGGACGAGGAGGTACGGCGTGTCCGTCGTCAAGATCAATGTCCTGACCGTCCCCGCTGAGCAGCGGGAGGTGCTGGAGAAGCGCTTCGCCGCCCGGGCCGGTGCGGTGGAGAACTCGGACGGCTTCGAGTACTTCGAGCTGCTCCGCCCGGTCGAGGGCACCGACCAGTACCTCGTCTACACCCGCTGGCGCGACGAGGAGTCCTTCCAGGCCTGGCTCGCCGGGCCCATGCAGGCGGCCCACCGCCAGGGCCGGCCGGCCGCCGAGGGCGAGGCCCCGCAGCGCCCGGCCGCCAGCGGCTCCACCCTGTGGTCCTTCGACGTGGTGCAGTCCGCCGCCCCGAAGGTCTGAGGCCGGCTGCTCCTGACGGTGCGTTCCGGACGGCTCGTCCGGGGCGCACCGTCGTCGGGTCCCGCTTCGCGGCTGCGGGCGAGGTGCGTGTCGAGCCGGTCGGTGCCGGGGCAGGGCGCGTTGTGGGGTGTCGGCGTGCGCCGGGGTGAGTGCGCGTGCGCCGCCCGATCGGGTGATCCGGATGGGGTTTCCGGGGCGGTCTGCTGGATTAGCGTGATCATTGCGCTCAGCAGCAGCGTTCCAAGGAAAGCCCCGGCGGTGCGGCAACACCCCGGGGAACGGCACCAGGAGAAAGCGCTCCACGATGCAGATCAATCGTATCCCCAAGCACGCGCCCGGGTACACGATCCTCGACAACGGGCATGTCGTGCGCAAGCACTCGCTCAGCTGGGCGGCCCGTGGGCTGCTCGGGTACCTCCTCAGCCTGCCCGACGGGGCGCGGGAGGACGTCCGGACCCTGGCCGCGAAGAGCGTCGAGGGCCGGGCGACGGTGGCCCGGGCGTTGCGCGAGTTGGAGGAGGCCGGGCACTACGTCCGCCGGACCTCGCGCGATCCCCTCACGGGCCGGGTCCGGACGCTGGTCTCGGTGCACGAAGTCCCGGTGGTGGGAAAGGCCGTTCACACGGTGCCGCCGGTTCCCGCGTCCCCGGCCGCCGGGCCCGCCGGAGCCGGTGCGGCAGGCGCCGGGAAGGCGGGAGGCCCTTCCCCGAAGGCAAGGACGACGAGGGAGAAGGAAGCCGGGAAGCCTTCCGTCCTTCCGTCCGGGACGGGCAGGCCGGTCGCGGCGCCGCCCCGGAGGACCGAGGGCCTGGGCCTGTTGATCGAACTCGGCCGCCGGGATCCGCGGTTGGCGCTGGCGGGGAAGCCGTTGACGGACCAGGCCGCCCGGGTGGAGGGCCTGCTGGCGGGCGGCTGGGCGCCGGACGCCCTGGCGGGCATCCTGTCCGCCCCGCTGCCGGAGAAGGTCACCCGCAGCGTCGGGGCGATCCTCGGCGCCCGGTTGCTGGGTGTCCCGCCGATGCCGCCGATGCCGCCGGTCCCGCCGGTCTCAACGGGCCTGCGGACGGCGGGTGTCGGGGTGGCCGTGGTCCCGGTTCAGAGGCGGCACCACGAGTGTCCGGGGCGGGGCGGCATGTGCGGGCGTCATGTCGGCGGAGCGGGGAAGCTCTGTGCCGGTTGCAGCGGCTCCCGGTAGCGCGGATCCGCCCCCGGGAGAACCCCGATGCCCTGGGGCGCCGCCGTCAGTCCTCCCGCGGCGGGTGGAAGGCGACCGGGGCGGCGAAGGCTGCGCGGCGGGTGGCCCGGCGCAGGGCGCGCAGGACGGGGGTGCCGAGGGTGAGGCAGAGGGTGACGGTGAGAACGGCGCGGGGGAGGTCCCACCCGAGCGAGGTGGTGAGGCAGTAGACGGCGAACCGGACCAGGTTGTCGGAGATCGGATCGCCCGGGACGAAGGAGATCGAGCTCGCGAGCCCGGCGATGTAGGGCCAGCCCTGGAGGTTCATGATCATGCCGTAGAGGAGGGACGCCCCCGCCCCGTAGACGGCGAGCATGACGAGCTCGCGCCGGCCGCGCACGCGGTCCGGGCCCGGGAGGAGCCCCGCGCCGAGGCTCACCCAGCCCATGGCGAGCATCTGGAACGGCAACCAGGGCCCCACCCCGCCGGTCAGCAGGGCGGAGGCGAACATCGAGAGCGCGCCGAGCACGAAGCCGAAGCCCGGACCGAGGACCCGTCCGGCGAGCACCATCAGGAAGAACATCGGCTCCAGCCCGGCCGTGCCCGCCCCGAGCGGCCGCAGGGCGGCGCCGGCGGCGGCCAGCACGCCCAGCAGGGCGACCGCCTTCGCGTCCAGGCCGGGGGCGCCGCCGCCCGCCGTGCGGCCCTCGGAGATCTGGGCGACGACGACGGCGAGGAGCAGCGGGAGGAGCAGGGCGAACAGCCAAGGGGCGTCGGTGGAGTGGCCGACCAGGGCCGATTCGGCGGAGGCGAGCAGCGGCCACCCGAACGCGGCCACCCCGACCAGCGAGGTGAGGAGGAGGGCCGTGATCGAGCGACGACCGAGCGGGACGGGACGGTTCAGGCCGTTCTTGCTCATTCCGCGACCTCGGCGAGGGCGCGGGCGACCTGCGGGACGGTGAGCCAAGGGCCCGGAGCGAGCACCTTGGCGACCTGCGGGGCGAACGCCGGTGAACCGAGTACGACTTCGGGCGTCGGGCCGTCCGCGACGATCTCGCCCTCGGCCAGGATGGCCGTGCGGTGGGCGAGTTCGGCGGCCAGCTCGACGTCGTGGGTGGCGAGGAGGACGGCGTGGCCGTCGGCGGCCAGGTCGCGCAGGATCTCGACGAGCCGGGCCTTGGCCGCGTAGTCCAGGCCCCGGGTGGGTTCGTCCAGGAGGATGAGCGGCGGGCGGGCGGTGAGCACCACGGCCAGGGCCAGGGTGAGGCGCTGGCCCTCGGAGAGGTCGCGGGGGTGGGCGGCGTCGGCGAGGCCGGGCAGCAGGCGTTCGACGAGGGCGCGGCAGGTGCCGGGTTCGGCGCCCGCGTCGCCGTCGGCGGCGGCGCACTCGGCGGCGACGCTCTCCCCGTACAGCAGGTCGCGCGGGTCCTGCGGGACGAGGCCGACGTGGCGGATCAGGTCGGCGGGCCGGGTGCGGTGCGGGGTGCGGCCACCGACCGTCACGGTGCCGGATGCCGGCGCGTGCAGGCCGACCAGGGCGCCGAGCAGGGTGGACTTGCCCGCGCCGTTGCGCCCCATCAGGGCGGTGATCTCGCCCGCGTGGAGGGCGAGGTCGACGCCGCGCAGCGCCGGGACGGAGCCGCGACGGACGGCCAGGCGGCCGGCCTCGGCCAGGACCGTGCCGAGGGGGGCGGGGGATCCGGTGGGGTGGTGGCCGTCCAGGCGGGTGCGGAGGCCGGCGGCCCGGCGGCGGGCGTCGCGGACGGACAGCGGGAGCGGGTGCCAGCCGGCCAGCCGGCCGAGTCCGACCACCGGCGGGTGGACCGGCGAGTGCGCCATCACCTCGGCGGGTTCGCCGAGAACGGGCGGCGTGCCGGGGGTCAGCAACAGGACCTGGTCGGCGTACTGGACCACGCGCTCGAGCCGGTGCTCGGCCATCAGCACGGTGGTGCCCAGGTCGTGGACCAGCCGCTGGAGCACGGCCAGTACCTCCTCGGCGGCGCTCGGGTCCAGGGCGGAGGTGGGCTCGTCCAGGACCAGGACGCGCGGGTGGACGGTGAGCACCGAGCCGATGGCGACGCGTTGTTGCTGGCCGCCGGAGAGCGAGGTGAGCGCCCGGTCGCGCAGGCCGGCGAGGCCGAGCAGGTCGAGGGTCTCCTCGACGCGCCGCCGCATGACGTCCGGCGGGAGGCCCAGCGACTCCATGCCGTAGGCGAGTTCGTCCTCGACGGTGTCGGTGACGAAGTGCGCCGGCGGGTCCTGGCCCACGGTGCCGACCAGGTCGGCGAGTTCGCGGGGGCGGTGCTTGCGGGTGTCGCGCCCGCCGACGGTGACCCGGCCGTGCAGCACGCCGCCGGTGAAGTGCGGGACGAGGCCGCTGACCGCACCCAGCAGGGTGGACTTGCCGGAACCCGACGGGCCCACCAGAAGGCAGAGTTCGCCCTCGGGAACGGTCAGGTCGACGCCGCTGAGCGCGGGCGCGTCGGTGTCGGAGTACTGGACGGTGACCTGCTCGAAGGTGATCACGAGGCCCTCCGGGGCGGGGTCGGTGCGTCGTTCGGGTCGGTGCCGGTGCCGGTGCCGGTGCCGGTGCCGGTGCCGGTGCGGGTGTCGGTGCGGAGGCCGGGGCGGGTGCGGGCCCCGGTGTCCGTCCCGGGATCCGGTGGCGGCCCGGTGTCCGCACCGGTCGGGCCGGTCGCCGTGGTGGGGCGGGGCACCGGGGTGACGAACGCCGGCACCAGACCGACCAGGACGGCCAGGACGGCGGTCAGCGGCAGGACGGGGACGGTCGGCGGCACCACGGTGGGCGCGAAGGCGGCCGGGTAGCCGGCGGCGAGCCACGTCGTCAACGCGGCCACGGCCGTGCCCGATCCGGCGGTCAGCCACTCGGGCAGCGCCCACGGGTCCGGGCGGTAGCGGGTCCGGACGGAGCGCCGGCTGCCCAGCAGGAGTCCGGTGAAGGCGGCGGCCAGGCCGAGGAGGAGCACGGGCGCCGCCCAGCCGGCGCCGCCCGCCGTCAGCAGCCCGTACGCGGCGAGGCAGATGCCGAGCAGCCCGGCCAGGGTGAGTGCGGCGGTGGCCCGGGCCAGCCGGCGCGGAACGTCGGCGGTGCGGCCGAACCCGCGGGTGTCCATCGCGGCGGCCAGCGCCACCGAACGCTCCAACGCCCCCTCCAGGACGGGTAGTCCGACGCTCAGGACGGCGGCGACGCCCCGGTCGCTGCGCCCGCGCAGACGGCGGGCGGCGCGCAGTCGTTGGATGTCGGCGACCAGGTTCGGCGCGAAGGTCATCGCCACCACGACGGCCACGCCCGCCTCGTAGAGCGCACCGGGGAGGGTGCGCAGCAGACGGGCCGGGCTGGCCAGGGCGTTGGCGGCGCCGACGCACACCAGCAGGGTGGCCAGCCGGAGACCGTCGTACAGCGCGGCGAGGAGTCCCTCGGCGGTGACCCGGCCGCCGATCCGCACCCCCTGCGCCCAGACGGGAAGGGGCACTTCGGGGAGGGTGAACAGGACGTGGGTGCCGGGGACCGGCGAACCGAGGAGGACGGCGAAGACGAGGCGGATGCCGAGCACGAGGAGGCCGAGGCGGAGGAACGTGCCGTAGGAGCGCGACCACGGCGCGTCGGTGCGGCGGGCGGCGACCACGTAGCCGGCGACGGCGGCGAGGAGGAGCAGGAGGAGGGGGTTGGTGGTCCGGGTGGCGGCGGCGCCCAGGCCGAGTGCCCACAGCCACCAGGCCCCGGGGTGCAGTTGGCGGGGGCCTGGCGCCGGTCGGCGGCGGGCGGCACGGGGTGTGGGCACGGTGGGGTCCTGGGGTCCTGGGGAGCGGGGGTCGGGGGAGCCGGGGCGGGGTGGGACGGGTCGGCGGGGCGGCGGGGCGGGTGGCCGGTCCGGTCCGGTCCGGACCGGTCCGGACCGGACCGGTCGGCGGACGTCGGTCGGTCTACGGGGCGGGGCGGCGGTGACCCGGTGCGCGGACGGCCGTCGTCCTCATCGGCGGCGGCGCGTCCGGTGGACGGCGCCCGCCACGAGGAGGGCGATGAGGGCGACGCCGGCGATCACGCCGAGGTCGGGGCCGCCGATGCCGGACGAGGCGTCGTCGTGCGAGTCGGTCCCGGAGCCGCTTCCGGCTGCGTTCCCGGACCCGCCGACCGGCGTGGTGCCGGCGGCGGACGGCCGGTCGGCGTTGCCGAGCTGCTCGCCGCAGCCGGTCCGCGGGTAGCCGGCGATGGCGCAGAGCAGCCCGTTGCCGTCGTACCGCAGCGGCGGTGCGACGGTGGCCAGCACCTCCGCCGAGGTGGCCCGGGCGCTGACGACGGCGCAGGCGGTGCGCGGTTCGGGCGGGGTCTCGCGGGCGGGTGCGTCGGCGGGGGTGCCGAAGTCCAGTACTACGGCGACCCGCTTGCGCCCGCTCTGTTCCGGGGTCGCCCCGCAGACGGTCGCGAAGTCCCCCGGGGTGCCGGGTCGCGCGGCCTCCTGGCCGCCGTCCGGGCTGACGGCGAACCGCCAGCCCTCGACGGCGCCGTCCGGCGGGACGTGCACGGCGGGCCCCTGCTGCTGGTAGGCCCAACCGCTGCCGGACCACTTCCAGAACGACCAGTACCGGTACCCGGCCGCCTGTGCGGGAGCCGCTCCGAGCACCAGCAGGATCAGCACCCCGGTGACCAGCCCGGCGAGGAACCGGACGGCCGCGGGCGCCACCCGCCGCCAGCACCGCCGTCGTCGCTCGGCGGCCGAGAGCCCGGCCGAGAGCCCGGCAGCGGGGCCGCCCGCGCTGCCGGGCGCACCCGAGCCGGACGCACCCGGTGACGGGGAGGAACCGGCCACCCGGGGGTGGCCGGCCAACGGGGCGGGGTCGGTCACGGCCTGGCGCCGCGCTTGCGCTGGAGGCTCAGCAGCAGGCCGCCGCCGATGCCGATGAGCAGGCCGATGCCGAGCACCCAGTACGTGCTGAGGCCGCCGCCGTCGCCCTTCTTCGCGGTCTCGGACGCGGACGCGGTGGGCGACCCGTTCGCGGCGACGGCCTTGGGTGCCGGGCCGAGGGCGGTCAGCTGGGCGACCAGGTCGCTCCCGCCGAACGTCGCCGGGTCGCGCTGCGCCGCCTGCGCGACCAGCAGCAGCGTGGCGGTGGCGGCGGCGTCGGTGCCGCCCTTGGTCCAGGTGCCGCCCTCCTTCGCCAGCCAGTCCACCGCACCGGCGGCCTGCTGCGGGTGCCCGCCCTGGACCAGGCCGAGCACCGCCCAGGCGGTGGCGGTGTAGTCGGGGGTCGGCGCCGCGCCGGCCAGCTTCAGCATCAGGTGCTGCCCGTCGGACGCGAGCTGCGTGGTCAGGTAGGCGGCCACCGCCTCGCCCGAGTCGGCGCGCGGCACGGGCGCGGCCGTGGCGCCGTCGGTGCAGGTGAGGGGCTTGGGGGCGGCGTCGGTCCGGTTGGTGTTGGTGACCGGGAGCTTCCCGCCGGCCGCGGCGAGCGAGGCCTGGCCGGTGGCCAGGGCGTTCGCCTCGCCCGCGGCGTCCGGGGCGGACTGGTAGATGAAGGCGCCGCGCTGGTCGGCGGGGGCGGCGCAGCCGAGCTGGAAGGTCGCCAGTCCGTCGAAGGCGTTCTTGCCGGCCTTGGCGACCCCGGCCGGGTCGGCCTTGGCGGCGAACAGGGCGTTCACGGCGAGGCCGGTGGAGTTGGCGTCCCCGGGGTTGCCGGGGTTGTAGGCCCAGGTGCCGTCCGCGTTCTGGTTGGCCTTGAGCCACTGGACGCCCTTGTCGACGGCGTCCTGGTGCCCGCCGAGGGAGACCAGCGCCTGGATCGCCGCAGCGGTCGCGTTGCTGTCCGCCTGCGTGGGGTCGCAGGCGGCCGAGACGTCGGCCCGGTAGGAGAGCCAGCCGCCGTCGGCGCACTGCCGGCCGGTGAGCCAGGAGACGGCGGAGTCGGCCGGGGTCACCTTCGCGGCGGCGAGCGCGGTGAGCGAGAGCGACTGCCGCCACACCGCGTCGTAGGTCGGGTCGCCCTTGCCGTACAGGCCCTCGGGGAGCGCGGTGGCACCGGCGCCGGGGGTGGGGGTGTCGGCGAGCGCCGGGGCGGCGGCGGTGCCGGTGAGCAGCGCGGCGGTCAGGGCGGCAGCGCCCAGGCGGGCGGCGGTGAGCATGGTGGGAGGTGTGCCTTTCGGTGAGCGGTGTCGGCCTGGGCAGGCCGTTCCGTAGCCCTCGACGGTGCCCGGCGGTGGTCCGCCCGGCTGGGCCGCTCGCCTCTCCCCGGGCGCTCCGACTCGCCCGGCAGGCGTGGTGCCGGGCTCACGGTTGCGGGGTCAGTGCCGGATTCGCACCGGCTTTCCCCGGAGGAGAAACGGGATGGAATTGTCCTGCATGCCGACTTTAGCCGCCGCGCCGGGCGGGGTGGATCCGGCGGGGCGAGAACACGTTCCAGTCCTGGAGGGGGTGGAGGGGGCGTGGGGGGAGAGTGGGCGGAGAACGAGGAGGCGGCGGAGGGGGAGCGTGAAGGGAGGGTGTGCGGAGGGGGGGCGAGGGCGGAGGGGGCGGGTGGAGCGGGGGCCGTCCCGGGGCGGGACGCCGAGCCCTCAGGGCAGGGTGAGCAGCCGGGCCGCCGTGTGCAGGTCGGCGCGGACCTCGGCGATCGAGGCGCGGCCGGAGAGCCAGGCGACGAGCGCGGCGTGCCAGGTGTGCTCGATCACCCGGACGGCCGCGCGCTGGGCCTCGGTCGGTGGTTCGGACTGGCCGATGGCATCCAGGATCAGCCGGCCGGTGGCGACCGAGACCTGGTCGACCTCGGCGCTCACGGAGCGGTCGGCGAAGGAGAGCGCACGGACCATGGCCTCGGCGAGCAGCGGTTCGCGCTGGAGGGCGTGGAACGCCCGGGTGAGCGCCTCGGCGACCCGCGGGGCGGGTTCGCGCTCGGCCGGCGGGTGCCGTCGGACCTGCTCCTGGAGGCCGCGCAACTGCTCCAGCATGACCGCCACCAGCAGGTGCACCTTGGACGGGAAGTACCGGTACAGCGTGCCGAGCGCCACCTGGGCGCCCTCCGCGACCTCCCGCATCTGGACCGCCTCGTACCCGCCGCGGGCCGCCAGCGCGGTCGCGGTGCGCAGGATCCGGCGGCGCCGTTCGGCCTGCCGGGCGGTGAGCGGCGGTGTCGGGCCGACGGCGGTCGGCGGCACGTCGGAGACCGGTGCGGCAGGCGGCGCACCGGGCGGCGTGACGGTCGGCAGGACGGGGGCGGCGGGGGCGGTGGACGTGGGCGGAGGCATGGCGGACGACGGCAAGGGGGCTCCCGGGGCGCGAGAGTGGCGGGCTGCTCCGGCGGTGCCCGGCGGCTCCGGGCGGTGTCCGGGCAGTGCCCGGGCGTCCGCTTCCACGGCCGCTCGGGCGACTGTTCGGGCGGGCTGCTCGGGCATGGTGCTCGGGCGTGGCGTGAATCACCAGCCCTGGCTCCTGAGCGGAAGCTACGGGCCGGTATCTTCGAGGTCTCTCATTGTTCACCTGGTTTCCGGCGAACTCCACACCACACTGAAACCTGATCTACTTTAGCGACCGGCAGCACCGACAGCAGCAGAGACGAGGGCCGACGATGACCGCGCAACCGCTGCGGATTGCCCTGCTCTCGTACCGGGGCGACCCGTTCTGCGGCGGCCAGGGCGTGTACGTGCGGCACCTGTCCCGCGAACTGGCCCGCCTCGGCCACCACGTCGACGTGATCGGCGCCCAGCCGTACCCCGTGCTGGACGAGGTCGAGGGGCCCGGTTCGGTCCGCCTGGTCGAGCTGCCGAGCCTGGACCTGTACCGGACGGACGACCCGTTCCGCACCCCGGCGCTGGACGAGTACCGGGGGCCGGTGGACCTCCTGGAGTACGCCACCATGCGCACCGGCGGGTTCCCCGAGCCGCTGACCTTCTCGCTGCGCGCCCGCCAGTACCTGGCCCGGCACCGCGGCCGCTACGACGTCGTGCACGACAACCAGACGCTCGGCTACGGCCTGCTCGGGCTGGCCCGCCACGGCTTCCCGCTGGTCACCACGATCCACCACCCGATCACCGTCGACCGACGGGTCGAGCTGGAGGCGGCCACCAGCAGGATCAGGCGGCTGTCGCTGCGCCGCTGGTACGCCTTCACCCGGATGCAGCGCCGGGTCGCCGCCAGGCTTGACCACATCATCACCGTCTCCGGCACCTCGAAGCGTGAGATCGCCGAGCACCTGGGCGCCGCGCCGGGCGCCGTCTCGGTGGTGCCGATCGGCGCCGACACCCGCCTCTGGTCCCCGTCGGCGACGGTGGACCGGGTGCCCGGGCGGATCGTCACCACCTCCAGCGCCGACGTGCCGCTGAAGGGCTTGGTGCACCTGGTCGAGGCGCTGGGCAAGCTCCGCACCGAGCGGGACGCGCACCTGGTCGTGGTCGGCAAGCCGCAGAAGGGGGACGGGCCGATCGCCGAGGCGGTGCGCCGGTTCGGGCTGGAGCGGCACATCGAGTTCCGGCACGGCCTGACCGACCGGGAGCTGGTCGACCTCTACCGCTCGGCCGAGGTGGCCTGCGTGCCGTCGCTGTACGAGGGCTTCTCGCTGCCCGCCGCCGAGGCGATGGCCACCGGCACGCCGCTGGTCGCGACCACGGGCGGGGCGATCCCCGAGGTGGCCGGCCCGGACGGCGAGACCTGCCTCGCCGTGCCGCCGGGCGACGCGGGCGCGCTGGCGGCGGCGCTCGGGCGGCTGCTGGACGATCCGGCGCTGCGCGCCTCGCTCGGTGCGGCCGGACGCGAGCGGGTGCTCGCACGGTTCACCTGGGAGCGCGCCGCCGAGCTGACCGTCGAGGGTTACCGGGCGGCCGTCGCCACCGGGGCCGGCCGGAACGCCCGGTCCGGTCCGGGCTGGCGCTACGTCGCCTGACGGGCGGCCGTCGGGCGGGTCCGCCGGGCCGTCGGTCCGGCGGCGGGTCGGTCTCCGTCGGTGAGCCGGTCCGTCGGCGAGCCGGTTCGGGGGTGGGCCGATCGGCCGGCGGGTTCGCCCGACGGCCGCCCGGTTCGTGCAACGCGATATCTCTGACTCGGCGTCAGAAACGTTTCCTACCAAGGAATGGGAGCCCGCAGTGCTGACCGTTGATTTCTCGCGCTTCCCGCTCGCCCCCGGCGACCGGGTGCTCGACCTGGGCTGCGGCGGGGGGCGGCATGCGTTCGAGTGCTACCGGCGCGGTGCCAACGTGATCGCCCTCGACCAGAACGCCGAGGAGATCGCCGAGGTCAGGAAGTGGTTCGCCGCCATGGAGCAGGCCGGCGAGGCCCCCGAGGGCGCGTCCGCGGTCGCGATGGAGGGCAACGCGCTGGCCCTGCCCTTCGAGGACGAGTACTTCGACAAGATCATCATCTCCGAGGTGATGGAGCACATCCCGGACGACAAGGGCGTGCTCAACGAGATGTTCCGGGTGCTCAAGCCCGGCGGTCTGCTCGCCGTCACGGTGCCGCGCTGGCTCCCCGAGAAGATCTGCTGGGCGCTGTCCGACGAGTACCACGAGGTCGAGGGCGGCCACATCCGGATCTACCGGGGCGACGAACTGCTCGGCAGGCTCAAGGACGCCGGCCTGGAGCCGTACGGGACCCACCACGCGCACGCGCTGCACTCGCCGTACTGGTGGATCAAGTGCGCGGTCGGCGTGGGCAACGACAAGGCGCTGCCGGTCAAGGCCTACCACCAGCTGCTCGTCTGGGACATCGTCGGCACCCCGGTGATCAGCACCCTCACCAAGGCCGCCGAGCGGGCACTCAACCCGGTCATCGGCAAGAGCTTCGTCGCCTACGCCTCCAAGCCCCGCCGGTCCGGCGTGACCGCCTCCGCCGCTGCGAACGCGGACACGGACACGGGCGCGGGCGCGGGCGCGGCGGGCGGCTCGGAGTGACCGCCGCCGTCCCCGAGGTCCTGCTGCTCGACGGCGTGCTCGACGCCGAGCAGGCCGCCGGCACCGTCCGCAGCATCCTCGCCGAGCAGCAACCCGACGGCGCCATACCGTGGTTCACCGGCCACCACCTCGACCCGTGGGACCACACCGAGGCCGCGATGGCCCTGGACACCGCGGGCGAGCACGCCGCCGCCGAGGCCGCCTACCGCTGGCTGGCCGCCCGCCAGAACCCGGACGGCTCCTGGTACGCCGCCTACGCGTACGGCCAGGGTGCCGGGGGTGCGGGCGGCGCCGGGGGTGCGGAGACCGCCACCGGCGGCTTCGCGGACGGGGAGGTGTGCAACGCCGCCAAGGAGACCAACTTCTGCGCCTACGTGGCCGTCGGCGTCTGGCACCACCACCTCTCCACCGGTGACGACGCCTTCCTGGACTGGATCTGGCCCACCGTCCGGCGGGCCCTCGACTTCATCGTCGCCCGGCGGCTTCCCGGCGGCCCGATCTCCTGGCGGCTCGACGAGCACGGTGAGGCCGCAGGCGAGGCGCTGCTCACCGGTTCGTCCAGCATCCTGCACGCGCTCCGCTGCGGACTGGCCGTCGCCGACTACCTGGAGGAGCCGCAGCCCGACTGGGAGCTCGCGGCCGGCCGGCTCCGGCACGCCATCTCCCACCACCCCGAGCGGTTCCTCGACAAGGACCGCTACTCGATGGACTGGTACTACCCCGTCCTCGGCACCGCGCTGCGCGGCCCGGCCGCGCTGGAGCGGATCGAGCGGGACTGGGACCGGTTCGTCGTGCCCGGCCTCGGCGTGCGCTGCGTCAGCGACCGCCCCTGGGTGACCGGCGGCGAGAGTGCCGAACTGGCCATGGCCCTCTGGGCGATCGGCGAGTCCGACCGCGCGGTGGACATCCTGCGCTGGATCCAGAAGCACCTGCGGCACACCGACGGCTCGTACTGGACCGGGTACGTCTTCGAGGACGACGCGATCTGGCCGGAGGAGCGCACCACCTGGACGGCGGGCGCGCTGCTGCTGACGGTCGCGGCGCTGGGCGGGGACCCGGCGACGGTGGCGGTGTTCGGTGGTGACGACCTGCCGACCGGGCTGGTGGTCCAGGACTGCTGCTGAGCCCTGAGCCCTGAGCCCTGAGCCCCTCGGGGCCGGGGCCTGAGTCGGGCCGGGGCCCGGCCGGTGCTCGGACCGACGACATGCCGAAGGGGCGGGACCGGATCGCGCCGGTCCCGCCCCTTTCGGTGTCGTGCGTGGTGTTCCCGTGTCGCACGCGGGGCGTGCGGCCGGGTCAGCCGCGCTGGATACCGGCGGTGTCGACCAGCAGGCCCTGGGTGCCGTCCTGGAGCTGGGCGACCAGCGCGGTGCCGCGCTGCTCGACCGCCAGGTACCAGGTGCCCGGGACGAGGTCGCCGACCGGAGTGCCGACCGGGTTGTCCTTCGGGGCCAGCTGGCGCGGCGCCGGGACGGCGAACCAGAACGGCGCGAAGTCGGACGCGGGCGCCTGCTGGGCGGCGGCCTGCGCCGGCCGGGCCTGCTCGGTCTGCGCCGCGTGCTGGGCGGCGACGTCCTGCGGCTGACCGGCCTGGGACTGGCCCGGAAGCGGCTGGCCGGGCTGGCCCGCCTGCGCGCCCGGGTAGCCGTAGCCGCCGGGCTGGCCGCCGAACGCCGGGGCCTGCGCCTGGTTCGGGTCCTGGCCGGGGCCCGGGTAGCCGTAGTGGCCGACCGGCTGGCCGGGCTGGCCCGCCTGCGGGGCCGGGTAGCCGCCGCCCGGGTAGGGCTGCACGGCCGGCTTGTCGCTGACCAGCGGGGTCTTGAGCACCGGGATCAGCTGACCTCCGGCGGCCGCACCGGCCAGCACGATCAGCGCGATGACGGCGAGCCAGGCGCCGAAGCCGTGGCCGATGCCCTCCAGGCCGCCACCGAGGGACCAGAGCGCAGCCCAGAGCGCCGCCACCGAGAAGGCGATGCCCCACTGGTCCAGCCGCAGGCCGAGGATCTGGCGGTTGGCGGCGGCCTGGCCCTGGAAGCGCTGCACCAGGATCAGGGCGGCGGCCACGAGGCCGAGCAGGAAGACCGAGGGCAGGACGGGGAACAGGACGCTGTCCCAGGCGTTCGTCGAGGTGTCGCCGCAGTACTTGCCCTTGCACTCGACGGTCCAGTAGGGCAGGAAGGATGCGATGAAGAGCAGGACGGCCGCACCTGCGACGGCGGCGTCTCCCTTGGTGAGAGCGCGCAGATTCACTAACGTTCCCCTCGTTGGTGTGTCGTGGTCGGCGGGTTTCGTGTCGGCGCCCGACGCGGTCGGCTGACCGGCCGGAAAACCCCGAACGGACCAGAAGCCTAGGGCCAACCGCCCGGCGGGTGCACGGCGGGCTCGGCAATGGGGCGAAGTCGTTGCAAACTGCGCGGTTCCGACCCCTGCCGTCCACCGGCCCGCCCACCGGCTGTCGACTCCTCAGGACGCCTGTTGTGCGGCGTACCTCACAGTGTGCTCCACGGCGCGTTCTCGGGGAGCTGCCTGCCGGGTCGCCGCCGCGCTGTTCGCGGCGTCGCCTACCGGGTGGTCAGAAACGTCGTCAACGCGTCGGCGATCCCCTGGGCGGCCTGCTGGCGCCACTGAGGGTCCGTCATTCGACGGGCGTCCGTCGGGTTGCGCATGTTACCGCACTCGATGAACACCTTGGGTACGGTCGACAGATTGAGCCCGCCGAGATCCGAACGGGTGTCCAGCCCCTGGCTCGCCGTGTAGTCGGCGTAGGGCTCGCCGGTGGCGGCGCGGAAGCCGTCGCGCAGCAGGAGGCCGAGCCGGTGCGAGGGGGCGACGATCGCCGAGGTGTCCGCCCGGCCGGCGACCACCTTGGCGGGCATGATCACGTGGAACCCGCTGCCGCTCGCCGGGCCGCCGTCGCCGTGCACCGAGACGGCCGCGTCGGCGTGGGCGGTGGTGCCGGCCCTGGCGCGCTCGTCGATGCACGGTCCCCACGGGCGGTCGCCGTCGTGGACCAGCACCACCGTCGCACCCCGTGCGGCGAGGATCGCACGCGCCCGGCGGACCACGTCGAGGGAGTACTCGGCCTCGGTGTAGCCGGCGTTGGTGGAGGTGCCGGTGGTGTCGCACTCCTTGCGGGCGTTGCCGATGTCGACCTGCCGGTTGATCTCGGCGGTGTGCGAGAAGTTGCCGGAGTTGTGGCCGGGGTCGAGCAGGACGGTGCGGCCGGCGAGGGCGGTGGAGGAGACGGGGGCGGCGCCCGCCGCGGGGGTGGTGGGGGCGCCCGGGGCGGCCGGGGGCGTGCCGGTGGTGGCCGGGGCCGTCGCCGGGGCGTCGGTGACGGCCGGGGTCGTCGCGGGGGCGCCCGTCGCCGGGGCGAACGGAGTGGCGCCGGACGCGTCGGGAGCGGGTGGTGCGGCGCCGGCCGGTGCCGGGGCGGCGGTCGCCGGGGCGGTCGGGGCCGAGGCGTGCGTGCCTCGGTCGGGGGAGCCGACCGCCTGCCAGCCCAGCCAGCCGGCCAGACCGAGGGGGCCCAGCACGCCGATCACGGTGACGGTGCGCAGCAGGGCGGAGCGCCTGCGGGGCCCGGTCTGCCCGGTCGGTTGAGCCGGTCCGGTCGGTCGAGCCGGTCCGGCCGGGTCGGACGGCCCGGTGGGCGGAGCCGGGTCGGTGGGGCCGGACGGGCCGTGGGCGGTGCGGGTCACGGGTGGTTCTGGTCCTGTTCCTGTGCCGTACGGGGTGGTTCAGATCCGGTCCTGGGTCCGGACGGTCAGGCCGAACTGGTCGGCGATCGTCTTCCACTTCGCCACGAAGTCCTTCTTCGCCTGGGTGGCCCGCGGGTTGAGCTCGTCCGCGCGCTTCTTGTCGGCGGTGTTCGGGGCCGTGCCCGAGCAGCCCTGGGTGGCGACCGCCCGGGCCCAGCTCGCGTACGCCCGGTCGACGTCCGCGGACAGCTGCCAGGCGGATGTCAGCGACTGCACCGCCTCCGCGCCGCCGGGCAGGTCGGTGAAGCTCAACGCGGCCAGCTTGGTGAGGAGTTGGTCGCGCTGTTTGGCTCCGTTGTCGAACACCTGGGCGGCGGCGTCGATGTCGGGCTTGGACGGGCAGCTGCTCACCTTCGCGACCGCACTGCCGATCGGCGCCTTCGCGCCCTCGCCCTGGGTCAGCAGCTCGTCCAGCGCCTTGGCCTGCGGCTGGGCGTTCGGGCCGCCCCCGGCGGTCGGGCTGGGGGTCGCGCTCGCGCTCGCCGAGGGGGTGTCGGTCGGGGTCGGTGCGCCGGTGCCGCCGGTGGGCGCAGGGGCCGGCTGAGGGGCCCCGGACGGTGCGGCGCTGTCGGCGGTGGCGGAGGTCGGGGACGGGGCGGCCCGGTCGGTCGTGGAACCGTCGTCCCTGATGGCCCAGAGGATGCCGCCGCCCAGCGCCAGGACGAAGAGCAGGGCGAAGCCGATCAGCAGCGGCGCGCGCTTGCCGCCGCGGTCGTCCTCGTCGTCGACGTCCTCGTAGCCGGTCGGGTAGTCCGGCGGGGGGTAGCCCGGCTGCGCGTAGTTCGGCGCGTAGTCCGGCTGCGGGTGGTGCTGCGGGTGGCCCTGCGGCGGTCGGCCCGGGTACGGAGCGGCACCGGGGCCCTGGCCGTACGGCGGCGGGGGCGGTTGCTGCCCGGGCTGCTGCGGCTGCTGGTACGGCGTGCCGTACGGCGGCACGGACCGGGGTGGAGCCGGCTGGGGCGGGACCGGCAGGGGGATGCGGGCCGTCGGGGCGTCGTAGCCGGGCGCGGGGTCCGGGGCGGCGGCCAGGTACGGGCGGGCGCCCAGCGGCGGTCCCTGGTCGCCGACGGCGCCGGCGGAGGGCTGCTGCTGCGGGGCGGCGGGCGGCTGGGGGTGGCCGGCCGGAGCGACGGGGCCGGTGGGCGGTCCTGCCGGTGGGCCGGCCGGCGGCGTGGTGGGCGGGCCGGCGGCTGCGGCCTGCTGCTGAGGTCCGCGCACCCAACCGCCGGCGCCACCGCGGGCGGTCGGGTCCCAGACCGCCGGAGCGGTGTTCTGCTGGTCCGTCATTGCGCTAGCCCCCACGGTCTGCCCGGATGCTCTGCTGTGTCGTGCGGCCGTGCCGCGGTCGCGGGCGCCCGCGACCGCGCGGACACCGTACCGTCCGCGCCCCCGCCCGACAGCCCCGGCACGACGTTAGAGCATCCGTGATCGGCCGTGGGACGGCTCGGCCGATTCCCGGCCGCGCCCCGGGGCCCCCGCCCGGGTTCCGGTCCGCGTTCCCCGGGTCCTCGGGCCGCACCCGCCGGGTCCGCCCGCAGATCAGGGCGGGCGACTCAGGCGGCGGCGCGGCGCAGCACCCGCAGCGATCCCGTCACCGAGACCTCCTCGAACCCTTCGGCGAGTGCCCGCAGGTACACCCGGTAAGGGGCCTGGCCGCCGTCGGCCGGGTCCGGGAAGACGTCGTGCACCACCAACAGGCCCTCGGGCGCCAGGTGGGGCGCCCAGCCCTCGTAGTCGCCGGTGGCGTGCTCGTCGGTGTGGCCGCCGTCGATGAAGACCAGGCCGAGCCGCCCGCCCCAGAGGGCCGCGATCTGCGGGGAGCGCCCGACCAGGGCCACCACGTGGTCCTCCAGACCCGCCGCGTGCAGGGTCCGGCGGAAGCGGGGGAGGGTGTCCATCCGGCCGACCTCCGGGTCGACCAGGGTCGGGTCGTGGTACTCCCAGCCGGGCTGCTGCTCCTCGGAGCCCCGGTGGTGGTCGACGGTCAGGGCGACGGTGCCGGTCTCCCGGGCGGCGGCGGCCAGCAGGACGGCCGAACGGCCGCAGTAGGTGCCGATCTCCAGCACCGGCAGGCCGGTGCGGCGGGCGGCGGTCACGGCGGCGGCGTACAGCGCGAGGCCCTCGTCCACCGGCATGAACCCGGTCGCGCCCTCGAACGCGGTCAGCACCTCGGGCCGGGGGCGCGCGGTCTCCAGGAGGTCGGACATGGTGCTGCTCCTCGGCGGGGTGGGGGGTGGCGGGGGTCCTGCTCGCCGTCGGACCCTACTGGACGGTACGGCGCCGTCCGGCCCCGGGACCCCGCGCGCCACCGGGTGGAACGTGTTCCACTCCGCCCCGGCGCGTCGTGCCAGAATCGGCCCGACCGTCGATCCGAGGAGAACCGGAGCAGCCGCATGCGCGCAGCCGTCCTGCACAAGACCGGCCAGGACACCCTGGACGTCCGCGACGACGTGGTGGCGGTCGGTTTCGGCCCCGGCAAGGTGAGGGTCCGGCTCCGGGCGGCCAGCCTCTGCCACTCGGACCTGTCGGCGATGAGCGGGGTGCTGCCGCAGCCGGCACCGTTCGTGCCGGGTCACGAGGGCGCGGGAGACGTGGTCGAGGTCGGCGAGGGGGTGACGGACGTCGCCGTCGGCGACCGCGTGGTGCTCTGCTGGATGGCGCCGTGCGGCCGTTGCGCCCACTGCGAGCGCGGCCGGGGCCACCTGTGCGTGGCCAGCCTGCGGCGCCTCGGTGCGCCCGGTTTCCGCTTCGGTGCGGAGGGCGGGTTCGTGGAGGCGTCCGGCTTCTACGGCACCGGCACCTTCGCGGAGGAGGTGGTGGTCGACCGGGACGCGGTCGTCCCCGTGCCGGCCGACCTGCCGTACGAGCCGGCCGCGCTGATCGGCTGCGGTGTGACCACCGGCATCGGCGCCGCCGTCCACACCGCCCGGGTCGAGCCCGGCGCGTCGGTCGCGGTGATCGGCGCGGGCGGGGTGGGCGTCTCGGCTGTGCAGGGCGCGCGGGTCTGCGGTGCCGGCCGGATCGCCGTGGTCGACCCGGTGGCCTCGCGCCGGGAGCGGGCCCTGGCCTTCGGCGCCACCGAGGCGCTCGCCCCCGAGGAGCTCAAGGCGGCGGCGAAGGCCCTGCCGGGCGGCGGGTTCGACTACGTCTTCGAGGCCGTCGGCCGCTCGGCCACCGTCCGGGCGGGGTACGACGCGGCTCGGCGCGGCGGCGCCGTGGTGGTGATCGGTGCCGGGGCCCAGGACGATCTGGCGAAGTTCAGCATGGGGGAGCTGTTCTTCAACGAGAAGCGGCTGCTGCCCTCGCTGTACGGCGGGGCACCGGTGCCGCGCACCGTCGCCCTGGTGGTGGAGCTGTGGCGGGCCGGGCGGATCGACCTGGCGGGGATGGTCACGCACCGGGTGGGGCTGGCGGACGTCAACGAGGCGCTCGCGCAGATGCGGGGCGGCGAGGCGCTGCGGACGATCGTGACGCTGGACTGACCCTCCGGCGGGTGGCCCCGCCGGATGCGGCCCAGGGCCCGCCGGAGTGTCCGGCGGGCCCTGGCGCGCGTGGTGCGGGTGCGAGTGGTGCGAGTCGCACGGGGGTGCGGGGTCGGTGCGGGTCAGCCCCGGCCTGCGGCGGCGCGGTGCCGGCCGTGCGGGTCGGCCTCGGGCACGTCGTCGGAGGCGGAGCGGCCGCGGTGGCGACCGTGCGACGCGGCGCCCTCGGCCGTGGTCTCGTCGGCGTCGGTCCCGTTGGCCAAGGGTCCGGTGGTGTCGGTGAGGGTGGACATCAGAATCGTCTTTTCCGTGCGGAGGTGAGGGTGTTTCGGCGCCCGGCCGTCACCGCCGCCGCGGTCGGGGCCCGGTCGGGCACTCGACCCGGGCGGCGGCGCCGGGGCGTCTCCGGGCACGCACGGCCGGTGATCGCGGCCCGTGCCCCGGTCACCTTAACCGCCGGAGCGGGCGAGATCCCAGCGAGGTCACGACGAGCACCGCACCGGCTCCACGGCCCCGGACGGCCGTGCCTGGGCCCGGGCCGGACGGCCGGGCGGTCGGAGCGGGGACCTGTCCCGGACCGGACCGGGACCTATCCCGGACGGCCGGTGCGCAGGAACGCGGCGAGCAGCTCGTGCAGCACCGCGCCGCCCTCCTCGGCCAGCACCTCGTGACCTGCGCCGGCCGCCTCCACATACCGGAAGTCGGTCCCCTCGGTGCGTCCGATCCGCAGCAACTCGTGGCGAAGCGACCTTGATTGGCTGACCGGCGCCACCTCGTCCCGGTCGCCGTGCACGATCAGCAACGGGGCGCCGATCCGGTGGGCGAGCTGGAGCACGTCACGCGGCCCGCGGGCGTCCGCGATCGGTTCTCCGCCGCCCAGCCGGGTGGTCAACGCCCTTACCGGGGTGGCGGCTTCGGCCAGCAGCCGGGCTCCGGACAGGAACGGCGCGACGACCGCGCAGCGGGCCACGTGCTCGGCCGGAGCGTGTGCCGCCGCCAACAGGGCCAGGAAGGCTCCGTAGCTGACCCCGAACAGGGCCGGCGGCTCCAGACCGAGCGCGGCGCGCTGCCCCGCGATGCCCTCCAGCAGGGACAGGACGTCGTCGAGGTCCGGGCCGCCCCAGGCGCCCCGGATGGCCATCGCGTGCGCCAACCCGTAGCCGGTGGAGCCGCGTTGGTTCGGCGCCAGCACCGCCAGCCCTTCGGCGGCCATCCGCTGCAGCGCCGGGTCGAACTCCAGTCGCCACGCGTCCGCCGGGCCGCCGTGCAGCGCGAGTACCAGGTGCGGGCTGCTCAGCCAGCCGTCCCCGCCGTACACCACGGCCTCCAACGGCCCCGCCGGGCCCGCCAGTTCGAGGCTCTGCGCGGGGTGCCAGCGCCCGCCCTCGCCCGGCGGGGTGGAGCCGTCCAGGCGCCAGCCCGGCTGCGGGGTCCGCGGGCCGGGGCGCGGGGCGCCGGGGTACCAGGGCAGGACGGTGTCCCGCCACGGCCCGGGCAGACCGGTGCCGAGCGGTGCCAGCTGCAGGGGCAGCGGCGTCGCACCGGACGCGGCGGGCGCCGGGCCGTGCGCCAGCAGCGCGTCCACGTCCAGGGTGGCGAGTGCCGTCGGGTGGTCGGGCGCCGAGTACGGCATCCGCAGCCCCGCCGCCGACCAGTGCCCGACCGCGCCGAGCCGCCCCGGCGGGACCGGCAGCTGCTCCAGCCGCCCGGCGGCCGGAGCCCACAGCGCGAGCGAGGAACCGGCGCCGTGGTCGACCTGGAGCACCACCCGGGCCCCGCCCCCGGTCGGTCGCAGCGCCACCGGGCGCAGGAGCATGCCCGCGACGTGCAGGCACTCCGGGAACCGCAGCGGCGCGTCGCCGCCCAGCACGCCCCAGCCGATCCGGTCGGTCCCGGGCGCGTCGCTGCGCACCATCGCGAACCGGCTGTCCGGGTCGAACAGCACCAGCCGGTCGTTGCTCCGCTCGCCGATCTCCAGCAGCGGGGTGACCGCTCCCGTGCGCAGGTCCAGCACCACGGTGCGGACCAGGCCGCCGCCCACCCGGTCGAGCGCCAGCAGGGCGCCGGTGTGGTCCAGCCAGACCCCGCCGCCGTGCAGCCCCGGGAACTCGGCGACCTGGTGCGGTGCCGAGCCGTCGGCCCGGACCAGCCAGACCGTGGTGGCCGGGCGGGTGTCGGTGCCCAACGCCAGGGCGACTGGGGCCCGGGGGCCGGTCGGGGCACCGGCCGGCAGCGGCAGGAGGCGCAGCCCGGGTGCCCGCAGGGTGGCCAACGGCCTTTCGGCGGTGACGAGTCGGCCGTCCTGGTCGGTGGTGCGGGACAGCGTCACCAGGTCGTGCCGGTCGCCGTCGTGCCGGCAGACCAGCACCGAGCCGTCCGGCGGCGCGACCAGCTGCGACCGGGGGTCCTCCGAGCGGTTGCCGGGCAGCCGGAGCCCGGCCGCCGAGGCGGGGCCGTCCGGGGGCAGGCGCCAACTCTCCACGTACCAGCCACCGTCGGCGGCGGACGCGAGACAGGCGGCGTGGCTGCCGTCGGTCGCGAAGGTGAAGCCGAGCCGGCGCAGCGCCTGCGTCGCGGTCCGGGTGGCCACGTTCATGTCGTCCTCGCCTCCGCCGGTTCGACCCTCTGCCCGTCCGTCTGCCCGTCCGCCGGCCCGTCCGCCGCTCGGCCCGAGGTCGCGGTAGTGGTCGCGGACGGGAGCGGTGCCGGGTCCGTCCAGAGCCGGGGCCCGCCGTACCGCAGCCGCAGCAGGAAGGCCAGTGCGCCCGCCGTGCCGGTGCCGTACGCCGCGGCGCACCCGGTGCCGGTCTCGTCCGGCAGGACCAGCAGGCCGTCCCGCAGGGCCGGACGGGCCGCGAGCAGTGCGCCCACCTCGTGGGCGGAGGAGAGGAACTCCGGATCGCCGGTGGCTTCGGCGAGGTCGAGCAGGTACTCGCCGTCGCCGGCCAGGCCGTGGCAGGCGGTGATGCCGCCGTGCCACCGCGCTGCGGCCGCCGCCCGTCCGGCGGCCAGGGCCAGCCGGTGGGCGTCGGCATCCCCGGTGGCCCGCCAGAGCCGGAGCAGGAAGGTGCCCGCGCCGGAGGATCCGCTGCACCAGTGCGCCAGCCGGACGTGCTCGGGATCGTCGGCGCTCTGCGGCCACCACGCGGTCTCCCCGGAGCCGGCCCGGTCGAGGCGGGCGGTCGCGGCGAGCGTGCGTCCGGCGGCCGTGGCGCCGTCGAGCAGCGCGCCGTCGCCGGTGGCCTCGGCGGCTGCCAGCAGGAAGGCGCCGATGCCCGCGACGCCGTGGGCGAAGCCGAGGTGGGTGACACCGGCGAGCACGGAGTCGAAGTCCTCCGGCACCGGCCACACCGTGCCGTACGGGGCCTGCCGCGCGGTCGCCAGCAGCCCGTGTCCGCAGCGGGCGGCCCGGTCGAGGAACGCCGCGGTGTCCGGTGCGAGGCGGTCCCGCGGCCCGCCGACCGGGGGCCCGCCGACCGTCGGGCCGCCGACCGTCGGGTGGGGCGGCACCCCGGTGGCGAAGCGGAGTTGGAGGTAGCCGGCACCGGCCGCGCCGTGGCAGACGTCGGGGTTGGGCCACGTGACGGGTATCCGCGCGGCCAGCTCCGCCGCCCGCCCGGCCAGGGCGCGGTCGTCCAGCGCGTCGGCGGCGTCCAGCAGCGCCCAGGCGGCGCCGGACCGGCCGAAGTGCAGGCCGGGCAGCACCACCGGCTCGGCGGCGCAGCGGCGTTCGACCCACTCGGCGGCCGTTCGTGCGGTCGTCCGGGCCACGGTCCGGACCTCGGCCGGTAGCCCGTGGGTCGCGGCCGCCCGGGCCAGGACGGCCAGCACGCCCGCCGCACCGTGCTGGACGTTGCACGGATCCGACCGTTCCCCGGCCGGTACCACCGGCCAGAGGCGGTCGCGCCGCAGCGGCGTCGCGGTGGCGGCGAGGTGGCGCAGGCCGTCGTGGAGCACCCGGTCGACGGCGCCGCCGTCGGGGTCGGCCTCGTCCCCGCCCGGTCCTGGCACGTGCGGTCGGGCGGCGGGCAGGGCGGTGCCGGTGTCGGTGTCGGTGCCGGTGGCGCCGCCGTACACGGACGCGAAGTGCGGCGTCCCGTCGTCGGGGACCGGACGGCCGCCCGGTGCCCAGGCACCGCCATCGCCACCACCGGACTCCGCGGCCGCGCCGGACCCGCGCCCGGCCGCCCCCGCCCCGGCCGCCGTTCCCGCCAGCACCTCCCGGGCGCGGGCCACGCTCCACCGCCGCCGGGGCTCCTGGGCGCGGAGCCCGAGGACGGCCGGGGCGAGGCGGCGGGCGGTGGCACCGGAGCGCGCCGCGAGGGCAAGCCAGCGGCCCAGCCGGTCGGCGACCGGGCGGGCGCACGGGAGGTCCTCGGGCAGCAGCGGGTCGTGGCCGGTGGCGAGCAGGAAGAAGAGCCCGCCGAGCGCGTAGAGATCGGTCTCCGGGTCCGCGGTGGAGGCGCCGCCGGCGACCAGCGTGAGCCGCCCGGGGCCCTGTTCGGGGGCGCGGTACCCGGGGGCGCCGGCCGAGCCGGCCCGGCTGCCGGCCTCGGCGGCGAGCTCCAGGCCGACCAGCCGCAGCGAGCCGTCGGGCAGGACGAGGACGTTGCCGGGGGAGAGGTCCCGCAGGACGAGTCCCTGCTCGTGCACCCGCTCGACGAGGTCGAGCAGGGCGTGGGCCACCGGTCCGGCCTCGGCCCAGTCGACGTCGGGGCTGCCGTCCCGGCGCAGCCGGGCCGCGACCCAGCTGCCGAGCGGCTGTCCGGCGATCCGTTCCTGGACGAGGAAGAGGGAGTCGTCCTGTTCGACCAGTTCGACCGGTCGGGGGGCCAGGCCCCGGCCGTCGAGCCGGGCCAGCAGAGCGGCCTCGTGCCGCAGTGCGGTGCGGGCGTCGGTGCCGGCGCGGTCCACCTCGATGTGGGCGCGCGCCTGCTTGACCACGACCTCGGTGCCGCCGTCGGTGTCCCGTCCGAGGAAGACGCCGCCCTCGGCGCCCTTCCGGAGGGTGCCGGTGATCACGTACCGCCCGGCCAGCAGGACCCCGCCGCTGCCGCGCCGCCGTGCCGGGGGCCGGCCCGCGCCGGGCCCGTCCTCGGCGGGATCCCGCACCAGCGGGTCCCGGGCCCACGGCGGGCAGCGGTACGCGGCCTCGCTGACGTCCTCGACCCGTTCGCCGCCGGGCCCGCGCAGCATGGACCGGTAGCCGCCGTCGTTGCCCAGTTCGGCGCGGGCCGCGATGGCGCCGTACCGGTAGTGGACGAGGCTGCCCGGCCGGTACGGGCGGTCGGAGAGCACCACCGGCCCGGGCAGGCCCTCGGTGGCGCGGTGCAACGCGGCGGCCAGCCGCCGGAACTGCGGCTCGCCGTCCGGGTAGACGGTGATGAACTTGCCCGCCGAACCCCGTTCGCGGTGGCGCGAGTTGATCTCGTGCAGCTGGGTCGACCCGGTGGCGAACCGGAACGTGCACGGGTCCTCGGCCAGGATTTCGGTGACGGCGGCGAGCACCACGCCGCCGACCGCCGAGGCGGCGCTGACGTGGAGCTTCCAGCCCTCGTCCGCGAGTTCGCCCGCGGGCGGCCTGGCCGTGCACCAGGGGCCTTCGGCGGCGATCCGCCAGTCGCCGCCTCCCCGGCCCCCGGCTCCGGCCAGCACCGCCCGCGTCATCTCCGGCCACGGGCCGACCGCATCCGGCCCGTGGTCCGCCGAGTCCGTTCCCCCGGCCGTACGCAGCGATGTGCCCGCTTCCATCCGCCACCACATCCCTTCGTCTGGGCCGGTGCCCGCCGGTGCCCACTGCTCCGGCACCCGGGCACCCGGCCGCGGCCTGAATCGGTCCCTCGGTGGGCGCGGGAGTTCGGCCCCGGCCGTGTCCGCCCAGGGCCCGCGGTCCGGCGGTCTCCTGCCGGTGGTCCGTACGGGTCCGCGCGGGTCCGCGCCCGTGGCCGGGCGGGGCGTCCGCCCGACCTCGGGGGCGGTGCAACTCCCTTTTGCAGGAGTGAAGTTACTTTCAGTAGTGAGGGATGCTCAACGCGAAGCCGGTCACTTCACTCGTAAGGGTGATCCGGGCGCCGTTTCGCATGTGTGCGAGGCATCCCGTGTGCGGGACCCGGGCCGTGCGGCCCGGCGCGTACGGCCCCCGAGCGCCCTCCGGACGGCGCGCGCCGGCCGCCCGCGCACCCCGAACCACAGGTTGACGCGCGTCCGTGCACCGGACGGCCCGGGCGCCCGTGCGAACCGGGAGGCCCGGCCGCCCCCGCGCGCACGGTAGTCTCGACAGGTGCCGAAACTGTCCGACGTCATCGCCGCCCTCGAAGAGCTGTACCCGCCGCAGTGGGCGGAGTCCTGGGACGCCGTCGGCCTGGTCTGCGGAGACCCTCAGGCCGAGGTCCGACGCGTGCTGTTCGCCGTCGACCCCGTGCAGGCGGTCGTCGACGAGGCCGTCGAGTGGGGGGCCGACCTGGTCGTCACCCACCACCCGCTCTACCTGCGCGGCACCACGACCGTCGCCGCCACCGGCTTCAAGGGCCGTGTCGTGCACACCCTGATCCGCAACGGGATCGCCCTGCACGTGGCCCACACCAACGCCGACCACGCCGACCCGGGCGTCTCGGACGCGCTCGCCGAGGCGGTCGGCGTGACCGTCACCGGCCCGCTGGTCCCGGACCCGACCGACCCGCTGGGCCGGCGCGGCACCGGACGGGTCGGCCTGCTGGAGCCCCCGCTGCCGCTCGCCGCGTTCGCCGCGAAGGTCGCCGCGGGCCTGCCGGCGACCGCCGCCGGCGTCCGGATCTCCGGTGACCCGAACCGCCTGGTGAGCCGGGTCGCGGTGTGCGGCGGCTCCGGCGACAGCCTCTTCGCCGAGGTGCGCGCGGCCGGCGTCGACGCCTACCTCACCGCAGACCTGCGCCACCACCCGGCCTCGGAGGCCGCCGAGACGGCGCCGATCGCCCTGGTCGACGCCGCGCACTGGGCCACCGAGTGGCCCTGGCTGACCCTGGCCGAGCGGGCGCTGAACGGCGCCGGCGAGAAGCGCGGCTGGGCCGTGGAGACGAAGGTTTCTCACACGGTCACCGACCCGTGGACCGCGCACGCCCCCATGTCCTTCCCCGCCTGACCCGATTCACAGGAGCTCTCCGCTTGAACGCCGCGCCCGCCGACCAGATCCGCCTGCTCGACCTCCAGGCCATCGACTCCAAGCTCGACCAGCTGGCCCACCGGCGGCGCAGCCTGCCCGAGCACGCCGAGATCGAGAAGGTCAACGCCGACCACATCGCGCTCAAGGACCTCGTGGTCGCCGCCCAGGCCCAGCTCGGCGACACCACCCGCGAGCTGACCAAGGCCGAGCAGGACGTGGAGCAGGTCCGCGCCCGGTCCGCCCGTAACCAGCAGCGCCTGGACTCCGGTGCGATCAACTCGCCGAAGGACCTGGAGAACCTCCAGCACGAGATCGGCTCGCTGGCCAAGCGCCAGGGGGACCTGGAGGACGTCGTCCTGGAGATCATGGAGCGGCTGGAGTCCGCCCAGACCCGGGTCACCGAGCTGACCGCGCGGCTGGAGCACTCCACCGTCGTGCTGACCGAGGCCGAGGGCCGCCGGGACGCCGCGTTCGCCGAGATCGACGGTGAGGTGGCGAAGATCCGGCGCGACCGCGAGACCGTCGCCGCCGTCGTCCCGGCCGACCTGATCAAGGTCTACGCCCGCCTGCGCGAGCAGCAGGGCGGCGTCGGCGCGGCCCGCCTTTACCAGCGCCGCTGCGAGGGGTGCCGCACCGAGTTCTCGATCACCGAGCTCAACGCCATCAAGGCCGAGCCGGTCGACAAGGTGGTCCGTTGCGAGAACTGCGGGCGGATCCTGGTCCGCACCGCCGACTCGGGCGCCTGAGCCGGTGGCGGGGCGCAGGTTCGTCGTCGAGGCGGACGGCGGGTCCCGGGGCAACCCGGGGCCGGCCGGCTACGGCGCGGTGGTCCGCGACGGCGACACCGGCCGGATCATCGCCGAGGCGGCCGAGTTCATCGGCCACGCCACCAACAACGTCGCCGAGTACAAGGGCCTGATCGCCGGACTGAAGGCGGCCCGGGACCTCGACCCGGACGCCTCGGTGGACGTCCGGATGGACTCCAAGCTGGTCGTCGAGCAGATGTCCGGGCGCTGGAAGATCAAGCACCCGGACATGCAGCCGCTCGCCGCCGAGGCCCGGACCGTCCTGCCGCGCGGGCAGGTCAAGTACACCTGGATCCCGCGCGAGCGGAACAAGGACGCCGACCGGCTCGCCAACGAGGCGATGGACGCGGGCAAGGCCGGCCGCCAGTGGGAGCCCAAGGCCCCCAAGGCCGCCGCCGTCGAGGAACCGCCGCCGGAGACCGCCGCGCCCAAGGCCGGCTGGGCCGGCGACGCCGACCTCGGCACGCCGACCACCTTCGTCCTGCTCCGGCACGGCGAGACCCACCTCACGCCGGAGAAGCGGTTCTCCGGCAGTGGCGGCACCGACCCGGAGCTCTCCGAGAAGGGCCGTTGGCAGGCCGAGCGGGCCGCCGAGGCGCTGGCCGCGCGCGGCTCGGTCCAGGCCGTGGTCGCGTCGCCGATGCTCCGCACCCGCCAGACCGCCGAGACCGTCGCCGCCCGGCTCGGCCTCGACGTCCGGTACGAGGAGGGGCTGCGCGAGGTCGACTTCGGGGCCTGGGAGGGACTGACCTTCGGCGAGGTGCAGGAGCGCCACCCGGAGGACCTCACCGCCTGGCTGGGCTCCGCCAAGGCCAGGCCGACCGGCGGCGGCGAGAGCTTCACCACCCTCACCCACCGCGTCGGGGTGGCCCGGGACAAGGTCCTCGCCCGCTACCCGGGGAAGACCGTGCTGGTCGTCTCGCACGTCAGCCCCATCAAGACGCTGGTCCGGCTGGCGCTCGGCGCACCGCCGGACGCGCTCTACCGGATGGAGCTGTCCGCCGCCTCGCTCTGCGCCGTCCAGTACTACGCGGACGGCAACGCCTCGGTGCGGCTGCTCAACGACACCGGGCACCTGCGCTGACCGTGCGGGCTCGCGGAACCGCGCGCACCCGCGCCGGGGACCGCCGGGGACCGCGGAAGGGCCGGTCGGGAACGACCGGCCCTTCGACGTGCGGTACACGTGCCGGCGGACCTCGGTGCACCTCAACGGACCTCAGTGCACCTCGGTGACCACCACGTCCAGCTGCCACGGCTTGCGCGCGGTGCCCTCGGCGGCGACCTCCACCCGGTAGCCGAGCCCCAGCAGCGCGTCCACCAGCTCACCGGGCGCCTTGGGCGCGGCGTCCGTGACCAGCAGGTCGCGGACCAGCCGGCCCTTGGTCGCCTTGTTGAAGTGGCTGACCACGGTGCGCCGGCCGTCCCGTTCCTGGAGCACCCGGACGGTCGCCGTCCGGGACACCACCTCGCCGGCGGGCTTCCAGGCGGCCGCGTACGCGGCGGAGCGCAGGTCCAGCACCAGCCCGTCGGCCACCTCCGGCAGCACGGGCGCCATCGCACCCCGCCAGTACGCTCCGAGCGCCCCCAGGCCGGGGAGTTTCACGCCCATCGAGCAGCGGTAGGGCGGGATCCGGTCGTCGATCCGCACAGCGCCCCAGAGCCCGGAGAAGACCAGCAGCGTCCGCGCCGCCCGGTCGTACGCGGCCTCGTCGAGCGTCGCCAGTCCCAGGTTGTCGAAGAGCACCCCGGTGTACACCTCCCCGGCCGGGAGCGCGCCCGTCGTCGGCAGGCCGGCGTTCCTCGCCACCTCGCCGCGCAGGCCGGGACTCAGGCCGAGCACCTCGGCGGCCGCGTCGCCGTCGCCCCGGCAGAGGTCGACCAGGGTCTCCAGCACCCGGGCCCGGGCCGCCGTCAGCCCGGGCAGCGACAGCCCGTCGAGCGCCAACGGCACACCGTCCCCGGACGCGGCCTTCCCCTCCGAGGGCGGCAACAGGACCAGCACGCGTACTCCTCAACACTTCGTGGCGGCGGACCCGGCCACCCTACGCAACCGGCCCCCGCTCCCGGTAACCCGTCGCCGCGACCGCCGCGGCCCCGGCGCCGAGCGCCAGGCAGAGCGGCGAGTAGTACCGGGTGTCCAGGCGCCGGAACCGCTCCGAGCGCCCGAGCAGCCCACCACCGAAGAGCAGCAGCCCGCCCGCACCGCGCGCCAGCATCACCGCAGACACCGCCCGCACCCCCGCCCGGCGCAGCCGCGCGGGCCCGACCGCCGGCACCACCCCGGCCTCCGCGGCCACCAGGTACGCGGCCGAACCCAGCAGCCCCGCCACCGCCGCGCACGCCGCGGCCGGGGGCACCCCCTCGCCGGTGCCGACCACGGTGTCCGCGAACTCCTCCGGCGTCCGCAGCGGCCACGGCGTCACCGTCCACAGCGCGTGCAGAGCCCCGGTCCCCGCCAGTACCCCGGCCACCGCCGACCCCACGACCTTCGACCCACGCATCGCCCGATCCCCCTCCTCCGTTGCGATCACCAGCTCCCCCCACGCTACGACCCCCTACACCGCCACCCCGCGCCCCACCGGCCCCGCCACGACGACGACGTGGCCGCTGCTGCCAAGGACTGCAGGTCGCTGCTGGGCCGCTGAGCCCGGCCGCGCGGCCGTCGCAGGACCGGCCGGACATCGGCACGCCGCCCGCGGGCGACGTCCGGCCGGAACCACCCGGCCGGCCCTACGCTGCCTCCATGCCCCGCCGAAAACTGCGTGTCAAGGCCGCCGACTCCGCCCGGATCAACGCCGAACTGGCCGAGTTGCGGGCCCGACCGGAGATCCGCACCGAGTGGCCCGAGGCCGTCCTGGCGGAGGCCGAACAGGCCGCCGAATGCCCGCGCCTGCCCGAGTACGACGCCACGGACCTGCCGCTGTTCACCGTCGACCCGCCCGGCTCCCGCGACCTCGACCAGGCGATGCACCTCGCCCACCGCCCCGGCGGCGGCTACCGGGTGCACTACGCCATCGCCGACGTCGCCGCCTTCGTCCGCCCCGGCGGGGCGATCGACGAGGAGGCCCGCCGCCGGGTCGAGACCCTCTACTTCCCCGACCGGCGCGTCCCGCTGCATCCGACCCGGCTCTCCGAGGACGCGGCCAGCCTGCTGCCCGGAGAGCTTCGCCCGGCCCTGCTCTGGCAGCTCGACCTGGACGCGGACGGCGCCGTCGTCCTCGCCGACCTTCGGCGCGCGGTGGTCCGCTCCCGGCGCCGGCTCGACTACGCGACCGTCCAGCGCGCCGTGGACGCCGGCGGAGCCGACGAGCAGCTCGGCCTGCTCGCCACCGTCGGCCGGCTCCGTGAGGAGCGGGAGCGCGAGCGCGGCGGGATCAGCCTCCCCGTCCCCGAGCAGGAGATCGAGGAGACCCCGCGCGGCTATGCGCTCGGCTACCGCGCGCCCACCCCCGCCGACGGCTGGAACGCCCAGATCTCGTTGCTCACCGGCATGGCCGCGGCCGAGCTGATGCTCGACGCGGGCGTCGGCCTGCTGCGCACCCTGCCCGCCGCCCCGCCCGCCGCGTACGAGCGGCTGCGCCGCACCGCCCGCGCGCTGGACGTGGACTGGCCGGACGGCCTGCCGTACCCGGAGCTGATCCGCTCCCTCGATCCGCAGCGCCCGCTGCACGCCGCGTTCCTCGACGAGTGCACCGGCCTGCTGCGCGGGGCCGGCTACGCCGCCTTCGACGTGAGCGGCGGCGTGCCCGCGCCCGCCGACCCGGTGCACGCCGCGCTCGCCGCGCCGTACGCGCACTGCACCGCGCCGCTGCGCCGGCTGGGGGACCGGTTCGCCCAGGAGGTGTGCGCGGCGGTGGCGGCGGGGGAGGAGGTGCCGGCCTGGGCGCGCGAGTCGCTGCCCGGGATCCCGGCGCTGATGGCGGCGGGGGACCGCCGTTCGGGTGAGGTCGAGCGGGCCTGCATCGACCTGGTGGAGGCGGAGCTGCTGGCCGGCCGGGAGGGCGAGGACTTCGCCGCGGTCGTGGTCGACGTCGACGGCAAGCGGCCCGGTCGCGGCACCGTCCAGCTGCGGGATCCCGCCGTCCGGGCCCGTTGCGAGAGCCCCGACGGCGCGTCAGGCGGCGGGGGTCTGCCGCTCGGCGAGCTGGTGCGGGTCCGGCTGGTCGTCGCCGACCCCGCCACCCGTACGGTCCGCTTCACCGCCGTCTGACGGCCCGGCCGGTGGGAGGATCGACCCGTGGCCGAAGCGACCTCCCCCAGTCCACCGCCCGCCGCCCCGCACCCGGGCCCGTCCGCCGATCCCGGCCGGCGCCGCCGCCTGCTGATCCTGGCGATCTGCTGCCTGAGCCTGTTCATCGTCGGGCTCGACAACACCGTCGTGAACATCGCCCTCCCGGAGATCCAGAAGGACCTGGACGCCCCCGCCTCCGGCCTGCAGTGGATCATCGACGCCTACACCCTGGTGCTGGCCTCGCTGCTGATGCTGTTCGGGTCGGTGGCCGACCGGTTCGGCCGCCGCCGGGTGTTCCAGACGGGTCTGCTGCTCTTCGTGCTCGGCTCGCTGCTCTGCAGCCTGGCTCCGAGCCTGGAGTGGCTGGTCCTGTTCCGTGCGGTGCAGGCGGTCGGCGGCTCGATGCTGAACCCCGTGGCGATGTCGATCATCACCAACACCTTCACCGAGCCGCGCGAACGGGCCCGGGCGATCGGTGTCTGGGGCGGCGTGGTCGGCATCTCCATGGCGCTCGGACCGCTGCTCGGCGGCTTCCTCGTGCACGCCGCCGGCTGGCCGGCGATCTTCCTGATCAACGTCCCGGTCGGCCTGGTCGCCTTCCTGCTGACCGCGCGCTACGTCCCCGAGTCGCGCGCCCCCCGCGCCCGACGGCTGGACCCGGTCGGACAGCTGCTCATGGTGGCGCTGCTCGGCTGCGGCACCGCCGCGATCATCGAGGGCCCGGAGCACGGGTGGACGTCCCCGCTGATCCTCGGCCTGGCCACGACGGCGCTGGTCGCGCTGGTGGCCTTCCCGCTGTGGGAGCGCCGGGTCGCCGAGCCGCTGGTCGACCCGCGGTTCTTCCGCAGCGCGCCGTTCACCGGCGCCACCCTGACGGCGGTCTGCGCCTTCGCCGCGCTCGGCGGCTTCCTCTTCCTCAACACCCTCTACCTCCAGGACGTCCGCGGCTACAGTCCGGTCGAGGCGGGCCTGTGGACGCTGCCGATGGCCGGGATGATGCTGGTGTGCGCGCCGCTCTCGGGCCGGATCGTCGGCAGCCGGGGCCCGCGCGGCCCGCTGGTGCTGGCCGGGATCGGCCTCACCGGCAGCGGCCTGCTGCTCACCCGGCTGGCCGCCGACTCCCCGCCCGTCCTCCTGCTGGTCGCGTACGCGCTGTTCGGCTTCGGCTTCGGCATGGTGAACGCGCCGATCACCAACGCCGCGGTCTCCGGCATGCCCCGCGCCCAGGCCGGTGTGGCGGCGGCCGTCGCCTCGACCAGTCGGCAGGTCGGCCAGTCGCTCGGTGTCGCGGTGATCGGTACGGCGGTCACCTCGGCGGTGATCGGCCCGGTCGTCACGGGCTTCGCCCCGGCCAGCCACGTGGGCTGGTGGATCGTGACCGGTCTCGGCGTCGCCATCCTGGTGATCGGGCTGGTCACCACCACCGCCTGGGCCACCGCGACCGCGGCCGGGGTGGCCGCCCGGCTCGGCGGCGAGCCGCCCGTCGCCCGGGCCGCGGTGCGGGAGGCGCCGCCCGAGCGGCTACGATGACCACTACGGCGGAAGAGCCGGCCGGGCGGCCGCGACGGGTCCCAGGACCCGCCGAGGAACGTCCGGGCTCCACAGAGCAGGGTGGTGGGTAACGCCCACCCGGGGTGACCCGCGGGACAGTGCCACAGAAAACAGACCGCCCGCCGCTTCGGCGACGGGTAAGGGTGAAACGGTGGTGTAAGAGACCACCAGCGACCGGGGTGACTCGGCCGGCTCGGTAAACCCCACCTGGAGCAAGGTCAAGATCGGCGCCTCCGGGTGCCGTGCGCGGATGACCGAGGGCTGCTCGCCCGAGTCCGCGGGTAGACCGCACGAGGCTGTCGGCAACGGCAGCCCTAGATGGATGGCCGCCTCCCCGGCTCGCGCAAGCGGCCCGGGAGACAGAACCCGGCGTACAGGCCGACTCTTCCGCCGCCGACTCGGGGAAAGGCCCCCCGACCTGCGAAACGGCAGGTCGGGGGGCCTTTTCCGCTACCTCGAAACCCCGCCGGAGCGCTCACGTGCCGGCCGGCCCGGGTGGGGCGGGTCTACGAGGACGGGCGGGTGCCGACGGCGTCGCGGATCTGTTCGCCGAGGCCGCCGTTGACGCGGGCGCAGTTGGCGCAGCAGAAGAACATGCCGGCGACCTCGACGCCGTGGCCGACGATCCGGACCTGGCACTGCTCGCAGCGCGGGGCCAGCTTCTCCATCGCGCACTCGAAGCTGTCGAAGGTGTAGACGTCGCCGGTGAGGGTCTTGATCTCGAAGGCGAGCCAGTAGTCGTTGCCGCACGTGACACAGGTGGCCATGGTGGCGCACTTCCTTCCGGGGCGGGTCCAAGAGGGGCGGGGCTGACCGGTCGGGCGGGTCGCCCGGTCCTTCCAGTCTCGGAGCCCGCCCGGGGAGCGGCCACCCGGTGCACCCGGTCAGGCGGGCCGGTCGGCGAACTCCTCCAGGACCCGGACGGCGCGGTCCGCGTCGTCGGCGGCGACGAAGAGGTGGTCGTGGTGGAAGCCGGCCACCACGTTGCAGCTGATCCCCTCCTCGGCGAGCCGCCCGGCCACTGCGGCGGTGAGGCCGACGGCCTCCAGCGCGGAGTGGATCTGCAGGGTGATCCAGGCGGCCACGTACTCGTAGCGAAGGCCGAGCGCGTCGGCCTCCTCCTGGGCCACGACCACCGTCACCCCCTCGGGTTCGGCGACCGTGACCACCGGCCGCATGCCGGCGGGCACCCTGGCGGGCAGCGTGCAGTACACGTACCGCCCCGGGTTGAGCTGTGGGCGCATTCCGCGCAGCAGTGTCGCGAGGTCTCGTTCTCCGGCCATGCCCGTCACCGTAGTGGCACCGCCGCAGGTCGCGGCCTCGCCGGGGGCATGTCGGACCGAGATGTCGGGCGGAGTGCCGGGCGGGGTGTCGGACCGGCCGCTCGGGGCGCGGGTCGCAGCGATGCGCGAACGCAGCCGGAGGCCCGATCCTGTGTCACCGTTCGCAGCGGACCGGTTCGCGCACCGGCTCAGCTCGGTCGACGGCGCACCCGGTAGCGCAGGTGGAGCACCCGGTTGCCCTGAACCACCACGTCCGGGCCCTCCAGGAGGTGCTGCGCGTGGACCGACCCGAAGAAGCGCCTGCCGGACCCGAACACGACGGGTACGACGTCCATGCGCACCTCGTCGACCAGGCCCGCGGCGAGCACCTGGCCACCGACGTCGCCGGCGGCGACCTCGACCGTGCGGTCTCCCGCGAGTTCCTGTGCCTCGGCCACGGCGGCCTCGACGCCGTCGACGAAGTGGAACGGCGCCCCGGGGTCCCAGCCCTCGGGCGCCGGCCGGTGCGTCACGACGACCACGTGGTCGATCCCGCCCGGAGGCGTCCCGTCCCAGCCGTCCGTCATGTCGAAGACGCGGCGGCCGACGATCGTGACTCCGATCTGGTCCCAGTACGGCCGGGTGTGGTCGTAGGACGCCCGCGAGACCTTCAGCGCGCCGTTCTCGTCCAACGGGACGTCACCGTTGGACAACCAGTCGAACAGTGGTCCGGGCTGGTCGTTCTCGTCCGCGACGAAGCCGTCCACCGACACCGAGCTGTACATGACCACCTTGCCCACGGGGCTCTCCTCTGCTCTGGGATGCCCCAAATTAGCGCGTCGTGAGCCCTCGCTCCTCCCCGTGCTCCTTTGGGGCCCACTTCGGCTCGGCCCCTGGTGAGCCGCAGCCGCGGGCCTGACCTGGGGCGGTCCGACGTCGACGGCGATCGGTCCGGGTCGCCTGTTGCAGGACATCGGTGGCCGTGTCGGTAGCGTTGACGGACGACACTCAGCGATATATCGTCGAAGTATCGAGACAGTAACTCGACTGTCTTGAACGATCGTCTGTGCGGCCGCGTTCCCGCGGCCGGTACGGGAGGTGGGTGCTATGCGTCCAGGACGATTCCGCGAAGAGGGCCCGTACGGCGGACGCCGTCGGGGGCCGGACTTCGCCGGGGGTCCCGGAGAGTGTTTCGAGGGCCGAGAGGCGTTCGGCCCGTTCGGGCCGCCGCCGTTCGTCGGCGGGCCCGGACGGCCGCCCGGGCCGCCGTGGGGCCGCGGCTTCGGCGGGCCCGGAGGGCCCGGCGGGTTCGGCCCGCGCGGCCGTCGCGGCCGGGCTCGGCGCGGGGACGTGCGTGCCTCGCTGCTGGCGCTGCTCAAGGAGCGGCCGATGCACGGCTACGAGATGATCGCCGAGATCGCCGAGCGCTCCGGCGGGGCCTGGCGGCCCAGCCCGGGTTCGGTCTACCCGACCCTCCAGCTGCTGGAGGAGGAGGGCCTGATCACGGCGGAGGAACTCGGCGGCAAGCGGCTGGTCTCGCTCACCGAGGCGGGCCGGGCCGAGGCCGACGCCGGGCCGGACGAGCCGTGGGCGGAGGCCGGTCAGGACGTCGACTGGGCCGCGGTCCAGGAGGTCGGCCAGGCGCTCGGCGCGGTGGAACACGCCGTCCGGCAGGTCATGGCGACCGGGACGGAGGCGCAGCGGGTCAAGGGCCTGGCCGTGCTCACCGAGGCCCGGAAGAAGCTGTACCTGATCCTGGCCGAGGACGACTGACCGTCAGTAGCCGCCGGTGCCGGGTGAAGGCGGCCCGGCGCCGACGGTCGGCCGGTGACGGGGGTGCGGGGCGCGGGAGGGACCGGCGGGCTCAGGCCCGAACGGCGAACAGCGCCACGCAGGCGAGCAGCAGCACCGTCCAGCCGAACCAGAGCCAGCCGTTGGATCCGAGCACCGCGCTGTAGGCGCTGATCAGTACCAGCAGTCCGGCGGTGACCCCGGCCACCTGCCGGTTGTGGTGCGCCACCGACTGGGCGCGGGTTCGGGGGTGCCGTACGGTCCTCGCCATCGCCGTCCTCCCACCAGGAGGGCGGCCGTCACCCGGTAGCGCGGGCGGTGGCCGCCTCGTCGTACTCGTAGCGCCAGTACCAGCGGGTGCCCCGCTGCTGCTTGGCCCGGACGTACACCAGTGTGCGCGCCGGAGTGTCCCCGTGCGAGGGGACCGGCACGGTGTACTTCTTGGGCACGCCGTACATCGGCCCCAACGGGATGGGGAGGATCCGGCCGTCCAGGGGGCCGCCGACGAATTCGGTGTCCGCGCTCTTCACCCCACCAGGGTCTCATCCCGCCGCAGGTGGCGGACCGCGTGCGGGTGCCGGGCGGAGGTGCTGTGACGGTCGGGTGCCGGGAGTGTGACCGGAGAGGCACCGCCCCCGGTCAACCGGAGGGTCCGCGCACCCTTATCCTTCCTGTTACGCCCTCGGGGTCCACCCGGGTCAGCGGGCCCGTACGGGCCGGGCGAGGCGCACTTGACCGTGCCCGCCGGGCCGCCGAGCCGCAGCCGTCGTGCTGCCGTGACTCCGTACCGTGACCCCGGCGTCGGCCGTCCGGCAACCCCGGCACCGGCCGGCAGGGCGCGGTACTGCAGGGCCGAGCACCACCCGGGAAGCAGCGGGGGGCGCCGTGCGTTGCGTCGGAGTGGTACGTCGAACGCTGTGTCACACCAGGCACGGCGACGCACGGAAGGGGCCCGATGGAATCCGGCAGCAGGTGGACGACCTGGTGGCAGAAGCGTGACCGTGAGCGGGCCCGGGCGGCGGACACGGACAGTCCCGCCGCCAGACTGGACCAGCTGCTCGGCGCCGTCCGCGCCGGCTTCCCGTTGGCGCCCGCCGCGCATCCGGCCGGCTACCGATGTTCCTGTGACCGGGTCGCCTGTCCGGCGCCCGCCCGGCACCCGGTCTCGTTCGCCTGGCAGACCCAGGCCACCACCGACCCGGAACAGCTCGCCCGCTGGCTCTCCCGAGACCCGCAGGCCAACTTCATCACCGCCACCGGCCGCGCGCACGACGTCCTGGACGTGCCGGCCGAGGCCGGGCGGCTCGCCCTGGAGCGGCTCACCGCGCTCGGCGTGGACGGCCCGGTCGCCGCCGTCGGCGAGGACCGCTACCTGTTCTTCACCGCCACCCGGGGTACTCCGGTGGACGAGGACGAGTGGTGGCCGAGCGCCCTGGACTCCACCCCGGACACCATGTCCGAACACCCCGGCCTGCGGTGGCACTGCCGCGGCTCGTACACCCTGCTCCCGCCGGCCGCGCTGCCGGACGGCTCGGAGGTGCGGTGGCTGCGCGGGCCCGAGCAGCCGCTGCCGGACTCGCTGCGCGTGCTGGACGTGCTGACCGACGCCTGCACCGAGGTGGGCGCGGTCGCCGAGGAGCAGTGGCTGATCGGGTAGCCGGCCCGCCGAGCCCGTCCCCGCCCCGCCCACGTTCTGCCCCGCCGGGGCCGCGCCCCTTCGGCGCGGCCCCGGCGGGAACGGTTTCCCCGCTACGGCAGGGTGAGGACCTCGGCGCCGTCCGCCGTGACGACCAGCGTGTGCTCGAACTGGGCGGTCCGCTTGCGGTCCTTGGTGACGACGGTCCAGCCGTCCGGCCAGATCTCGTAGTCGTAGGTGCCCAGCGTGAGCATCGGCTCGATCGTGAAGGTCATCCCGGGCTTGATCACTTCGGTGGCCCGCTCGCTGTCGTAGTGCGGGATGATCAGGCCGGAGTGGAACGACGTGTTGATGCCGTGGCCGGTGAAGTCCCGCACCACGCCGTAGTCGAAGCGCTTGGCGTAGGACTCGATGACGCGGCCGATCACGTTGATCCGGCGGCCGGGCTTGACCGCCTTGATCGCCCGGTCGAGCGACTCCCTGGTCCGCTCGACCAGCAGCCGGGACTCCTCGTCGACGTCGCCGCAGAGGTAGGTGGCGTTGAGGTCGCCGTGCACCCCGTGGATGTAGGCGGTGGCGTCGATGTTGACGATGTCGCCGTCCTGGAGGACGGTCGAGTCCGGGATGCCGTGGCAGATGACCTCGTTGATCGAGGTGCAGACCGACTTGGGGAAGCCCCGGTAGCCGAGGTCCGACGGGTAGGCCCCGTGGTCGCACATGTAGGTGTGGGCGACGGCGTCGAGCGCGTCCGTGGTGACTCCGGGCGCGATCAGCTTGGCCGCCTCGGCCATCGCCTGTGCGGCGATCCGGCCGGCGATCCGCATCTTCTCGATCGTCTCGGCGGTCTGCACCTCGGGCCCGGTGTACGGCGTCGGAGCGGGCTTCCCGACGTACTCGGGGCGCGCGATGTTCGCCGGGACCTTGCGGGTGGGGGACTGGATGCCGGGTACGAGAGCCATGGCCGCGAGTCTATGGCAGCACCTGTCGCCGGGTGTGCGGACGGAGTCCGGCCGGGGAATGATCGCTACGACGCAGCCGCCGAACGGAAGTGACCGCCATGCCTCTGGGATTCCACCGCAACAAGCCGACCGGCAAGCCCGGTGAGTGGTTCTACTGCATCAAGCACGGCAAGGTCGAGGAGGGGCCGGAGTGCCCGGCCAAGGACCGCCTCGGCCCGTACGCCACCCGCGAGGAGGCGGCGCACGCGCTGGAGACCGCCGAGCTCCGCAACCGGGAGTGGAAGAACGACCCGCAGTGGAACGACCGGCCGCAGGGCGGGACCGGGAGCGCCGCGGACGCCGGGGACGCCGACCGGCCGTAGGCCCGCTCCTCCGGATCCCGCCGGGCCGGGCGGCAGCGCGGTGCCCCGGGGTCCTGCCGGCGCGGAGGCCGCGCGCCCCGCGGTCCCGGCGCGACGGCAGGGCGGACGGCCTCAGGCGCCGGCGGCCCCCTGCCGCGCCGGTGCCCGCTCGCTCTCCTCCCGCTGCGCCGCGGCCCGCTCGTGCTCCGCGCGGACGGCGGCGGCGTTCGGGTCGGTGCGGTCGTCGTAGCCGAGCAGGCTGGGCAGGGCCGCGGCGAGTGCGACCACGCCCACCACGCAGGCGACGCCGCCGGCCCAGACCGAGGCGCGGACGCCGACCAGGCCGGCCATGCCGCCGGCCCGGACCTGGCCGAGCTGCGGACCGACCGAGTAACTGAGCAGCTCCACCCCGGCCATCCGGCCGCGCACCTCGTCCGGGATGGACTGGTTCCACATGGTGGAGCGCGCGATGCCGCTGATCTGGTCGGCGCCACCGGCCATGGCGAGGCAGAGCAGCACCAGCCAGACCGAGCCGGAGAACCCGGCCAGCGTGATCGCCGCGCCCCAGCCGAGGGCGGCCAGCACCAGCATCCGGCCGTGCCGGTGGATCCGGGACGTCCAGCCGCTGGTCGCCGAGACGGCCAGGGCGCCGACCGCCGAGGCCGCGTACATCGGGCCGAGCGCCCAGTCCGCGGACAGGTCCGAGGCGAGGAACGGGAAGATCGCCACCGGGAAGGCGAACAGCATGGCGACCAGGTCGATGGCGTAGGTGCCCAGCAGGTCCTTGCGGCTCCAGGCGTACTTCACGCCGGTGAGCACCGCCCGGAGGGTCGGCTTCTCGGCACCGGTGGGCGGCGGCACAGCCCGGATCCGGGCGAGCAGCAGCAGCGAGGCGCCGAAGGTCAGCACGTCCAGCGCGTACGCGGTCTGCACCCCGGCGAACGCCACGATGACGCCGGCCAGCGCCGGGCCGGCCACGGAACCGACGTTGCGGTACAGGGAGTTGAGCGCGAAGGCGGCGGTCAGCTGGTCGTGCGGGACGATCCGCGGGGTGAGCGAGTCCAGAGCCGGGCGCTGCAGGCCGTCGGCGGCGGCGACCAGCGCCGCCACCAGGTAGATCGGCCAGAGCACGGGCGTCGGCAGCAGCGCGTTGAGCAGCAGCAGGGCGCTCAGCACCCCGAGCCCGGCCTCGGCGAAGAGGACCAGCCGGCGACGGTCCAGGGCGTCGGCGAGGGCACCGCCCCAGAGGCCGAAGACGATCAGCGGGACCAGCTCGAAGGCGCCGATCAGGCCGACCGCGACGTAGGAGTCGGTCAGTTCCTTGATCTGCACAGGGAGGGCGACGTACGTCAGGAAGCTGCCCAGACTGGTCACACAGCCGGAGAACCAGAGCAGGCGGAAGTCCCGGGAGGAGCGCCAGGGGGTGAGGTCGGGGGCGACCGAGCGCAGCAGGGAGCGCGCCCGACCGCTCGGAGGATGGTCGGCATCGTTCACGAACGACCATCTTCGGCGGGTGATCCGCCGCGTCGCAACAGGTTTTCGCCCGGCCGGACGCGCCCCGGACGTGCCCCGGACGTGGCTCGGGCCTTCCCGGAGTCTCCCTGCGGGGCGACGCCTCCCGGGGGCGGGCCGCTGTGGCGCGGCCGTGGCGCTCACCAGCGGCTGATCGCGGGGCCCTCCGTGAGCCGGCCGGCGAGGGCGGCCAGCCGGTCGAGCGCCGACCGCCGGGCCCGGGCCTGCCCGGCGGCGGCGCTGACCAGGTGCTGGGCCAGGTCGAAGGGCTCCTCCTCGGCGGTGCCGACGGCCAGCCGCCGGTGCGCCAGGGCGGCGAGGTCGGCCAGGCCGCTCGCGCGGGCCGAGCCACTCGTACCGGCCGCACCGGGCGCGCCGGGGAGGCCGGGGACCGCGCCGCCGGGGCCACCCGGCCCGCCCCGCAGGGCCCGGTCCGGCGCCCGGTCCATCGCCCCGTCCATCGTCAGCACCGTGGCGCCGTTCCGGCGGGCGTCGTGCACCCGCTCCAGCAGCGGCGCGCCGGCCGTCGTCGGGGCGACCACCAGGACCGTCGCTCCGCGACCGGCCTCGGTCAGCCGGCGCAGGCCGTGCGCCAGGTGGGCCGGCGCCCGGTCCGGCACCCGGTGCCGCAGCAGGGTCGGGGCCAGCCGGGGGACGTCCGACCAGGCGGCCTCGTCCTCCAGGTGGGCCGCCAGGTGCCAGGGCTCGTACCCCTCGGTGCCGACCAGTAGCAGCCCGTCGGCGCCGCGCCGGGAGACCGCCTGCCGCAGCGCGCCGGCGAAGCCGCCGACCGCTTCCAGCCAGCCACTTCCGGCCAGCCGCTCCCGGAGTGCCGAAACTCTCACCGCGTCCATGGCCGACAGGATGTCGCGGCGGGCCGCCGGTTTGGCAGGATCGGCCCATGACTTCCCTCGATTCAGCGACAAACCCGGCCCACGAGTTGCCGGACGTCTCGCAGCTGGTGGTCGGTGTCCTCGGCGGCACCGGCGACCAGGGGCGGGGGCTGGCCCACCGGCTGGCCAAGGCCGGTCAGCAGGTGATCATCGGTTCGCGTGACGCGGCCCGCGCGGAGGCCTCGGCGGCCGAGCTCGGCCTAGGAGTACGCGGCGCCGACAACGCCACCACCGCCCGGGAGAGTGACATCGTGATCGTCGCGGTGCCCTGGGACGGCCACGCCGCCACGCTCACCGCGCTCCGCGAGGAGCTCGTCGGCAAGATCGTGGTGGACTGCGTCAACCCGCTCGGCTTCGACAAGCAGGGCGCCTTCGCGCTCGTCCCGGAGGAGGGCAGCGCCGCCCAGCAGGCAGCCGCCCTGCTTCCGGACTCCCGGGTCACCGCCGCGTTCCACCACCTCTCGGCGGTGCTGCTGCAGGACGAGTCCGTCGAGCAGATCGACACCGACGTGATGGTGCTCGGCGAGGAGCGGGCCGCCACCGACATCGTGCAGGCGCTGGCCGGGCGGATCCCCGGTATGCGCGGCATCTTCGCGGGCCGGCTGCGCAACGCGCACCAGGTGGAGTCGCTGGTCGCCAACCTGATCTCGGTCAACCGCCGGTACAAGGCGCACGCGGGTCTGCGGATCACCGACGTCTGATCGCCGGGCGCCCCCGGCGCCCCGGCCCCCCGGTCTCGGGGTCCCGGTCCCGGGGTCCGGTCATCGGCGGGCCGGCCGCCGGGGTCCGGCCCGCCGGAGGGGCCTGCGGTCGGCTCGTCGTACCGCCCGCCCGTCCTACCGTCCTACCGTCGCACCGGAGCGTCGGCCTCACCCCTGGACCCGGTCCGGAGGTGAGGTCGGCGACAATGGGGGCCGTCCGTCCCCCGGTCCTAGGAGACCCCCGCCATGCCCCGCACGTCCCTGCTCGCCTCGATCGTCGTCGTCCTCGCGCTGGCCGCCTCCGTGGTCTCCCTGGTGCAGGGGTGGTGGCTGGGCCTGATCTGGCTCCCGCTGGCGGGCATCGCCAGCAACGTGCTCTGGATGAACCTGCGCCGCGAGAAGCAGACCCGGGCCGCCGCCGAGCGGGCCGCCCAGGGCGCGTAGGCGCGGGCGGCGGCTCCGGGCTCCCGGGCGCTGTCGGCCCCGGGTGCTGTCGGCTCCGGGCGTCAGTCCTTCCAGAACATGAACAGCTCGTGGCCCAGCTGCGGGTAGATCCGGTCGACGCCGAGCAGCTCCATCACGCCGTAGACGGCCTCGAAGAACCAGTGGTTCACCTCGGGCTGCCAGAGCAGGGCGAAGACCGCCAGCATGCCGTACGGCGCGAAGGGCTCGATGGCCCGCCGCGTCTTGTGCGAGAGCCAGGGTTCGAGGATCCCGTAGCCGTCCAGGCCGGGGATCGGCAGCAGGTTGAGCAGGGTCGCGCTCAGCTGCAGCATGCCGAGGAAGCCCAGCCCCAGCGCCAGCGGCGAGACGTTCAGCTCGTAGCCGTTCCAGACCGCGTGCACCTTGGGGTCGTCCAGCCAGCCGGCGCCCACCGGGACCAGCAGCAGCACAGCGGCGGCCAGGTTCACCAGCGGTCCGGCCGCCGAGATCAGGCTGTGCTTGAGGCGTCCCTGGATCCGGTGCCGCTCGATCCAGACCGCGCCGCCGGGCAGGCCGATGCCGCCGAGCAGCACGAAGACGATCGGCAGCACGAAGCTGAGCAGCACGTTGGCGTACTTGAGCGGGTTGAGGGTCAGGTAGCCCTTGGCGCCGACGCTGAGGTCGCCGCCGTGCAGCGCGGTCCGCGCGTGCGCGTACTCGTGGAGGCAGAGCGAGACCATCCAGCCGGCCACCACGAACAGGAAGACGCCGAACCGGGCGTTGCCGTACCCCTGGGAGACCGCCCAGCCGGAGGTGACGAGGATCGCGAGCAGCACCCAGAACACCGGGCTGATCCGGCGGTCCTCGCTGCGTGAGCGCTGCGTGGCGGCGAAGGTCATGGCGTGGGAGCTCCGGGAGTCTGGGGACGGGGTGCGCGGGTCCGGAATGCGGGCAAGGGTCGATCATGCCGGGCAGGCCCGCCGCCGGACAAGCCGTTCCGAGTGAACGAACGGAGCCCCGCGTCGGGTTCCGCGCGCAGGGACGCAAGGTGGAGGGAAGGCGGGGGAAAGGCGGAGGAGGCGGGCGGGCGGAGGGGCGGGACGGGCGGGCCCCGGACAAATGTGCGTGGGCGCGGCGCCGATCGACCAGAATGGTGCGGTGCACTACGGCATCCTCGGCACCACCACCGCCCACCACGACGACGGCACCCCGGTTCCACTCGGCGGTGCGCGGCTGCGCGCGCTCCTCGCGGCGCTCGCGCTGCGGCAGGGGCGGCCGGTGCCGGCCGACCTGTTGGTGGACGAGGTGTGGGACGCCGAGCCGCCGCAGGACTCCTCGGCCGCGCTGCAGACCCTGGTGGGCCGGCTGCGCCGGACCATCGGCCGCGACCAGGTCGGATCCGGCCCGGCCGGGTACTGGCTGACCGACCCGGACACCGACCTCGCCGAGTTCCAGCGGCTGGCCGGTGAGGGCCGCGGCGCCCTGGAGCAGGGCGACCACGTCTCGGCCGCCGAACGGCTGCGGGCGGCTCTGGCGCTCTGGCGCGGCCCGGCCCTCGCCGACCTGCCGGACCGCAGCGGCCCGGCCACCCGGCTGGAGGCCCAGCGCGAGGAGGCCCGCCGGCACCGGATCACCGCCGACCTCGGCCTCGGCCGGGCCGCCGAGCTCGTCGCCGAACTCGCCGAGCTCACCGAGCGGCAGCCGTTGGACGAGCCGGTGCAGTACCTGATGGTCCGGGCGCTGCACGAGAGCGGCCGGACGGCCGAGGCGCTGCGCCACTACGACCACACCCGCCGCGTGCTGGCGGACGAGCTCGGTGTCGACCCGGGCCGCCAACTACAGTCCCTGTACGCCGAGTTGCTGACTCCTGCCGAGGCCGTCAGATCACCCGCCGGCGGGCCCGCCGGGGCAGCGGACGCGACTCCCGCGTCCGGCGCCGCCTCCGGCCCTGCCGCCGGGGCAGGCCCCGCGACCGGCGCCGAACCGGCGCCGCCCGTCCGAAGCGCGGGCAACCTGCGCGGCAGGCTCACCAGCTTCGTCGGCCGGGAGAACGACCTCGCCGCCCTGCGGGCCGCGCTGGGGGCCAGTCGGCTGGTCACCCTGACCGGCCCCGGGGGCTCCGGCAAGACCCGGCTCTCGATCGAGGCCGGCCGGGTCGAACAGGGCGTCGGACACTGGCCGGACGGCGTCTGGCTGGCCGAACTCGCCCCGCTGGAACGCCCGGACGCGGTACCGGGCGCGGTGGTCTCGGCGCTCGGACTGCGCGAGACCGTCCTGCACACCAGCGGCAGCATGGTCGCCGACGTGATCGAGCACCGCGGCGACGACCCGGTGCGCCGGCTGGTCGAGCACTGCGGGCGCCGCCGGATGCTGCTCGTCCTCGACAACTGCGAGCACCTGATCCAGGCCGCCGCCGACCTCGCCGACACCCTGCTCGCCGAGTGCCCCGGCCTGACCGTGCTGGCCACCAGCCGCGAGCCGCTCGGCGTGCCCGGCGAGACCGTCCTGCCGGTCGAGCCGCTGCCCGACCCGGTGGCGCTGCGGCTGCTGGCCGAGCGCGCCACCGCCGCCCGCCCCGGCTTCGACCCGCGGAGCGACCCGGAGGCCTGCGCCGAGATCTGCCGGCGCCTGGACGGCCTGCCGCTCGCCATCGAACTGGCCGCCGCCAGGCTGCGGGTGATGACGGCCCGGCAGATCGCCGACCGGCTGGACGGCCGGTTCGCGCTGCTCACCGCCGGGAGCCGCACCCTGCTGCCGCGCCAGCAGACGCTGCGCGCGGTCGTCGACTGGAGCTGGGACCTGCTCGGCAAGCGCGAACGCGCGGTGCTGCGCCGGCTCGCGGTGTTCGCCGGCGGCTGGACCCTGGAGGACGCCGAGGCGGTCTGCTCGGACGAGACCGAGGTGCCCCGCGAGGAGTTCGCCGACCTGCTGTTCTCGTTGGTCGACAAGTCGCTGCTGGTCGCCGACCTCGGCGGGGACGGCCCGCCGCGCTACCGGATGCTGGAGACCATCCACGAGTACGCGGACGAGCGGCTCGCCGAGGCGGGGGAGGCGGAGGCGACCGAGCGCCGCCACGTCGCCCACTTCCGCGAGCTGGTCCGGATCGCCGACCTGAGCATCCACGGCCCGGAGCAGCTGAGCTGGCTGACCGTGCTGGAACGGGAGCACGACAACATCCGGGCCGCGCTGCGCCGGGCCGTCGACCGGCAGGACGAGGGCGAGGCGCTGGTCCTCGCCCTGGGCATGAGCTGGTACTGGTCGCTGCGCGGCTTCAGCCTGGAGGCCCGGGGCTGGTACGACGCGGTGCTGGCGATCGGCCCGGACCCGTTCGCCCCGGACGCCCCCGCACCGGTGCCGCTGGAGCTGCGGGTGCTGGAGTACTCGCCGCCGATGCCCGAGAAGGCCGTCGCGGAGGCCCGCCGGGCGGTCGTCATCTACCGGCTGGCCAGCCTGTTCGAGGGGAGCCTGGACGTGCTGGCCGATCCGGTGGCGATCTCCTCCGCGCGCCGGATCACCGAGGTCTACACCCCGGACCTCCCGCAGTCCTACCGCTTCCCCGGGCTGATGCGGGTCTTCGGCGCCTTCCTGGTCGGCGAGCTCGGCCGGCTGAAGACGATGCTGGACGAGGCGGTCGAGGGCTGCCGGGTGTACGGCGCGGCCGGCGACCTGGCGTTCATCCTGCAGATCCGGGCCAAGATGATGAACGACTGGCCGAACGGTGCCGAGCAGAGCGTCCGGGACGGCGAGGAGTCGCTGGAGCTGTTCCGCCGGGCCGGCGACCGCTGGGGGATGTCCCAGGCGCTGGCCGCGCGCGGCGAGTCGCTGGCCAACGAGGGCCGCGCGGAGGAGGCCGTCGAGGCCTACCGGCGGGCGATCGAGCTGGCCGAGGAGCTGGGTGCGCCGCAGGAGGTGCCGATGCTCCGGGTCCACATGGGCTCCGCCATGCTGGGCAGGGACCTGGCCGAGGGGGAGCGGCTGATCCGGTCGACGCTGGCCGGGGTCCAGCCGGGACAGAACCAGGCGGCCAACGGCGCCCTGCTGTTCGGCCGGATGATGCTCTGCGGCCTCGCCACCCATCGCGGCGCCTACGACGAGGCCCTCGCGGAGCTGGACCAGCTGAACTGGAGCAGGCTCGGCATGTTCGCCCCGGACGTGATGGGCGGGATGCTGGCGGTCACCCGGGGCTGGATCACCGCGCTCGCCGGGGATCCGGAGCAGGGGATCGACCTCGTCTCCCAGGGGCGACAGCTGCTCCGTACGGTGCAGGACCGCGCGAGCGGCTTCATCGAGCAGATGTCGGTGATGATGATGCCGCCCGTGATCGGGGTGCTGGACGCCTTCGCCCAGCGCGACGGGGACCACGAGCCGGCCCGCCGGGCGGCGACGCTGCTCGGCGCGCACGCCGGGCTGAGCGGGCCGAAGGGCGGCTACCTGGACCGGGTCGAGCGGGTGCGGGCCGAGCGGAGCCTGCGCGGGATGCTCGGTGACGAGGCGTTCGAGGCGGCCTTCGCCGAGGGGCACGGGCTGTCGGTGACGGAGAGCGGAGAGCTGCTCGACCGGTTGGCCCTCTGGCCCGACGACGGAGCCGGCGGGCCGGTCCGCCCGGCCGGCTGATCCGACCGGCCGGCCGGACCGGCCGGTTCGGCCGACCGCGCCGGGGGTTCCGTCCCGTCCCCCCGGCCCGGCCGGCCTGTCCTGTGGCGCGGCCCCGGGGAGGTCTCCCCGGACGTCCCCGGGCCGCATCGGGTGCGCCGCTCAGGTCCGCTTGCGGAAGCGGGCCACGGCGAGCGGCGCGAAGACCGCGGTGATGCCGACCGACCAGGCCAGCACGATGAGCACCGGGTGGGCCACCGGCCCGTCGCCGTTCAGCAGGTGGCGGCAGGCGTCGGCCAGCGCGGAGAGCGGGTTGACCTTGGTGAAGGACTGCAGCCAGCCGGGCATGGTGTCGGTCGGCGCGAAGATCGAGCTGCCGAACTGGAGCGGCATCAGGACCAGCATGGAAACCCCCTGGACGGCCTGGGCGCTCTTCAGCGCCATGCCGAGCAGCATCGAGATCCAGACGACGGACATCCCGAACAGCAGCGACAGACCGATCGCGGCCAGGACCTCCAGCGGGCCGGTCTTCACCTCGAACCCGAGGATCAGCGCGAACCCGATCAGGATGGTGAAGGAGACGAGCGCCCGGCAGGTCTCCGCGCCGATCTTGGAGAGCAGCACGGACGAGCGGCCGATCGGCAGGGTGCGGAACCGGTCCATCACCCCGGTCTGGAAGTCGCTGTTCAGACCGGTGCCGACCGCCATCGCCAGGGTGATGCCGGTCTGCCCGAGCAGTCCGGGGATCATGTACTGCTTGTAGGCGTCCTGGCCGCCCGAGATGGCGCCGCCGAAGACGTAGACGAACAGCACGGTGAAGATGATCGGCATCAGCACCGCGTCGAACATCGACTCGGGGTCGGCCTTGATCCGCATCAGGTTGCGGCGGGTCAGCGCGCCGACGTGCCGCAGGTGGCCGGAGAGGCCGATCCGGGTGTCCTCCGCCCGGGAGGGCGTGAGCGTGGCGGTGGTCATGCGACGGGCTCCTTGGCGAGGCTGGGGACGGAGTCCGCGGGGGCCGGACGGTCCGCGGGCTTGCCGGTGATGGCGAGGAAGACCTCGTCGAGGCTGGGCACCTTGGTGTCGATGCCGGCGATGGCGAACCCGCGGGTGCCGAGGACCCCGACCACGGCGGTGAGCTGCTCCTCGCCGGTGATCGGCACGGAGAGAAGGCCGGTGTCGGTGGAGAAGGTGGCGGTGGCTATGCCGCTGTCGTGCAGGCAGCGGGCCATCTCGGGCAGCTCGGCGCGGTGCGTCGGGCGGACCTGGAGGGTCTGGCCGCCGACCTGGGCCTTGAGCTCGGCCACCCCGCCGGCCGCGATCACGCGGCCGCGGTCGATGACGGTCAGCTCGTCGGCCAACTGCTCGGCCTCCTCCATGTACTGGGTGGTGAGCAGCACGGTGGAGCCCTCGGAGACCATCCGCTGCACCTCGTCCCAGACCTCGTTGCGGGTCCGCGGGTCCAGGCCGGTGGTGGGCTCGTCCAAGTAGAGGACCCGGGGGCGGCCGATCATCGAGGCGGCCAGGTCGAGGCGGCGGCGCATGCCGCCCGAGTACGTCTTGGCGACCCGCTTGGCGGCGTCGGTGAGCGAGAACCGCTCCAGCAGTTCGGCGGCGCGGGCCTTGGCGTCCTTGCGGGAGAGGTCGAGCAGCCGGCCGATCAGGTAGAGATTCTCGTAGCCGGAGAGCATCTCGTCGACGGAGGCGTACTGGCCGGTGAGGCCGATCGTGCGGCGCAGCTGCTTGGGCTGGCGCAGGACGTCGAAGCCGCCGACGAAGGCGGTGCCGGCGTCGGGCTTGATCAGGGTGGAGAGAACGCGGACCAGGGTGGTCTTGCCGGCGCCGTTGGGGCCGAGCACGCCGAGCACGGTTCCCTCGCGGACGGTGAGGTCGACACCGTCGAGCGCCTTGGTGGCGCCGAAGTGCTTGACGATGCCGCGGACCTCGACGGCATTTCCCGCGGCGGGCCCCCGGTCGTTCGGGGCGGTGGCGATTCGTGTCATGCCCCTAGGTTGTCCGGCCCCGCTGTCAGCCCGCTGTCAGCGTCCGGTCCCTCCCCCCGCGGAGTCCGCCGACCGCTGTCGGCCTGCTGTCATCCCGCCGGCGGTGCGCCCGCGCCGCGGACCCGGCCGGTGTGCCCTCGTGCGGTGTGCCCTCATGCGGATACGCCGCGCCCGGGGTCCCGTCGGCCGGCCGACGGGACCCCGGGCGCGGTTCGCGTCAGTGGAAGGTGTGCTCCGGGGCGGGGAAGGCGCCGGACTGCACGTCCGCGGCGAACTCGCGGGCGGCCTCGCCGAGGACGGCCCGCAGGTCGGCGTACTGCTTGACGAACTTGGGCACCCGGCCCGCCGTCATGCCGGCCATGTCGGTCCAGACGAGGACCTGCGCGTCGGTGTCCGCACCCGCGCCGATGCCGACGGTCGGGACGGCGAGCTGCTCGGTGACCCGGGCGGCCAACTCGGCGGGCACCGCCTCCAGGACCACCGCGAAGGCGCCGGCCTGCTGCACGGCCTTGGCGTCGCGCAGCAGCTGGTGCGCCGCCTCGTCGCCGCGGCCCTGGACCGGGTATCCGCCGAGCGCGTGCACCGACTGCGGGGTGAGGCCGATGTGCGCCATCACCGGGATACCGGCCTCGACCAGCAGCTCGATCGCGCGGGCGCTGCGCTCGCCGCCCTCCAGCTTGACCGCGCCGACTCCGGCCTCCTTCATCAGCCGGACCGCGTTGTGCATGGCCTGGGCCGGGGACTCCTGGTACGAGCCGAACGGCAGGTCGGCGACGATCATCGCCCGCTTGGTGCCGCGGACGACGGCGGCGGCCAGCATGACGATCTGGTCCATGGTCACCGGCACGGTGGTCTCGTAGCCGAGGTGGCAGTTGCCGGCGGAGTCGCCGACCAGCAGAACGGGGGTGCCGGCCTCGTCGAAGACGCCCGCGGTGAGGGCGTCGTAGGCGGTCAGCATCGACCACTTCTCACCGCGCTGCTTGGCGCCGGAGAGGTCGCGGACGGTGACGCGGCGATTGGTGACCCCACCGTAGAGGGTGGCGGTCGACGCCTGGTTCTGGGCAGGCGAAGGCGAAGAAGCGTTCATCGAACAGGCTCCTGAAAGGTTGTCGTCTCGTGGCGCCGTGCGGCGTCCCCGGATCCCCTCCATGCTTGCACGCCCCGGCGCGGGCGCAAAGAGGCGCGCAAGCCGTGCGGTGCGATCCAGGACACACCGGACCCCCGGGGGCGGACCGGGCGTGACGGGCGCGTGCCGGGTGCGGAGCTTTGCCCGGTCTTTACGAAACGGATTCGTCTCGTATCGAAAAGGGCGCTACGCTGACCGAGGGGGTTACGAGACGTAAGCGGCTCGGAAATACCCGCCAGTGTCACGCCGTACCACGGACGGGAAAACCAAATGACCACCGCAGCCGCGCCACCCCGCGTGCCGGAAGCCATCCACCGCCGGCGCTGGGCGATCCTGGGCACTCTCGTGCTCGCCCTGCTCGTCGTCGTGCTCGACAACTCGATCCTCAACGTCGCGATGAAGACCATCGCGTCGCCGGCGCCCACCGGGATCGGCGCCAGTCAGAGCGACCTCGAATGGTCGATCAACTCGTACACCCTGGTCTTCGCCGGGCTGCTGTTCACCTCCGGCCTGCTCGGTGACCGCTTCGGCCGGAAGCGGGCCCTGCTGGCCGGCATGGCGGTCTTCGGGATCGCCTCGCTGCTCTCCGCGATGGCCAGCACACCGGCCGAACTCATCGGCTACCGCGCGCTGATGGGTGTCGGCGGTGCGCTGGCGATGCCCGCCACGCTCGCCATCATCATGAACGTCTTCGAGCGGTCCGAGCAGCCCAAGGCGATCGGCATCTGGGCCGGCGCCGTCGGCCTGGCCATAGCCATCGGCCCGATCACCGGCGGCCTGCTGATCGAGCACTTCTGGTGGGGCTCGGTCTTCCTGATCAACGTGCCGGTGGTGATCGTCGCGCTCGTCGCGATGGTGCTGCTCGTCCCCGAGTCCAAGGACCCGAAGCCGGGCCGGCTCGACCCGATCGGCGTGCTGCTCTCCATCATCGGCCTGGTGGCGCTGATCTACGGCATCATCAAGGGCGGCGAGCTGGCCGACTTCACGGTCGTCGAGGCCTGGGGGCCGGTCCTGCTCGGTGTGCTGGCGCTGGCCGCCTTCGTGGTCTTCGAGAGCCGCACCGAGAGTCCCGCGCTGGACATCAGCTGGTTCCGCAACAGGGTCTTCAGTGCCTCCGTGGTCGTCATCGGCGTGGTCTTCTTCGGGCTGATGGGCGTCTCGTTCTTCGGCGTCTTCTACATCCAGAGCGTGCGCGAGTACACCGCGCTGCAGGCCGGACTGCTGATGCTGCCGCTCGCGGTCGCCCAGCTGCTGTTCGCCCCGCGGGCCCGCCTGGTGGTCGACCGGTTCGGCGTCCGCGCCACCTGCGCCGGCGGCATGGTCCTGATGACGGCCGGCTTCCTCGGCTACATGCTGCTGAGCGCCACCACCCCGATCTGGGTGCTGGTCGTGCTCGGCCTGCTGATGGGCACCGGCATGGCGCACGTCATGCCGCCGGTCACCGTCGCGATCATGGGCTCGCTGCCGCGCGAGAAGGCCGGTGCCGGCTCGGCGGTCAACAACACGTTCCGGCAGGTCGGCGGTTCGCTCGGGGTCGCGGTGCTCGGCGCCGTGCTCTCCGCCGTCTACCGCGACGGCATGTCCGACCGGCTGGCGCAGCTGCCCACCGAGGAGCTGCGGGAGAAGGCGGGCGAGTCGCTGGAGGCCACCCGGGCCGTCGCCGGGCGGCTCGGGGAGAAGGGCCAGGACCTGATCGGCCCGGCGAACGACTCCTTCATCCACGCCATGCACGTGGTGGCCGGGCTCTCCGCCGGGATCCTCGCCGTCGGGGCCCTGCTGGCCTGGTTCCTGCTCCCCGGCCGGGTGCCGGCGGGCGGCCCGGCGGGCGGCCCGGCGGGGCAGGACGGTCCGGGCGCGGCGGCGGCCGGCGGGCAGCGGCTCCCCGGCCAGAGCGGTCCGGACCGGAAGTCCGCCGTCGCGGACGCCTGACCGTTCCGGCGGGTGCCCGGCCGTGCCGGTGGGCACCGGACCGTGCCGGTGGGCGCCCGGCCGTAGCGGCGGGCGGCTGACCTGCGGCACCGCTGAGCGAGAATGGGGGCCCTGCCCGCTTCGGAACGTCCGGAGCGGCGGGGCCGCCGTCCGTACCGGGGTCTCGGCCCGTCCCGGTCGTGGGCGGGAGAACCGGGAGTGGAGCGACGTCGTGTGTCCGCGAGGAGCCAGGGAGAAGAGCGGGATGAAGACGGACCCCACGGCCGAGCCGGCCTCCGTCGGGCCGCGGCGCGGCCGACCCCGCAGCGAGGCCGCCGAGCAGGCCATCTTCGCCGCGGTCGAGGAGCTGATGGCGGCCGGCACCAGCCTGTCCGCGCTGACCATCGAGGGCATCGCCACCGCCGCCGGCGTCGGCAAGGCCACCATCTACCGGCGCTGGCCCAACAAGGAGGCCCTGCTGGTCGACATGCTCCACCGGATGGAGGCGCCGGTCCCCGAGTCGAGCGGCGGCTCCGCGCGCGACGACCTGATCGCGATGGTCGAGTACATGCGGATGCGGGGCCTGGCCAAGCGCTCCCGCTGGGTGCTCAAGGTCGCGCTCGGGCAGATGCAGAGCTGGCCCGAGCTGCACACCGCGTACCGCGAACGGGTGATCGGCCCGCGCCGGGAGCTGGCCCGGCAGGTGGTCCGCCGGGGAGTCGCGGACGGTCTGCTCCGGTCCGACCTCGACGAGGAGCTGCTCGGCGACATGCTGCTCGGACCGATCCTCGCCCGCAGCATCCTCTGGGACGACTCCGACCTGGAGGACCCGGAACTGGCGGTCCGGATGGTCGACGCCGTCCTGGAGGGACTCGGCGGCCCGGCGTTCCGCGCCGGGGGTTCCTGAACCACCCCGGTGGGGCCGGGGCGGGCCGTGACCCGGCCGCCGTCGGTCCGGTCACCGGCCCGCGTCGCCGGTCCGCCCGGGTCGACGTGGCATGGCTCACCAAACCCGGCCGCGCCGGAACCCCGGTCCACCGGCCGGACGTCTGTCCCGGCATAGGCTGAGCCGGGAATCCGACCAAACCGGCACCAGTCCGGCACGTCGCCCGCCGCTCGGCGGCGGCGGACATCGGACCGGACAGACGGCGTGAAAGACGGGAGCCACGGTATGGCGCAGGCGGACAGGACGGATCTCATGGCGGCGGCGGAGGCCGGTGACCAAGGGTCCGCCCGGCGCCCGGCGGCCGGCTTTCTCGCCCTGCGCGGCTGGGGCCGGGACGCCCGGGGGAGCCGTACCTGGCGACGCGGCCTGGTGGTCGCCGCCCTGGCCCTGCTGACCGCGGCGCTGCTGGCGTTCCACGCCGAGGTGCCGAACAGCGTCGGCAACCTGGGCAGCCTGCTGGAGACCTTCCTGCCCTGGCTCGGCCTGGCCGTGCCGGTGCTGCTCGTCCCCGCCCTGCTGCGGCGCTCGGCCACCGCACTGATCGCCCTGCTGCTGCCGGTGGCGATCTGGGTCAACCTGTTCGGCGGCCTGCTCACCGACAAGAGCGGCGGAGCCGGCGACTGGACGGTCCTCAGCCACAACGTGGCCGCCGGGAACACCGACCTGCCGAGCACCGTACGGCTGCTGAAGGAGTCCGGCGCGCAGATCGTCGCGCTGCAGGAGCTGGAGTCCAAGGCGCGGCGCACCTTCGAGAACGAGCTCGCCGACACCTACCCGTACCACGCGGTCGAGGGGACCGTCGGCCTCTGGTCGAAGTACCCGATCGGGGAGGTCGCGGTGGTCGACATCAAGATGGGCTGGACCAGGGCGTTCCGCGCGCAGGTCACCACCCCGCAGGGCCCGGTCGGGGTGTACGTCGCGCACCTGCCGTCGGTCCGGCTCAGGGCCGAGGGCGGCTTCACCGTCAACCAGCGGGACGCCAGCGCCCAGGCCCTCGGCGACGCCATCCAGGCCGACCCCCTGAAGAAGGTCCTGCTGCTCGGGGACCTCAACGGCACCATGAACGACCGCAGCCTGGCCCCGATCACCTCGCAGATGCGCTCGGCCCAGGGCGCCGCCGGCGACGGGTTCGGCTTCAGCTGGCCGGCGGCCCTCCCGATGGCCAGGATCGACCAGATCATGAGCAAGGGCGGCCTGAAGCCGACCGACTCCCGCACCCTGGACCGGGACGGCAGCGACCACCTCGCGGTGGCCGCCACCTACCGGTACCGGTGACCCGGTCCCGCCGTGCCGTTCCCGGTCAGCCGCGCCGCCACCGGTTGGTGATCGGGAGGCGGCGGTCCCGGCCGAAGCCCTTGACCGAGATCTTCGGGCCCGGCGGGTACTGCCGCCGCTTGTACTCGGCGGTGTCGACCAGCCGGACCACCCGGTCGACCACCGCCGGGTCGAAGCCCGCCGCCACGATCGCGTCCCGGCCCTGGTCGCCCTCCACGTAGAGGCCGAGCACGGTGTCCAGGAGGTCGTAGTCGGGCAGCGAGTCGGTGTCCTTCTGGTCCGGCCGCAGCTCGGCGGACGGCGGCTTGCTGATGGTGTTCTCCGGGATCGGAGGCACCTCCCCGCGCCGTTCGGCCTCCTCGTTGCGCCAGTGCGCCAGCCGGAAGATCAGCGACTTGTAGACGTCCTTGATCGGGCCGTACGCGCCCACCGAGTCGCCGTAGAGCGTGGAGTAGCCGACCGCGAGCTCGCTCTTGTTGCCGGGCGCGAGCACGATGTGCCCCTCCTGGTTGGAGATCGCCATCAGCAGGGTGCCGCGCAGCCGGGACTGCAGGTTCTCCTCGGCCAGACCGGTCAGGTCGGTGGCCGCCAGGTAGGCGTCGAACATCGGGGCGATCGAGACCGTCCGGAAGTTCAGGCCGGTGCGGCGGGCCAGCTCGGCCGCGTCGTCACGGGAGTGCTGCGACGAGTAGCGGCTCGGCATCGAGACGCAGTACACGTTCTCCGCGCCGATCGCGTCCACCGCGAGGGCCGCCACCAGCGCCGAGTCGATGCCGCCGGAGAGACCGATCAGCACCGAGCGGAAGCCGTTCTTGCGCACGTACGCCCCGGTACCGGCGACCAGCGCCGCCCAGATCTCGGCCTCGTCGCTCAGCCGCGGCGCGACCTCGGCCCGGGGCGCCGGCGCGGCGTCGGCCGTCCCGGCCGTCCCGGCCAGCTCGGTGCGGACCAGGCGCAGGCCGTCGGCGAGCAGCAGCCCGTCGGTGTGGTCGCTGCTGGCGACCGGCAGGTCGAGGTCCAGGACCAGCAGGTGCTCCTCGAACTGCGGCGAACGGGCCAGCACGTCGCCGTCCGTGCCGACCACGATCGAGTCCCCGTCGAAGACCAGCTCGTCCTGGCCGCCGACCATGTTCACGTACGCGAGCGCGCAGCCGGCCTCGGCGGCCCGGCGCCGCACCAGCTCCAGCCGGACGTCGTCCTTGTTCCGCTCGTACGGCGAGCCGTTGATCACCAGCAGCAGACCGGCCTCGGCCTCGCGGGCCGCGGTCACCCGGCCGCCGTCCTGCCAGATGTCCTCGCAGATCGCGAGCGCGACGTCCACGCCGTGCAGGCGCAGCACCGGCAGCTGGTCGCCGGGCACGAACCAGCGGAACTCGTCGAACACGCCGTAGTTCGGCAGGTGGTGCTTGGCGAAGCGGGTGACCACCTCGCCGTGGAACAGCACCGCCGCGCAGTTCTGCGGCGACCCCGCCGGCCGGCCGAACCGGGGCGAGGCCTGCTCGGACCGCCCGAGGTACCCCACCAGCACCGGCACCTCGCCGAGCCCCTCGCCGGCGAGCCGTTCGGCCAGTTCGACCAGTCCGGACCGGGACGCCTCCACGAACGAACGGCGCAGGGCGAGGTCCTCGACGGGGTATCCGGTGAGGGCCATCTCGGGGAACGCGACCAGCTGGGCACCGGCCTCGACGGCCTGCTTGGTCCAGTGCACCACCTCATCGCTGTTGCGTGCGATGTCACCGACCCACGGGTCGGTCTGGCAGAGGGCGAGACGGAGATTGGGCATGCCCCCGAGTGTAATCGTCGATCTGACGCAATGTCTCGGCCGGGGTTGCCGCTGCCTTCGGCCGCGGCGATCCGCCATGATGGGGGTCAGTCGCTGTCGGGGTGGTTTCCGGGCGTAACACGAACGTAAAGAGCAGAGGTGAGACTGTCCCCATGGGCAAGCAGCAGGAGTTCGTGCTTCGGACGCTCGAAGAGCGTGACATCCGGTTCGTCCGGCTGTGGTTCACCGACGTGCTGGGGTTCCTGAAGTCGGTCGCGGTGGCGCCGGCCGAACTGGAGCAGGCGTTCGAGGAGGGCATCGGGTTCGACGGCTCGGCGATCGAGGGATTCGCCCGGGTCTACGAGTCGGACATGATCGCCAAGCCGGACCCGACCACCTTCCAGATCCTGCCGTGGCGCTCGGAGACGCCCGGCACGGCCCGGATGTTCTGCGACATCCTGATGCCGGACGGCTCGCCCTCCTTCGCCGATCCGCGGTTCGTGCTGAAGCGGACCCTGGAGAAGGCCTCCGCCCAGGGCTTCACCTTCTACACGCACCCCGAGATCGAGTTCTTCCTGCTGAAGAACCTGCCCGGCGACGGCACCGCGCCGATCCCCGCCGACCAGTCGGGCTACTTCGACCACACCCCGCGCGGGGTGGGCCACGACTTCCGCCGCCAGGCGATCACCATGCTGGAGTCGATGGGCATCTCGGTCGAGTTCTCGCACCACGAGGGCGCGCCCGGCCAGCAGGAGATCGACCTGCGGTACGCCGACGCACTCTCCACCGCCGACAACATCATGACCTTCCGTCTGGTGATGAAGGAGGTCGCGCTGGAGCAGGGCGTGCACGCCAGCTTCATGCCGAAGCCCTTCTCCGACCACCCGGGCTCGGGCATGCACACCCACCTCTCGCTGTTCGAGGGCGACCGCAACGCCTTCCACGAGTCCGGTGCGGAGTACCAGCTCTCCAAGGTCGGCCGCTCCTTCATCGCCGGCCTGCTGCGGCACGCCGCCGAGACGGCCGCCGTCACCAACCAGTGGGTGAACTCCTACAAGCGGATCTGGGGCGGCTCGCAGCGCACCGCCGGCGCCGGCGGCGAGGCCCCCTCGTACATCTGCTGGGGGCACAACAACCGCTCCGCGCTGATCCGCGTCCCGATGTACAAGCCGGGCAAGCAGGGCTCCACCCGGGTCGAGGTCCGCTCGCTGGACACCGGCTGCAACCCGTACCTCGCCTACGCGGTCACCCTGGCCGCCGGCCTGAAGGGCATCGAGGAGGGCTACGAGCTCCCGCCCGGCGCCGACGACGACGTCTGGGCGCTCACCGACGCCGAGCGCCGGGCCCTCGGTATCCAGCCGATGCCGCAGAACCTCGGCGAGGCCATCGACCTCATGCAGCGCAGCGAGCTCGTCGCCGAGACCCTGGGCGAGCACGTGTTCGACTTCTTCCTGCGCAACAAGCGCCAGGAGTGGGAGGAGTACCGCTCCGAGGTCACCCCCTTCGAGCTGCGGAAGAACCTCCAGGTGCTCTGAGGCTGACGCCGAGTCAAGGACCCCCGGGCCCGCTGTCGTTCGAATGGATGACGGCGGGCCCGCCGTTCGGGTGGGTGCGAACCCCGATGGCGGAATGTGAGGAGAGTGTGACGGTGGGTTGTGATCCGATAAGCGTGATCAACCCCTCCCACCTGAAGAGGACCGCATGCCCTCCTCCATCGTCAGCCGCGCCGCCGCCTCCCGTCTGATCGCCCGCCGGATCGGGATCGCGGGGGTCGCCGTCGCCGCCGTCGCGGGACAGTTGCTGTCCGGCCCGGTCGCCGACGCCCGCGGGTCGGGCCCGAAGGGCCCGGAGCTGCGCGCCGACACCATCGCCTCGAACCCGCTGCCCTTCACCACCCGGTTCCAGGGAGACTTCCACGGGTCGGTCACCCGGATCAGCAACTCGCTGATGACCTGTGACGAGAGCCAGCCCCCGGTCGACCCGGCGCAGCCCGCCTGCGCGGACGCCCGCACCGGGGCGGGCAGCCGCCCGATCAACAACAACTACCAGATGAAGTACATCAACATCGATCCCGGTTCGGTCGGCCCGCTGGGCGACCCCATCTACTCGGCCAGCTCCGCCGACCTCGGCCTGCTCGAAGGCTCCCAGGTCAAGTACGCCCGGCTGTACTGGGGCGGCACCCGGGGCATCGGCGACACGGTGCTGCCGGAGAGCCAGATCGACGAGATCTACCTGAAGTTCCCGGGCGAGAGCCAGTACCGGAACATCGAGAACGACCAGCCGTCCATCGGCTACATCACCACCACCGAGGAGAGCAGCTACCAGGCCTCCGCCGACATCACGGACCTGGTCAAGCAGCACGGCAACGGCACCTACACCGCGGCCAACATGGACTCCGTGGTCAAGCCGCACAGCTGGGGCGGCTGGACGATCGTGGTCGCGTACGAGAACCCGTGCAAGCCGCTGCGCCACGTCCACCTGTGGGACGGCTTCCAGGTCGAGCTGCCGGACAGCCCGCCGCGCGAGTTCGCACTCGGCGGGCTGCGGACCCCGGCCACCGGTCCGGTCGCGGGCAAGCTCGGCTTCGTGGTCTACGACGGTGACCTGAAGTGGACCGGCGACACCCTCGCCATGAAGTCCACCAACGGTCCGCTGACACCCTTCCAGGACGTGAACCACCCGGTCGACGACTCGTTCAACTCCACCATCGAGGAGCTGGCCCCGGCCGACCAGTTCGCCCGGAACCCGTACAACCGCAACAACTTCGGCTACGACTCCAACCGGTGGGACATCTCGCCCTACCTGCGCAACGGGGACACCGACATCTCCATCAAGTTCGACACCGACAAGGACGGCTACGACCTGGGCGTCTTCTACGCCTACGTGAACCTGGACGGCTCCGCGGAGGGCTGATCCCGCGTCACCGGCGAGCGCCGCTGCCGCACCACCCGCACCGGGTGGCGCGGCAGCGGCGCTCCGCCGTGCCGGGGCGTGCCACGCAGCAGGCGCTCGCAGGGGCGCTCGACCCCGTGGTACAGCGCACCGGCGGCCAGGAGCGAGACACCGGCCAGCAGCAGCCAGACGGCCGCCGTCGCCGCCACGGCCCCGGGCGCGGGCCGGCCGGCCGCGTGCAGCCAGCAGCGGATGCCGATCTCGTGCACCAGGTACCAGGCGTACGACCACTCGCCGAGCCGGACCGCCGTCCGCCCGGCCAGCAGCCGCGGCCCGCCGGCCGGCCCGAGGTCCCGCTGCGCGGCGGCCGTCAGCAGGACGGCGAACAGCGGGGCCGGGAAGAGCTGTGCGGCGCTGTACGGGCCCCACCAGACGGAGTCCGGTGCGGCCGTGTGCCACGGCACCAGCAGCAGGTGCCAGCCGGCCACCGCCGCCGCGGCCGGGGCGAGCGGGACGCGGGGGAGCAGCCCGTGCCGGACGGCCAGCCCGGCGACCACGCCGAGTACGAACTGCGGGGTGCGGGTCAGCGGCAGGTAGTCGAGCAGCCAGCCGCGGACGGCCGGGTCGGCCGGCAGCAGCGGACCGGCCAGCCACAGCGCCGGGCCGGCCGCCGCGCAGAGCGCGGCGAGCGGCGTCCAGAGCCGGCGGCGCCCGGCCAGGGCCCGCAGGAGGAAGGGGAAGAGCAGGTAGAACCAGGCCTCGGCGCCCAGCGACCAGGCGGCCGGGTTACCGCCGAACACCGTCCCGGGGGCCCAGGTGTGCAGGAGCGGCAGCGACCAGAGGACCGCCGCGAGCGGCAGGGCGGCGCCGAGGGCGGCGCCGGCACCGAGCGAGAGCGCGGTGGTGAGCGCGTGCAGCGGCCAGATCCGGGCGAACCGGCGGCGGGCGAAGCGGCCCGGGGCGGTCGGCACGCCGTCGTACGTCCAGGCGAGGACGAAGCCGGAGAGGACGAAGAAGAAGGTCACCCCGCTCCGGCCGTACCAGCCGAGCGGGCCGAGGACGGGCACCTCGCCGACCTTGCGGGCCAGGTGGTAGACGACGACCAGCAGCGCGGCCCAGAACCGGAGCCCGGTGAGCGAGGGCAGGCGGGCGGGCATCGGGGCTCCGGAGGGGCGGGGAGGAAGCGGGGAGGAGGAGGTGGGGAGGAACCCGCAGGAACGGACGGGAACGGACGGGAACGGACGGGAACGAGGACGGGCCGGGTGCGGGAACGGCTCGACTCCGGTTCCAACGATCCGGGGCGGGTCCGGGACACGCGCCCCGAACCCGCCCCGGGCCCGGCGCAGCAGACCGGTGCTCCGGTCGAACCGGACCGTGCCGTTCGTGAAGGCGGCCTCCACCCCGCCGAGCGTCCGTCGGACGCAGGAGACCCGGAGCCCCCCGGCCCGGGCCCGCACACGTCCGGCGAGACGCCGAGCAGCAGCGGGACAGCGGAGTCGGCGGCCGGAACCGGCGGCGGGGCGCGCCCCGGCGGGCCCGGCCGCGTACGCTGCTGTGGCGGGCCCGCCCTGTGGCCGGGAGGGCCGGAAAGCCGGAGGGGCGATGGCGGTGGAGGAACAGCGGGCCGGGAGCCGGGTCAGCCGGCCGGAGGTCAGGCTGGTGCGGCGCGGGTTCACCGACCCCGAGCGGGCGCTGCGGCTGCTCGCCGAACCCGCGCTGGACGGGCTCGCCGGGGACCCGGTGCTGCTGGACGCGCTCGGCGCCACCGCCGACCCGGACCTCGCCCTGCTCGGCCTGGCCCGACTGCTGGAGGCCGCCGACGCGACCGACCGCCACACCCTGCGCGACACCCTGACCACCTCGAAGCCGCTGCGGGACCGGCTGCTCGGCGTGCTCGGCGAGTCCACCGCGCTCGCCGACCACCTGGCCCGGCATCCGCACGACTGGCACATCCTGGTCACCTTCGAGCTCCGCGACATGCACCCCGGGCCGGAGGACTTCCGCCGCGCGCTCCACCAGGGCGTCTGGGAGAACGACGCGGGCGCCCGCAGCCGGGCCGACGCGCTGCGGATCGCCTACCGCCGCTGCCTGCTGGCCATCGCCGCCCGCGACCTCACCGGCACCACCGACCTCGCCCAGACCGCCGCCGAACTCGCCGACCTGGCCGGCGCCACCCTGCAGACGGCCCTCGACATCGCCGCCGAACAGGACCCGGACGCCGCCGCGGTCTGCCGCCTGGCCGTCATCGGCATGGGCAAGTGCGGCGGGCGCGAACTCAACTACGTCTCCGACGTGGACGTCATCTACGTCGCAGAGCCGTGCGAGGGCGCCGACGAGCACGAGGCGCTCAAGGCCGCCACCCGACTCGCCGCCGCGCTGACCCGGCTCTGCGCCGACACCACCGGTGAGGGCACGATCTGGCCGGTCGACGCCAACCTCCGCCCCGAGGGCCGCAACGGACCGCTGGTCCGCACTCTGGCCAGCCACCTCGCGTACTACCAGCGCTGGGCCAAGACCTGGGAGTTCCAGGCACTGCTGAAGGCCCGCCCGGTGGCCGGGGACACCGAACTCGGCGAGGCGTACGTGGCGGCGCTGGCCCCGCTGGTCTGGCAGGCCGCCGCCCGGGAGAACTTCGTCACCGACGTGCAGCAGATGCGCCGCCGGGTGATCGAGTCCATCCCCGCACCCGAGCTGGACCGCCAGCTCAAGCTCGGCCCGGGCGGCCTGCGCGACGTCGAGTTCTCCGTCCAGCTGCTCCAGCTGGTGCACGGCCGCACCGACCCGGCCCTGCGCAGCGGCAACACCCTGGAGGCGCTGGCCGCACTCTCCCGGGGCGGGTACGTGGGCCGGGCCGACGCCGCCTCGCTGGACGCCGCCTACCGGTTCCTGCGCTCGCTGGAGCACCGGATCCAGCTGCACCGGCTGCGCCGCACCCACCTGATGCCCACCGGTGAGGAGGACCTGCGCCGGCTGGCCCGCTCGCTCGCGCCGCTGATCAACGGCGACACCCGGGCCGATCCGGTCGCGGCCCTCCAGCGGGACTGGAAGCGGCACGCCGTCGAGGTGCGGCGGCTGCACGAGAAGCTGTTCTACCGACCGCTGCTGGACGCCGTCGCCGAACTGCCGGTCGGCGCGGCCGGCCTCACCCCGGACGCGGCCCGGGCCCGGCTGGAGGCACTCGGTTACGCCGACCCGGCCGCCGCCCTGCGGCACCTCTCGGCGCTCGCCTCCGGGGTGAGCCGCAAGGCCGCCATCCAGCGGACCCTGCTGCCGGTGCTGCTCGGCTGGTTCGCCGACTCCGCGGACCCGGACGCCGGGCTGCTCAACTTCCGGCAGGTCTCCGACGCGCTCGGCCGGACGCCGTGGTACCTGCGGCTGCTGCGGGACGAGAGCGCCGCCGCCGAGCAGCTGGCCCGGGTCCTGTCGGCCGGCCGGCTCGCCCCCGACCTGCTGCTACGGGCCCCCGAGGCGGTCGCCATGCTCGGCGACCCGCAGGGGCTGGTGCCGCGCGGGCGGGCCGCGCTGGAGCAGGAGGTGCTGGCCGCCGTGGGCCGGGCCGACTCGACCGCCGCGGCGGTGGCCGCCGTCCGCGCGGTGCGCCGCCGGGAGCTGTTCCGGACCGCCGCCGCCGACGTCCTCGGGCGGCTCGGTGACGATCCGGCCGAGGCGCTGGACGCCGCCGGGGAGGCGCTCACCGCGCTCAACGCCGCCACCCTGCAGGGCGCGCTGCGGGCCTGCGTCGCCGGCTGGGAGGCCCGGAACGGGGCGCTGCCGACCAGGATCGCGGTGATCGCGATGGGCCGCTTCGGCGGACGCGAGCTCGGCTACGGCTCCGACGCCGACGTGCTCTTCGTCCACGAGCCGCTGCTCGGATCACTGGAGGAGGACGCGGCCCGGGCCGCCCAGGCGGTCTGCAACGAGCTGCGCTCGCTGCTGGCCGCGCCGTCCACCGAGCCGCCGCTGGAGGTCGACGCCGACCTGCGTCCGGAGGGGCGCCAGGGTCCGCTGGTGCGCACCCTCGCCTCGTACACGGCGTACTACCGGCGCTGGTCGCACGTCTGGGAGACCCAGGCGCTGCTGCGGGCCGAACCGGTGGCCGGGGACGAGGCGCTGGGGGAGCGGTTCCGGCAGCTGATCGACCCGATGCGCTACCCGGGCGCGGGGGTGGCGGAGCGGGACCTGGTGGAGATCCGCCGGATCAAGGCCCGGATCGAGGCCGAGCGGCTGCCGCGCGGCGCCGACCCGACCACCCACACCAAGATCGGCCGGGGCGGGCTGGCCGACGTGGAGTGGACCGTCCAGCTGCTCCAGCTCCGGCACGGGCACGGGCTTCCGGCACTGCGCACCACCCGGACCAGGGCGGCGCTGGCGGCGGCGGTGGAGGCGGGGCTGGTCGAGGAGGCGGACGCGGAGGTGCTGGACGCGGCCTGGGTGCTGGCCTCCCGGGTGCGGTCGGCGGTGATGCTGGTCCGCGGCCGGCCGGGGGACTCGTTCCCCGCGGACGCCCGGGAACTCGCAGGGGTGGCCCGCTACCTGGGGTACGGCGCCGGGCACAGCGGGGAGCTGGTGGACGACTACCGGCGGACCACGCGGCGGGCCCGGGCGGTGGTGGAGCGGCTGTTCTACGGGTGAGACCCGGGCCGATCCGGCACCCCGGGCGACCCTCGGGGGTCGCCCCCGCCGCCGCTCCGCACCGGTGCCCCGGACGGACGGCGAAGGGCCCCGCGAAAGATCGCGGGGCCCGTCGGAAGGTCGGGGGGTCAGCGCCGTCCGGCGGTCACCGAGGACTCGCTCCACTGCTCGGGGACCGTGACCGGTTTCTCCTCGGACGTCTCCCGGGCGGGCACCCTGGGCAGCCGGTAGGGCCAGGCGTGGTAGATCAGCCGGGCGGCGGCGAAGCCGACCGCGAGGCAGACGATGCCGCCCACCGCGTCCATCCAGAAGTGGTTGGCGGTGGCGACGATCACCACCAGGGTGGCCACCGGGTAGAGCAGGCCGAGCACCCGGACCCAGGTCGCGCGGGCGAGGAAGAAGATGGTCAGCCCGCACCAGAGCGACCAGCCGATGTGCATCGAGGGCATCGCCGCGTACTGGTTGGAGACGTGGGTGGCCGGTCCGGAGGCCATCGAGCCCCAGGTGCCGTGCGTCTTCACGGTGTCGATGAAGCCGCCGTCGGTCATCAGCCGGGGCGGCGCCAGCGGGAAGAAGTAGAAGCCGACCAGCGCGATGCCGGTGGTGATGAACAGCACCGTGCGCGCCGCGCCGTAGCGGCCCGGCTGCCGGCGGTAGAGCCACACCAGCACGCCGATGGTCACGACGAAGTGCAGCGTCGCGTAGTAGTAGTTCATCCCCGTGATGAGCCAGCCGACGCCGTCCACCGCGTGGTTCACCGAGCGCTCGACGGCGACGCCGAGGGCGCGCTCGAAGTCCCAGATCCAGCCCGCGTGCTTCTGGGCGATCGACTCCTGCTCGGGGACGGCGTTGCGCACGAGGGAGTAGATCCAGTAACTGAGGCCGATCAGCGCCAGCTCGAACCAGATCCGTGGCCGGGCCGGGGAGCGGCGCTGCTCGCGGACGCGGCTGCGCAGCGCAGCCGTACGGGTCTGGGCCGCGCGGGTGGCTCCGTCGGGCATGCGGCCGCCGTTCTGCTGGATCTCGGTCGGTTCCCCCATGGACGAGAAGTCTGCCAGACGTCCCGTAGCCGTCTGCTCATCCTCCGGAAGTGGATTCTTCACCGGCTGTCCCCCTTCAGGGCTAGGGGGTGTCTCCCGCCGGGGCAGGGTGTACGGGCGAATCTGGTGCGAACCGGCGGGACGGGCATACGTCCCATTGTCACGCCGGGCGGCGCGGGTGGCGCAATCGGGGGTCGGGCGCCGCTGCGGCAGGCGTATTTTCCCCGCCCGAAACCCTTTCTGCATCTTGCTGAAACATATTGCAGGCCGCTAGCGTCCTGGCAACTCGCTCACCCCTTCCCCCGCAAGGGAGCCCTCCGTGGCCGATGTCCCGCCCCGCCGCCGGCGGCGCACCACCCGCAGACCCGGCCGGACGGCGGTGCTGCTCGCCGCCTCGCTGACCGCCGCCACCCTCGGTACCGCCGGCCCGGCCGCACTCGCCGCAGGCCCGCCCGGACCGCCCTCGGACGCCGCGCTCGCCGCCACCGCCGGGCGCCACGACCTGACCCGCGAGCAGTTCTACTTCGTCCTGCCGGACCGGTTCGCCAACGGCGACCGCGGCAACGACACCGGGGGCATCATCGGCACCCGGCTGGACCACGGCCTCGACCCGGCCGACAAGGGCTTCTACCACGGCGGCGACCTGGCCGGCCTGCTCCAGCGGCTCGACTACGTCCAGAATCTCGGCACCACCGCGATCTGGATGGCGCCGCTCTTCCGGAACAAGCCGGTCCAGGGCACGGGCGACAGCGCGAGCGCCGGGTACCACGGCTACTGGATCACCGACTTCACCCAGGTCGACCCGCACTTCGGCACCAACGAGCAGCTCAAGGAGCTGATAGCCGAGGCCCACCGGCGCGGCATGAAGGTCTTCTTCGACGTCATCACGAACCACACCGCCGACGTCATCGACTACCGGCAGCAGCAGTACGGCTACCGCACCACCGGGGCGTTCCCGGTCCTGGACGCCGACGGCCGGCCGGTCGACGAGACCGCGGTCGCCGACGCGAACGCCGCCTGGCCGAAACTGGGCAAGGACTCGTTCCCCTACAGCCCGGTCTTCCGCCGGCCGGCCGACGCCACCGCCAAGACCCCGGCCTGGCTCAACGACCCCGCGCTCTACCACAACCGGGGCGACTCGACCTTCGCCGGCGAGTCCGCGACCGAGGGCGACTTCTCCGGCCTCGACGACCTGGACACCCAGAACCCCAAGGTGGTCAAGGGCTTCGAGAAGGTCTACCAGCAGTGGGTCAGGGAAGCCGGTGTGGACGGCTTCCGGATCGACACCGTCAAGCACGTCAACATGGCGTTCTGGCAGCAGTGGGCACCCTCGCTCAAGGAGTTCGCCGCCAAGCAGGGCAACCGCAAGTTCTTCATGTTCGGCGAGGTCTACTCCGGCGACCCCGCGGTCACCGCGCCGTACGTCACCAGGGGCCGGCTCCAGGCCACCCTCGACTTCCCGTTCCAGAACGCCGCCCGCAGCTACGTCTCCCAGGGCGGCTCGGCCCGCACCCTCGCCGACGTCTACGGCCAGGACTACCGCTACACCACCGCCGACACCGACGCCTACGAGCTGCCGACCTTCCTCGGCAACCACGACATGGGACGGTTCGGCTCCTTCCTGCTCGCCGACGACCCCGGCGCCGACGAGGCCACCCTGCTGCGCAGGGACCGGCTCGGCAACGAGCTGATGTTCCTCACCCGCGGCCAGCCCGTCGTCTACTACGGCGACGAGCAGGGCTTCACCGGCGCCGGCGGGGACAAGGACGCCCGGCAGGACGTCTTCACCTCGCAGACCGCCTCCTACAACACCGACCGCGTGCTCGGCGGCGCCACCGGCCCCGCCGACCGGTACGGGCAGGACGGTGAGCTGTACCGGGGCATCGCCGGCCTGGCGAAGCTGCGCCGCGACCACCCGGCCCTCGCCGACGGCGCCCAGGTCGAGCGGTACGCCGCCGACGGACCGGGCGTCTACGCCTTCTCCCGGATCGACGCCGGGCAGCAGGTCGAGTACCTGGTGGCCGTCAACAACGCCGCCGGACCGAAGACCGTCACCCTGGACACCTTCTCGGCCGGCCAGGGCTTCGACCGGATCTACCCGGAAGCGGGCGAGCGGCTCACCAGCGGCGCCGACCGCAGGCTCACCGTCACCGTGCCGCCGCTCTCCTCCGTCGTCCTCAAGGCCGCCGGACGGATCGCCCCGGCCGCCGCCGCGCCCTCGATCACCCTGCGCGCGCCCGCCGCCGGCTCCACCGGCACCGTCACCGTCGGAGCGGACGTCCCCGGTGGCGGGTTCGACCGGGTCACCTTCGCCGCACAGGTCGGCGACCGGCCCTGGCAGGTGCTCGGCACCTCCGACACGGGCCGCCACGCCGTGACCCAGGACCTCGCCGGCGTCGCCCCCGGCACGCCGGTCCGGTACAAGGCCGTCGTCCAGGACGCGGCCGGCCGGCTGCGCTCCGCCACCGGCGGCTTCACCACCGGCACCCCAGACCCCCGGCCGGTGCCCAGCGCCACCGCCCGCCCGTACGCCGTCGTCCACTACCAGCGCAAGAACGGCGACTACGACGGCTGGAACCTCTACGCCTGGGGCGACCTCGCCGACGGCGAGGCCACCCCGTGGCCGGCCGGGCACGGCTTCACGGGCCGGGACGCCTACGGCGCCTTCGCGTACGTGAAGCTCAAGCCGGGCGCCTCGGACGTCGGCTTCGTCGTGGAGAAGGACGGCGTCAAGGACGTCGACGCCGACCGCCGGATCGACGTCGGCGCGACCGGCGAGATCTGGCTCAAGGAGGGCGACCCGACCGTCCGGACCGCCGACCCCGGGCCGGTGAGCACCCCGCCGGCCGGCACGGCGGTGATCCACTACAGCCGGGCCGACGGCGACTACGACGGCTGGGGCCTGCACGACTGGACGGGCGCCGCCACGCCCACCGACTGGGGCAACCCGCTGATGCCGGTGCGCCGCGACTCCTTCGGAGTCGTCTTCGAGGTGCCGCTCGCCCCCGGCGCGACCAGCCTGAGCTACATCCTCCACCGGGGCAACGACAAGGACCTGCCGAACGACCAGTCCCTCGACCTCGCAGGCACCGGCCGCGAGGTCTGGATCCTCGGAGGCCGCGAGGGCTACCTGCTGCCGCAGACCGCCGCCGCCTCCTCGCAGCTGGACCTCGGCTCGGCCAAGGCCCAGTGGATCGACGCGAGGACGGTCGTGGTCCCGGCGGGCTACGGCGCCACCGACGCCGCCCTCGCCGCCGGCACCAGCGCCCAGCTGGTCTACGACCCCGCCGGCGGCATCCGCACCGAGAAGGGCGCGCTGACCGCGGCGGGGCAGTGGATCCGGTTGGAACCGGTTTCGGGCGGGCTCACCGCCGCGCAGCGGACCGCGTTCCCGCACCTCGCCGGCTACCGGGCGTTCACGGTCGACCCGCGCGACGCCACCCGGGTGGCCGCCGCCCTGCGCGGCCAGCTGCTCTTCACCGAACACCTGCCCAGCGGCGCCGTGCTGGCCGCCACCGGCGTGCAGATCCCCGGCGTCCTCGACGACCTGTACGCCCGGCGCACCGGCAAGGTCGACCTCGGCCCGGCCTACTACCGCGGCAAGGTCGCGCTGTCCCTCTGGGCGCCGACCGCACAGGAGGTGTCCGTCCAGGTCTTCGACTCCCCGGCCGGTGGCACTCCGAAGACGCTCCCGCTGAAGCTGGACGACGAGACCGGCGTCTGGGAGATCGTCCGCGACAAGGCCGAGTTGGACGGCAGGTACTACCTCTACCAGGTCAGGGCCTGGGCGCCGGGCGCCCGGCAGATGGTGGTCAACACCGTCACCGACCCGTACTCGGTCGCGCTCTCCACCGATTCGCGGCGGAGTCTGGTCGCGGACCTCTCCGCCGCGGCGCTCAAGCCCCCGGGCTGGGAGGACCACACCGTCCCGGCGGCCGTCCCGCTCGCCCGGCAGCAGATCCAGGAGCTGCACGTCCGGGACTTCTCGGTGGCGGACGCCACCGTCCCGGCCGCCGAGCGCGGCACCTACCTGGCCTTCGCCGAGTCCGAATCGGCGGGCATGAAGCACCTGCGCGAGCTGGCCCTGGCCGGGGTGACCACCGTCCACCTGCTGCCGACCTTCGACATCGCCACCGTCCGGGAGAACCGGGCCGAGCAGAAGCTGCCCGCCTGCGACCTCGCCGCCCTGGCGGCCGACAGCGACAGGCAGCAGGAGTGCGTGGCCGCCGTCGCCGCCGAGGACGCCTACAACTGGGGCTACGACCCGCTGCACTACACGGTGCCGGAGGGCTCGTACGCCACCGACCCCGAGGGGACCGCGCGCACCGTGCAGTTCCGGCGGATGGTGCAGGCGATCCACGCGGCCGGGCTCCGCGTGGTCCTCGACGTCGTCTACAACCACACCGCGGCCGGCGGCCAGGCCGAGCACTCGGTGCTGGACAAGGTCGTCCCCGGCTACTACCAACGGCTGGACGCCGACGGGAAGGTGACCACGGACAGCTGCTGCGCCGACACCGCGCCCGAGCACGCCATGATGAACCGCCTGGTGGTCGACTCGGTGACCACCTGGGCCCGCGAGTACAAGGTGGACGGCTTCCGCTTCGACCTGATGGGCCTCGACCCGAAGTCCACCATGCTGGACGTGCAGGCCGCGCTGCGCCGGATGACTCCGGAGTCGGACGGTGTCGACGGCAGGAACGTCCTCCTCTACGGCGAGGGCTGGAACTTCGGCGTCGTCGCGGACAACGCCCGCTTCGAGCAGGCTACCCAGCTCGCCATGGCGGGAACCGGCATCGCCACCTTCGACGACCGGCTCCGCGACGCGGCCCGCGGCGGCAACTTCCAGCTCTCCTCCGCCCCGCAGCAGGGCTTCGCCTCGGGCCTGTTCACCGACCCGAACGGCTCGCCCGCCAACGGCACGCCCGAGCAGCAGAGGGCGCGGCTGCTGAAGCAGATGGACCAGTTGAAGGTCGGGCTGACCGGCAACCTGGCCGGCTACGCCTTCACCGACAGCTCCGGACGGGCCGTCACCGGCCGGGAGGTCGACTACAACGGCGCCCCGACCGGCTACGCGGCCAGGCCGGGCGAGGCGGTCGGGTACGTGGACGCGCACGACAACGCCGACCTGTTCGACGCGCTGGCGTACAAGCTGCCGCCCGCCACCGCGCCCGCCGACCGGGCCCGGATGCAGGCGCTGGCGCTCTCGCTGACCGCGCTCACCCAGGGCTCCGGCTTCGCCCAGGCCGGCAGCGACCTGTTGCGCTCCAAGTCGCTGGACGCCAACTCCTACGACTCCGGCGACTGGTTCAACGCCGTCCAGTGGGACCCGGAGCGGGGCAACGGCTGGGGCCGGGGCCTGCCGCCGGCGGCGGACAACCGGGAGATGTGGCCGGCCGCCAAGGCCCTGCTGGCCGACCCGCGGCTGGTCGTGGGCGCCGCGGACATCCGGGCGACGAGCGCGCGGTACCAGGAGTTCCTGCGGATCAAGCGCTCCTCGCCGCTGTTCTCGCTGCCCACCCTGGCCGCCGTCCAGCAGCGGCTCTCGTACCCGCTCTCCGGCACGCCCGGCGAGACCCCCGGGGTGATCACCCTGCACCTGGACGGGGCCGGGTCGGCGGGCGCGGAGAAGGGCGTCACGGTGGTGTTCAACGCGACGCCCACGGCGCAGAGCCAGACGGTCGGCGCCCTGGCGGGCACGGCCCAGACGCTCCACCCGGTCCAGGCCGGCGGCTCCGACCCGGTGGTGAAGCAGGCCGGATTCGCCTCCGCCACCGGCACGTTCACGGTGCCGGGCCGGACGGTGGCGGTGTTCGTGCAGGGCTGACGACCCGACGACGGGACCGGGCCCCGCACCGCTGAACGGCGGTGCGGGGCCCGGTTCCATTCAGGGAATGGAGTTGGCCGAAAACCGACCCTGGCACGGCCGGAAAGGTGATGTGCCGTGCCTGTCGGGCGCTGTCGTCCGGCATCCGGACCCGGCTCCGGACCGGATGCGCTGGTCAGTGCCCGCGGGGGGTGATCGAACCTTTCCGGCGGTGATGAAAACGATCTCCGGTAGTTCCCACGGCCGTAACACGGGTGGCGGTCCGACAGATGTACGGGTCGGTAGCTAATCGGCCAATCCATGGCATGCATCTGTCATTCACGGCTCGTTTGCTGCCACGATTCCTCCGGCTGCAGACGAGGGGGCCCCACCCCCCGGTGCAGCTGTCCCAGGTCAGGTACAGCGCATCCCCCCTGCCAGTACGTCAGCTCCGCAACCGCACCCGCGCCGCGCACCCGGCGGCGGGGGCCCCCACTGAGTCGCGACCCCGCGACCAGGTTCTCTCCACCGTCCGCGAACCCCGCGGCGGTCGGAAAAGGAGTCCGCATGTCCCGTTACGCCCACGCCCGGAAGGCAGCGGTTGTCATGGCCGCCTCCACCGCGCTGCTGGTGACCGGTATCCCGGTCATCGCGCAGGCGGTCACCCCTGACGCACCGGCGATCGTCGCCGCGCAGCAGGCGAGCCGGGCCCAGCTGATCGCCTCCGCGAACCAGCAGACCGCCGGCCTCGCCCAGACCCTCGGCCTCACCGGCGAGGAGAAGCTGGTCACCAAGGACGTCGTCCAGGACGCCAACGGCGCCCGCCACCTGCGCTACGAGCGCACCTACGCCGGTCTCCCGGTGCTCGGCGGCGACCTGATCGTCCACCAGGACGCCACCGGCGCCACCCAGGGCGTGACCAAGGCCAGCGACGCCGTGCTCTCCGGCGTGAACACCTCGCCGAAGCTCGCCGCCCCGAAGGCCCAGGAGGCCGCGCTCGCCGCCGAGGCGGGCTCCTCCCTCGACGCCGCCCCGCGCCTGGTCGTCTGGGCCGCCGACGGCGCCGCCAAGCTCGCCTGGGAGACCGTCGTCACCGGCAAGGAGTCGGACGGCACCCCGAGTCGCCTGCGCGTCGTCACCGACGCCACCACCGGCGCCGTGCTCGGCAAGAACGAGGCCATCAAGACCGGCACCGGCCAGGGCGTCTTCGTCGGCAACGTGCCGCTGACCACCACCCAGAGCGGGTCCACGTACCAGCTCAAGGACGGCACCCGCGGCGGCCAGTACACGACCAACATGAACAACGGCACGACCGGCAACGGCACGCTGTTCACCAAGTCGAGCGACACCTGGGGCAACGGGCAGGCCAGCAACAAGGAGTCCGCCGCCGTCGACGCCCAGTACGGCGCCGCCGCGACGTGGGACTTCTACAAGAACACCTTCGGTCGCAGCGGCATCCGCAACGACGGCGTCGGCGCCTTCAGCCGGGTCCACTACGACAGCGGCTACGTCAACGCCTTCTGGGACGACGACTGCTTCTGCATGACCTACGGCGACGGTGACAACAACACCCACCCGCTGACCGAACTCGACGTCGCCGGCCACGAGATGAGCCACGGCGTCACCTCCGCCACCGCCAACCTCAACTACTCCGGCGAGTCCGGCGGCCTCAACGAGGCCACCTCCGACATCTTCGGCAACGCCGTCGAGTTCTACGCCAACCTGCCCGCCGACAACCCGGACTACCTGGTCGGCGAGCTGATCGACATCAACGGCAACGGCACGCCGCTGCGCTACATGGACAAGCCCTCCAAGGACGGCCGCTCGGCCGACTCCTGGTACTCGGGCGTCGGCAACCTGGACGTCCACTACTCGTCCGGTGTCGCCAACCACTTCTTCTACCTGCTGGCCGAGGGCAGCGGCGCCAAGGTCATCAACGGCGTCAGCTACAACAGCCCGACCGCCAACAACGTCACCGTCACCGGCATAGGCCGGGACAAGGCGCTGCAGGTCTGGTACAAGGCGCTGACCTCGTACATGACCTCCACCACCAACTACTCCGCCGCCCGTGACGCGACCCTCAAGGCCGCCAAGGACCTGTACGGCGAGAACAGCCCCGAGTGGATCGCCGTCGGCACCGCCTGGGCCGGCGTCAACGTGGGCACCGTGCCCCCGAACCCGGGCGGCGTCACCGTCACCAGCCCCGGCAACCAGAGCACCAAGGTCGGCACCGCCGTCAACCTGGCCGTCAAGGCCACCGGCGGCACCGCCCCGCTCACCTACACCGCCACCGGTCTGCCGGCCGGCCTGTCGATCAACGGCTCCACCGGCGTGATCACCGGCACCCCGACCGCCGTCGGCACCTCCAACGTCACCGTGACCGCGAAGGACGCCGCGAACAAGACCGGCACCGCCACCTTCACCTGGACGGTCACCGACACCAGCACCACCTGCACCCCGGCGCAGCTGCTCGGCAACGCGGGCTTCGAGACCGGCACCGCCGCGCCGTGGACCGCCTCCAGCGGTGTCGTCGACAAGTCGGCCTCGCAGGCCCCGCACGGCGGCACCTGGAAGGCGTGGCTGAACGGCTACGGCTCCACCCACACCGACACCCTCTCCCAGACGGTGTCCATCCCGGCCGGCTGCAGGGCCACGCTGAGCTTCTACCTGCACGTCGACACCGGTGAGTCCGGCTCGACCGTCTACGACAAGCTGGCCGTGACCGTCAACGGCACCGCGCTGAAGACCTACTCCAACGTGGACGCGGCCTCCGGCTACCAGCTGCGCACCTTCGACCTCTCGGCCTACGCGGGCCAGTCGGTGACGATCAAGTTCACCGGCACCGAGGACGCCTCGCTGCAGACCAGCTTCGTGATCGACGACACCGCGATCGCCACGAGC
>NZ_JAQYWW010000619.1:0-338 GCF_036322525.1 Streptomyces sp. BE20 | reverse complement strand
GCTTGGCACAGTTTTGCCCTACACGCCGCTTTTCCGATCTCGGGTGCGGTTCGTGGCGGCCGAGCTGTCCTGGTTGGGGGTGGTGCCGGTGGGGTGGGCTGGGGCGGCGGTGAGGGCTCGGGCGGGGGGATGGGCGGCAACGTGGTGTGCGGCCGCCGTCTGTGCGACTATCGCGGCACGTCTGAGTGTGGGGGTAACGAGCAGGGGAGTATGTCGCGGTGTGGGGCGGGAGGGAGGTCGGGCGCCAGCCCGCACCCTGGGACGTCCCACTGATCGTGTGATTCCAGATCGATCTTCTCCCCACTCATTGCTCAGACGATCAATTTGGCCCCCACGGT
>NZ_JAQYWW010000618.1:0-370 GCF_036322525.1 Streptomyces sp. BE20 | reverse complement strand
ATGAGAAATGGCGTAAGGACTCTATTGCGTGTAAGTTGGGTGGGGGGGGTGGGGGGGCGGGGCGTGGGGGGGGGTGGTGGGGTGGGGGGGGGGGGGGGGCGGGGGGGGGGATCGGGGGTGGGTGGGGGGGGGGGGGGGGGGGGGCGGCGGCCCGGGGCGGGCCCCCCCCCCCACCCCACACCCAACAAAACCACCCCCCCACCCCCCCCCCCCCCCCCACCCCACACCCCCCCCCAAACCCAAAAAACAAAACCCACACAAAAAAAAAAAAAAAAACACAAAACAAAAACAACAAAAAAAAAAAACACCACAACCCCAAAAAAAAAAACAAAAACACCCAACAAAAAAAAACCACCCACACCACCACCCC
>NZ_JAQYWW010000617.1:0-277 GCF_036322525.1 Streptomyces sp. BE20 | reverse complement strand
TTCCAGGACCTACCTGTCAACCTCGTTTACAATATGTGACTGGTGTAGATACGTGTGATGTCCCGTTCTGACCGCCCGGCCCCGCCCGGGCCCGCCGCCAGGTGCTCCTCGATCATCTGCACCGCCTCGTCCGGCACCTCCGTCTGCTGCAAATGCAGTCTAGATCTCTAGAGCGTCGGCGGGGGACAGAGTGTGGACTGCAAGGTAGACCAAGGGGTGCGCGCGTTCAATGAAGAGGGGGTGCGGGGGGGGGGTTTCCGCGGTGGGGGAGATGGGG
>NZ_JAQYWW010000616.1:0-30284 GCF_036322525.1 Streptomyces sp. BE20 | reverse complement strand
TCCATCGCGGTGGTCTCGTCGAGGACGGCCCCGAGGAGTCCGTCACCGTCGACCTGACCGCGGATGACGACACCCTGTCACTGCCGAAACTGGACGCGTTGGAACGCAAGCTCCGCGCCATCGAACAGCAGCTCGGCTGAGGGTGGCGTGTTCTGCGTGGAGCCCCGGGTGGGGTTGTCCGATGAGCGGCTCTGTTCCGTAAGCGCCGGTGGCAGGCCCGGCGGCACCCCGGTCGTGGGTAGGGGCCCCCGTCACACCGGGTCAGGAGATCGAAGTCCACCCCCGGATGTCGCCGCGCTGGAACGTACGCTCCGGGGTGGGCCCGGTGGCGGCGTGGGTGGCGCCGGCGCCGAGGGTGCGCTGCTCACGGGCGGGAACGTCGGGCGCCGGGGAGGTCGCGGATCCGAAGGCGGAACCTGAAAGCCGAGCCCGACGGACTTGCGCCGTCACTCACCTGGCGGATCCGCCGGCAAAGGGGCCCGACGCCCCTCGATCCTGCACGGGCTCGCTCGTCGGGACATCCAGAGCGCCCGTGCACCGTCGTGCGCCGAACCGGTCACCGCGTACTCGTTCCCGCACCGTGTGCGGGCGTGACAAAGCCGCCCACGAACGGACAAAGATGTGCCCAGGTAGCCCTTGACGATCCGTCGGCCTCCTGACACGGTTTGCTTAAAGGTGTTCGAAAATAACAAACTTGATGCACCTTCAAGCAATGTATGAGCTCATTCGCGTGCAGCGCCGCACGTCCGCTGCCCCTCTCGCGTACGTCCCGCAGCGCGACGACGGCGGTTCGCCCCGGTGCAAGGCTCCGGAACCAATTCCTGCGGTCCGGTGCACGCGCCTCACCGTCGTTGCCGACGCGATTCGCCCCCCCTGGCCGTGCACCCCCGGTGTGCGGTTCCGCGTAATTCTGTCCGAAGGAGTCACCATGAGCCGGTCGCACCGACGGGGCCGACGCCTCGCCGTCCTCGTCGCAGTCACCCTCACCCTCCCGCTCACGGCCACCGTTTCCCAGGCCGTGGCCGTTCCCCCCGCACCCTCGACCTTTCCCTATGCCCTCACGCCGTTGCCGGTCTCACAGCAGGCGCTGGGCGGCCCGGGGTTCGCCCTCACTCCCCAGACGCGTATCGCCGTCCTCTCCAAGGACTCGGCGGCGATCGGCGTCGGTACCTACCTGTCGAAGCTGCTGGCCCCCGCGACGGGCTTCGACCTCCAGGTGGTGAAGGCGACCAAGGCGCCCGACAAGGCCGTCGTCCTGGATCCCAACGGCCCCAAGACACTGGGCGCCGAGGGATACACCATCACGTCCAACAAGACCGGCGTCGTCATCAAGGCGTACGGTGCCCAAGGCCTGTTCCGGGGCGTGCAGACCCTTCGCCAGCTGCTCCCCGCCGCGGTCGAGTCCCGCACCAAGCAGAACCGCACGTGGACCGTCTCGCCCGCGAAGATCTCCGACGCGCCGCGGTACGAGTACCGCGGCGTGATGCTGGACGTCGCCCGCCGCTTCTTCTCCGTGGACCAGGTCAAGCGCTACATCGACCAGGCGGCCGCATACAAGATCAACACCCTGCACCTGCACCTGACCGACGACCAGGGCTGGCGCATCGCCATCGACGCGCTGCCGAACCTGACCAAGGTCGGCGCCAGCACGCAGACCGGCTTCACCGGCGGCACCGGCTGGTACTACACGAAGGAGGACTACAAGGAGATCGTCGCCTACGCGTCGTCCCGGTTCATGACCGTGGTGCCCGAGATCGACGGCCCCGGCCACACCATGGCCGCCCTCGCCTCGGTGCCCGAGCTGAACTGCGACGACAAGGCCCAGCCCCCCTACTCCGGCGACGACGTCGGGATCAGCCTCTACTGTCTGAAGGACCAGAAGCACACGGACGAGACCACACGCTTCCTGCGGACCGTCATCAAGGCCGTGGCCGAGCTGACCCCCGGCCCCTACATCCACCTCGGCGGCGACGAGACCCCGGACGCCACCCCGGAGCAGTACGCCTCCTACGTCAAGGCCGCCACCGACGCGACCACCGCGGAGAGGAAGACGGTGATGGGCTGGCACCAGCTCGGCCAGTCCCCCGTCCCCGCCGGCAGCCTCCTGCAGTACTGGGGCGAGGACAGCGACCGGGAGACCATCGGCACGGCGACCGAGAAGCCGGGCATCCGCCACCTCCGCGAAAGTGTCGCCCAAGGCGCCAGGTTCATCATGTCGCCGTCCGACCACGCCTACCTGGACATGGCGTACGACGCCTCCACCCCCTACGGTCTGAACTGGTCCGGGTACGTGCCGGTGCAGCGCTCCTACGAGTGGGACCCGGCCACCGTCACCGGCAAGATGGACGGCACCGGCTCCATCGTCCCGGCCAAGAAGATCGCCGGCGTCGAGGCCGCCCTGTGGGCCGACCACGCCCACGAGGGCAGCATCAAGGACCCGAACTCCAACATCCGCTGGCCCGAACCCCAGGACTACGCCGACTACATGAGCTTCCCCCGGCTGCCCGCCATCGCCGAGGTCGGCTGGAGCCCCCAGTCCATCCGCAGCTGGGAGGGTTTCCGTCAGCGCCTGGCCCAGGAGGGGATGCGCTGGAAGGCGGCCGGTATCGGCTACTACGCCGCCCCGGGCATCCCCTGGCCCGGCACCGTGCGCACGGTGGAGGGCGTCCACACCATCGAGACCCGGGGCATCGCCCTGGAGAACGGCGGCTCCTCCTCCGACGGCTCCGACCTGTTGGTGTGGCTGACCAACCGGGGTGACAAGCAGAGCTGGACCATCGCCACCCAGTCCGACGGCACCTACACCATCGCCAACAAGGCCTCCGGCAAGTGCGCGGAGGCCGCCGGAGCCGCCGGCTCCACCATCGTCCAGCGTGCCTGCAACGGCCAGACCGCCCAGCGCTGGAAGATCACCCCGGCCAACTTCGACCGGTATACGATCACCTCTGCCGCCAGCGGCCTCGCGCTCACCGTCGCCTCGGCCACCAAGGGTGCCAAGGCGACCCAGCAGCCCGACACCGGCTCCGAACTGCAACGGTGGTCCATCGACTGACCGGCTGCCCGGGGTCACCACCCCGCCCCCGCTCCGGACCCGCCCGTACTCCCGTCCGGAGCGGGGCCCGGTCGGGCGAGGTTCCTCTCCGGGGCGGTGAGGTGGTGCGCATGAAGTGGTCGGATGCCCTCGCCGGTGGGCGAGAACGCGGCGGATGTCAGCCCCTCGGAACGCCGGGCCGGACCTGTGCTCTGGCCGGCGCTGTCGTGGATGCGGCCGGAGGCATCGATGCGGCGCCGCGCGTCGACGTCGGTGAGGGCCGGTTCGGGCGGCAGCCGGGGCACGCAGCTCGACATCGGTGAGCGTGACGACGGGTGGCACACGGGTCCTCGACCGCGCCCCGGTCGTGATCGCGGTCTGCCCCGACCTCGGCCACCCCTGCGCGGTGGCCACGGTGACCACGCGCGGCAGCAAGGAACACGAGGTCCCGGCGACAGTCGTCAGGCGAATAGCCGTGCGAGCTCGGCCATTTCGGTCCCAGGGTCCACAACGGGCTGGATCACCAGCTCGTCGACCCCCGCGTTCTCCAGCACGTTGATCCGCTCGGTGAGCTCCTCCCTGGTGCCGACCAGGCCGAACTTGTCCACCAGGGAAGGCACGACGAGCTCGCGGTCCTCGGGGGACAGTCGACCCAGGTAGTTGCGGTAGAGCGCCTGGTGACGCTCGGGATCGGTGGGGGTGGCGCCGCGCAGCCGGAGCAGACGGTCGACAGCTGCGGCCTCTTCCGGAGGGAGGGCCGCGCGGAGGACGGGGTTCTCCGCGCCGAGGATCAGTGCGCTCAGTGCGATGGGCCCCACCGAGTCCTTGACCGGATCGCCGTAGCGGTCCTCGCCGTCGGCGAGGACATGGAGGGAGGACATGAGATACGAACGGGTCTTCTCGGCGCCGCCCGCGTCCCGCGCCGCCGCCCGCCGGGCCCGGCCGAGGGCGGACCAGGCCACGGGGCCGTGCATCGCGAAGGAGATCACCCCCGCGCCGAGCCGGCCGGCGACCGCGGCAGCCGTCTGGCCGAACGCGGCCACGACGAACTCCACGGGAGCCTCGGTGTCGACGTACGGCCCGGCGTGCAGGAATCGCACCCTGCTGGACCGGGCACCCTCGCGGTAGTCCGACTCGCGGCCCGCGGTGAGATCCTGTAGGGCGGCCGTGAACGACTCCAGCTCCGCCATCGTGGTAGGCCGCATGCCGAGCGTACGGCGCGCCGTGTTACCGGTGCCGACCCCGCAGATGATGCGGCCGGGGGCGAGGGCGTTGAGGCTGCCGACGGCCGCCGCCGCCGCGGGAGCGGAACGCAGTGCCGGTGAGGCGACACCGATGCCGAGCCTGATCCGGTGGGTGGACTTCGCGCAAAGTGCGAGACTCACGAACGGATCGCCGTGGACCATCGGCGTGTCGTACACCCAGAAACTGTCGAAGCCGAGTTCCTCCGCGCGGGCGGCCAGGTGTTCCACACCCGGCCCTGCTGCCGTGACGATGCCGGTCCGCATGGCTACTCTCCTCGCCGTCGAGTGAGGTGGCTGAACCACTCCGGTTGCGGTTCGCTGTCGTTCCTGGTCAAGATCATGCCCGCAGTGCGCCGGTGGGCCTACCGCAGCGGCTTCAGGACCGGGAAGGTGTCGCGCGAAGACGGGCGAGGGCGCCTACCTCACCTCGCACGACGCTGCCACGAGCCGGTACGCCTTCCGGGATTGCCGGGGCCGCGTCATACCCGGACCCTGACCAACCCAGCCCCCGGCGGCGCACATTCGCCTGCCACACGAGTGTGCCCCGGGGATCTGATGACCTGAAGGGTTACGTCGTGGCGGCGGTGCGTGGAGGTCAGTGACCTGGTGGACGCATGCGTGGGCGGTCCCGGCGCCGAGCCGGAAGCCGGCGGCGATCTGGGCGAGGGTGTCGTGCTTGCGCAGGTGCACCAGTGCGACCAGCGCCCGTCGGGAGGAGCGGAGCTTGCCCCGGCGGTTACCCTCCCGGGTGACGATGAGCATGGTGACCCACTCGACGAGCGCGTGCGGCGAGTCCAGTGCGGCAGGACAGGTGACCACCAGGGCTCTCCGGCAGAGGACTTGAGACGTCAGATGCCTTCCTCAACTGCCGGGGATCCCAGTCCGTTCTTCCCCGGTCCACAACTGCCCGGCCGCCACCCGATCGGTGGCCGCTCTGAGAAGGCTCGGTCACTCCCCGGGAGGCTCAGCGTGGTCACAGTCGCGAGCATATGCGGCCGGAGTCTGACCGTACCGGCTCTTGAAGGTTCGGATGAAGTGGCTACTGTCGGCGAACTGCCAGCGGGCTGCGACCTCTGCGACGCTGGGCCGCCCGGCCCGGGCACTCAGGGCGAACCGTGCCTGTTCGAGCCGCCGGCCGCGGATGTATCCGGCGACCGTCTCGGCCCTACCAGCGACGGTCCCGACCTTGACGGCCGAATGGTCCGCAGCGGCGGTCGCGAATGCCCGGTGCAGGGTGCGTACGGAGATGTTGAGAGTACGGGCCAGTGTCGCCGGGGAGAGGTCGGGGTCGGTCAACCGGCGATCGATGACGTTCTTCACCGCGCGCACCAGGACGGATGCCAACCGCGGCTCGGAGTCGTCGGGCTGCCCGGCCACCACTCCGCCGCCCGGGTCGGTCAGCGTGTTGCGACCGGCATGCGACCCGGCCGGATCGGTGAGCGTCTCGTCGATCGTCCGGACATGGGCGAGGAGCATCCACCGCTCCAGGGCGTCGGCCGATCCGGTGATCAGCCGATCGCCCCTGAGCCGATCGCCCCTGAGCGGATCGACCGACGAGGCCGGCAGGATGAGCACGCTTGCTGCGGGGTCGCGCGCTGCCTCGTGGGTGGGCGCGCCGCTGCGGTGCACCGGCAACCTCCTCGCCGAGACCTTCGTCTGGCCGACGCTGCGCCGGTCAGACAAGGCGGTGCGCCGCACCACATGCACCATCACCCGGCTCTCCTCGCAAAAGGGCACACCGCGTAAAGTCCCCAGGAGTGACGTGCTGAGCACATCGGCGATGACCGCGCTGAGCACCGTGACGGCGCAAGTGCTGATTTCATATTCCCCGTTGTGGCCCGGAACGAAGACGGGAGCCGGAGGTGCCGTAGCCGTCTGCTCCTCCCCGCCGCACCGAAAGATGTCAAATCCATCCTCCGGGGTCGTCGAGGCGGTGATGTGAACAGCGAACTCCGCTGCCTTTTCGAGCTTGTCGGTCGCGGTCATGAATCCTTGCTCTCCTCGGATCTCGTAACAGGATCTGGAATGTCGCGTTGGTCCCCGAAACTGTGGAATTCTTCGTCATGCGACCTTGGCCGGCCATCGTGAGCGAGACACTGGCCAGGACGGCGTTGTGGCGCCGTCCCGTAGGCGAGCAGGCATCGCGAGAAGAGGTCGATGACCGTGGCCAGGTGTAGCCTTCCTCCACCGGTTTCGATCTCGGTCACGTCACCGGACCAGAGCATGTTCGGTGCGGCAGCGCCAAAATGACGGTATGCCAGCCCGGGAGTCGTCTTCCGCTGGAGCCTGCCCTGTTTGCTGGACGGCTTGATGCTGAGGAGCTTGGTGCCCGAGGAAGTGGTTCTGGGTGCGAGCGGGTTGTGTACGATCACGCGCAGCATCTCATTGACCGCGGCGGCGGACTCAATGATTCTGGGAAGTGGGGTGAATAGGTGACGGCCGAGGTTCCCGGCGGACGCGGTAATGACGGTCACGAAGGCCCCGTCGGTCTTGCTTTCTATGCATACCCATCCTGCAAAGGGCCGCAGCGCCGCCGCAATGGCGAACTCGGCATGGATTCATTGACGGAAATGGAATGATGTCCAATCTCGGAGGCCCGGATCGAGCGGCCGTCCATGGCCCGGCTGCTCGCTCGGAAGGATCGCGGCGGCCTCGTCCCGCGCACGGCCGCCCGGCAGCAGCATGATCGACGGGTCGGCCTGATCTCGCTGACCGGGACCGGACTGGCAAAGCAGACACGGGTGTACTCGGCGTTGTTCGAAACCGACGATCAGGCGTTGCGAGGCTTCAGCGCCAAGGAGATCGATCTCCCTCTGGACCCGCCGAGAAGGCTCGTCGCCAATCCCGGGGAGAATCCGGACTGACAGTGCGTCGGGTGCCGCAGCGACTGGGATTGGCCCGCTGGTGTGGCGTGAGTGCACCGTGGGCGATCGATGACGACTCGTGGGCGCTGAACGAGCCGGTGTTACCGCCGTGGCCGGAGCGGCCTCCGGGGCATCGGCGGGTGGACCGGGCCGGCTGTGCCTGCCAAGCGTGTTGCTCGTGTTGCTCGCCGGGACCACCTGGCCCCTCGCCCTGCTCCACCAGTTCAAGCGTCTCGCCGTCCGCTGGGAGCGTCGCCTCGAACGTCAGGACTCCGTCCTCTCGCCCGCGTGTGCGCCCCATCTACCGGAGGAGGCTCAACAAGCCGGCGGCGTCGCCGTGTGACGAGTGTTCAGTACATGACGTCGGCCGGGTAATAGGTGGTAATGTGCACAAATGACTGACGTGATCATCCTTCACGGAGCTTGGCACCAGCCCAGGGTTTCGGCGTAGTCGCAAGGTGCCCGATTCGTGATGGTCTGCCAGCTCGACGAGGCCCCCGGAAACGTGGCAGGCACCGCTTCCAAGAGGGGCCACGACTGCATGGTCGTCGTGCCGGACCGGCTGGCGGAACTCCTGCTGAAGGCCGCAGACGGCACCGGACGACCACTGCCGGGCGGACCGGTCCCGACGGACACCGGCCGGGGCGGCGCGACGCCCACCGTACCAATCCCCGAACGTGGGTGAGTTGCCGTCAGCCAGACGTCCGGCCCGCCCCAGTGCGGGCCGGATGTTCCACGGGTGGGGTCAGACCGGCTGGAGGCTTCCGGCGGGAAGCGGGGTCCCGGATGCGCCGAGCGGTGCGTCGCCGGCGATGCTCACCCGCTCCATCACCCTCCGGGCGGGCAGGTAGTCGCCGACAGCGTAGTGCTGGAGAGACCTGTTGTCCCAGAGCACAACGGTGCCGGGCTGCCACCGGATCCGGCACTGCACCTCGGGCACCGTGACCCCGCGCAGGAGGAAGTCGAGTAGTTCGGCGCTCCGGGCCGGCGACAGGCCGAGCACGCGCGTTGTGTACGCCTGGTTGACGTACAGGATCTCCTCGCCGGTCTCGGGATGGACACGCAGGACCGGGTGCGCGAGCGGCGGCGCCGCGGCGAGCAGCGCGTCTCGGAGCGCGGCGGGGGCGAATTTGGCGATGGAGTGCTCGGCGCGCACGGGCCGGAGCACGTCGCGAAGGTCCGGCGGGAGCCGGCGCCAGACCTCGCGCATGTCGGCGAAGAGCGTGTCGCCACCGCTCGCCGGGACGGTCACAGCGCGGAGGACAGCCCCCATCGGCGGTTCGGGGCGGAAGCTCATGTCGCTGTGCCAGATGTTCTCGGTCGGCGGGGCGTCGGCGCCGTGCTCGATCCGGGCGATGCAGGGCCGGTCCGGATCGTGGCCGGGGAAGATCTCCAGCGCGCCGAACTGCCGCCCCAGCGCCTCGTGACGGGCCCGATCGAGGGTGTCCTGGCCCCGGAGGACCAGGACGCCGTGGGTCAGCAGCAGTGTGCGGAGCACCTCGCGGCCGTCCCGGCCGATCAGCTCGGGGACGGTGGCGCCGTGGATCTCCGCGCCCAGGACCGGTGTCAGCGGGCGGACGTCCACGGCACCTCCTGCGGGGTCAGGAGCGCGGCGAGCGAGTCGTCGCCACCGAGGCGAGCCCGCCGCACGAGCAGACGCCGCGTCTCATGGTCCACCACACTCGGTCCGGCGACGGCGCGCATGCCGAGCAGGGACAGCAGATCCTCGGTGCGCTCCTCCGATGCCGCGGTGATCAGGTAGCTGTCGATCACGACGCGCAGCAGGGCGTCGTGATCCAGGTCGACCCCCCGGGCGGCGGTGATGCCCGCCCAGGCGTTGAAGGTGTGCGCGACCTGGCTGCTCAGGTGCGTCTCGCCAGCACGCCGCCCGCACCATTCCTCGGGGAAGCGTAGTTCCTTGGGCTTCGACATGATCCGGGCGACGTCGCCGCGGTCGCCGCCGGTGACGGCCAGCACCGAGCAGAGAAGTCCGTAGACGAAGGTGCTGTGGTAGCTGTGGAAGAGAAGGTAGTTAGTCGGATCGGGGGCCCTGCGGTGCTCCGCGTCTCGGAACGTCGGAGAGGGGACGAAGCCCAGCCGGTCGAAGATCGAGCTCAGGGCGGCCAGTGCGGTCAGGGTCCCCTCCCGGGGCCGGTCGCTGGTCAGCGCGTCGGTCAGCGCGAGTTCCCCGGCGAGGTCGAGATCGTTCAGCAGCAGCCTGCAGGCGCAGAGGGCGTCGATCCACTCCTGGTCGGCGGACACCCGGCCGGCGCGGCCGAAGTCGGTGACGTACATGGCGGTGTGGGTCAGCGCGTAGAGGTCGCCGGTAGCCATGAACAGCGCGCCCCGGACGTTCTCGAAGGACGTGCACGACCGCAGCCCCGCGGAGGAGAGTCGCGGATCGCGCTTTCCCTCGGCGATCGTGCGCACCCATGCCTGGTCGAGTAGCCGGTAGGGAACACGCTCGCGAGGGTGCGGGATCTGCTCCTCGCACCACAGCGTGCGCAGGCGGGCCCGCTTCGCCGCGTCCCCCCGGCCGAACCGGTCGAGGATGACCCAGATCGCGCCAGCAGACGACCACAAGTACGGCTGCCAGCGCACGAGTTCGTAGATGTGGTCGAGTGAATCGGTGCAGTCGGTGATTGCGTCGAGCAGTCTGGACAGGGCCGGGTCGTCACCGACGGCCCGGTGGGCGATCAAGGCGAACAGCGCGGCTTCGATCAGCATCTTCTCGAAGGGCTGGATGACTTCCGCCTCGTCGGTCTCCCACAGCGGTGCCGCGCCGTGGCCGATGGTGAGGGCCCGGGTGCCCCAGTCGAGGCAGGTCCTGATGCGTTCGCGGAGCCGGTCCGTGCAGGTTTGCGCGGGGCCGGTCGCGGAGGTGGTCGCGAAGGTGCTCACGTCTGTGCTGATCATCGGGGTCTCAACTCTGTCCGGCGCAGTCGGCCAGCACCCGCGACAGCTCGGCCGCGTCCGCGATTGGACGCTCCAGCGGCGAGCTTCGACGGGTGGGGACCACGACCACGGTGTGGGTCGGTGACAGGGGCCCGCCGGAGGCGGTGACCACCAGTTCGAGGATGGCGGGTCCGGGCCCGCCATCCTCGTCGCACTCGAGCAGGACGTCGCAGATCACGGGCACGCCCGGACGGGCCGGGACGAGGCCGAACTCGAAACCCCTGACCGCGACCTGCCGCCGCCCGGGGAGACGGACGGACAGTTCGAGCGCGGAGGCGACAGTGACCCGCAGGGCCCGGCCCAACAGGTAGGACGCGCCGACGGGAAGCTCCAGGTACGTCGCGAACGAGTCCCACTCGACCAGGCCGTGCCCGGAAGCTCGGTCGTAGACGTAGAGCGGCGAGGCACCGGAAGGAATCCTGGCCGAGGCCACCGTGCCGATGACCGGGTACCGGGCGGTCACCACCCGGCGGCACGATCCCTTCTCCATCAGGCCGTTCCCCAGCCGCTGGTTCAGGGCACCGCCGAGGTAGAGGTACGCGAGATCCTCGGCGGCATCGAGATGCTCGAAGACGTCGCCCAGGCGCACGGACGCGTTGCCGAGCCGCTCCCCGTCGATCCGGCGGGCCGATTCCGCCGCGACAACGGGGTCGAGTTCGATACCGACACATGGAAGACCGGGAAATCGCCGCGCCACGCTGAGGAGGACTTCACCGTACCCGCAGCCATAGTCCACGAAATGCCTCGGTTGGACGTCGTCCAATAGCTCCAGCAATGCCTCCACGGTCATGGCGGGCGAGTCGGCGACGGCGAAGCGCATCGATAATCACTCGGCCTTTCGAAAATGCGGCGGACGGGCAGAGGGGCGGACGGGACGGAGCTGCGGAACGCTCCTCCGACCCGGCGGGGGCCGCGCCACCCGGCCCGGTCGCCCGTCGGGTTTCCGGAGTGGATGGCGCGGCCGGGGACACCGGTCCGTCAGGCGTTGAGCGCGCCGGGCTGGCTGACGTTCTGCAGTTCGTTAAGCCCGGCGGGCAGGCCCTTGTAGACGACCACGTAGCCGTCCCAGGCCACGGCGCCGCTCGCAACCTTCGCGCCGTTGTCGATGGCGCCGACACCGTTGATCTTGAGGATGTCGCCGATCTTCGTGTCGAGGTTCACCGCCCCGGTCGAGGCCAGGTCGCGAGCCAGCTGCTCCACATCGGAAATGGCCATACTATTTTCCTTTCGTGTGCGATGTATCATGCAGTGGCTTTAGATCCTAGACGAGCCGACAGTGCGATCCAGTTAATTCTCATGCGAGTCTCACCCCCCCTCTATTCCTGCCCCGGCGATGTTGTGGATCATGGCTGTCATGAGCGCCCAATCTGCTGTCATGGCATGCGAGTTGGGCGCAGCACGGGCCCAGTGAACTGACGATTAATAACTTCTCGATCTGATGGGCTGGTTGGGTCATAGGACAGGGCTTCGGCGTAGTCGCGCGGCGTCCGGGTCGTGACGGCCTGTCAGCTTGAGGGGGTCAGGGAGCGCAACAGGCACGAGCTTCCAAGATCATGGAGTTCTCGACGCCCGTGATCCGACTGGAAGACCGTGCCTGCCGACGCATCATCCCTGATCCCGCCTGCTCTTGACCAGCTCCGCGAGCACCCCCGGGCCACGCCGGAAGAGGTCCCGGGGCTGCTGGAGCGACTGGCGGAGGTACCGGACCCGCGTGACCCGCGCGGAGTGCTCCACACCCTGGCCGTCGTCCTCGCGCTGACCGCGTGCGCGGTTCTGGCCGGGGCCACCTCACTGCTGGCGGTCGGCGAGTGGATCGGCGATGCACCGACGCACGTGCTGGAACAGCTCGGCATCCGTCCCGACCCGCTGCTGCCCCAGCGCCTCCTGCCCGCCGAGACCACGGTCCGCCGGCTGCTGGCCCGCATCGACGGCGACGCGTTGGACCGGGCCGTCGGTCGCTGGCTCGCGGACCGTCGGCCGACGACAGCCACGAGTGCCGACCTGCGCGGGCTGGCGGTCGACGGCAAGAGCCTGCGTGGAGCCGCCAGGGCCACCGGTCGCAAGATCCACCTACTCGCCGCGCTGGAGCACACCACCGGCCTGGTCCTGGCCCAGCTCGACGTCGGCGAGAAGACGAACGAAATCACCTGCTTCCAGCCGCTGCTGGACACCGTCGCCGACCTCGCCGGGGTGGTCGTCACGAGCGACGCGATGCACACCCAGCGCGAACACGCCGAGTACCTCCTGGACCGCAAGGCTCACTACATCGTGATCGTCAAGGGCAACCAGAAGAACCTCCGCAAGCAGCTCAAGTCCCTTCCCTGGAAGCATATCCCGCTCCTGGGTCGCACCAGGAGCACCGGCCACGGACGCTCCGAGATCCGCCGGATCAAGGTCGCCACCGTGAACAATCTGCTGTTCCCCAGCGCCCAGCAGGCCATCCAGATCAAGCGCCGCCGCACTGACCGCAAGACCGGCAAGACCACCGTCAAGACCGTCTACGCCGTCACCAGCCTGGCCGCCGAGGAGGCCACCGCGGTCCAGCTCGCAAAGCTGATCCGCGACCACTGGCGCATCGAGACCCTGCACCACGTCCGGGACACCACCTTCGCCGAGGACGCCTCCCAACTGCGGACCGGCAACGCACCGCGCGCGATGGCGACCTGGCGCAACCTGGCCATCGGCACCCTGAAACTCGCCGGCGTCACCAACATCGCCGCCGCGCTCCGACGCAACGCCCGCGACGCCACCCGGCCCCTCGCCCTCCTTGGCCTCGCATGATCACAAAACGGACGTCACGTGACTACGCCGAAGCCCTGGGCACCAGCCCGCTCACTATGTCGAACTTGCCGATCTGCTGCGCGCCCGGGATCTGTCCGTGGAGGTGCCGGACCTCTACGAGCTGTCGCTCGCCGAAAGCACCGCGAAGGTCGAGGCCATCCTCTCGGGCTCGTTGGAGCCGCCGGCAGTGGTGGGGCATTCCTTCGGGGGCGTCGTCGCCGGGACGGTACGTGGTGCTGCCGCTCTGGTCTTCCTCAATAGCTGGATTCTCGACGTCGGTGAATCCCCGGCCAAACTGCTCGCGGAGGCCCCTGGCGATCCCGGCGAGGGGCTGCTCGCGCTGCCGGACGGGGATGGGCGGCTTGCCCTGGACCCGGGTGATGCCCGGGCGAAGCTCTACGGCGACGTCGACGAGCCGGTGGCCGCGCGTGCGGTGGAGTTGCTGCGTCCGGAACCTCCGTCGATCTTCAACACCAAACCTGCCCGTGTGAGTTGGCGGGACACCCCGTCGATCTACCTTCGCGGGCGCCAGGACCGGACCATCGCGACGCCGCTTCCGGACCGCTTCGCCGGGCGTTGCTCTCGCACGGAAACGTGGAACACCGGCCACTCGCCCTACCTGGTTCGCCCGGCTGCCGTGGCCGACCTGATTGAGCGCCAGCGAGCGGGCGACGGCAAGTGAGCACGAACCAGGTGTCGTTCCGGCTTGCCATGATGCTGTGAGGTAGGAAGAATCCCCGCCCCACGCGATCATCCCGGAGACGCGTCCGTGTGGTCGAACCGGTCAAACACTCTGGCTTCCTTGCCAGTTACGCAGGAACATGGCGACTTCTCGGCGCCGTGAAGAACTGACGGCGGCCGTGGCGGGGTCGAGGTGTGCGGCCCGTCGAGTCTCGGCTGACGGCCCCCGGAATTCGCGGTGGATGGCCGTCCGGCCTGTGGTGCTCCTGATCGCTTCGGTGGACGAAGCAGACCCCTTCGGTCGGCTTGGTGGCGAAGCATCAGCGAACCGGTCGAAGAGGTTCTCTGGCGAAGTCTGACAGAGAGATCATGGAGATGTTCGACCCGCAGCTGGGTGGCGGTCCGACCGTCGCCGGAGGGTGGGCGGCGGTCGCCTGTCCGTTGCGTGGGCCACGGGCGGCCTTGGCATCGACGGCCACCTGGTCCGCATCGCCAGGACCAGCGCCGGTCGGATTGGCCGGGCCGCCGGTGCGGACCAGGTTGACGACCCGTCGGATCGTGCTGGCACTCGGCGTGACGAGTGTCCCCAACGAGCCTGCCACACGAGCGCCCGGCCGGGCCGGAGCCTGCTGCGGGGCATTCGCGGACCACTCGCCGAAAGCCGCGAACGAGCGAGCGCCGGCGACCACCGCCGTCTCCGCAGCCGAGGACCAGGACCTGCACCAAACGGTCGAAGTCGACGCCGCCGCTGATCCGTGGGTCGTGGCGGCCCGGCGGATTCCGGTCCTCGCGCACGGGCAGCGGCGAGAGGATTCGGTCGAGGATCGGGTCGAGAATGCATGAGGGGAGGCAGGCACGGACCCCCCGGTGATCATGAAGCGCAGAGAACGCCATGATCGGGCGAGCCGTGCCTGCCCTGCTGCCACCACCTACCGGCGGACGCCCCAAGGGACTTGAGCTGCTTGCGGAGCTTCGTCCGGTTGCCCTTGGCGATCACGACCCGGTGTCGTTGCGTCGTACCCTCAAGCGACGTGCGTGCTACAGAATCTCAACCTTCCAGATGTGCAGCGGCCTGTTCGGATACGAGATGTCGTACCACCGGTTCACCCTCACCGTGGCGCCGTTGTAGTCGTACATGTTGATGTCGTTGTTGCCGGTGAAGACCCGGTCGACCCATCCGTCGACCTTGTAGACGCCGGCGTTGGCAAAGCAGTTCACGTCGCCGAAGCGGCTACCGTGCGACCAGATCTTCAGAAAGTCATTTCCGCTCTCGCAGCTGACGTTGCCGGCGAAGGCATTGCCGGACGGCCCTACCAGGGTGAACACGCCTGCTGCGGCCAGTGCCGAGGTCAGAAGGCGCACCGCCTTCATCTTGCCGGAAACCATTGCTTCTCCTCTTCGACTCGGCGCCCCGCGCGGCAGTCATGGCGACGCACGGAGCGGTGTTGCGGTTCGGGTGTGGCACCGCAGCGGTTCGGGAACCGCGGCTTCAGGACCACCGGGCGCTCGCCGAAGGGGCTTTGAGCACTCTCCCCTCGGTCTGCCGCACGTCGCGCCGCTGCGCGAGCGCCACTCCAGTGGTCGGCTCGACCAGCGTAGAAGGACCATTGCTGCCCACGCTTGAACGCCGGTGCCACCTCGATGGAACATCAGCGCCAAGAAGGAGCGCGAGGACCCGGACGGGGTCTGTCGATCGTGAACGTCTCTGTCCCGTATCCGGTGGTGATACTCACCGGGGCGCCGTCGACGCCGGACTCACCACCCCGCATCACGGCGGCCGGACCGGGGGAGTCGACACGCGAACCAAGAAGATCGCGAGGAGGATGCGCGGCCGGGCCGGCCCCCGTGCTCCGACAGCGCATCCTCCTTCAGTGATCACCGCAGAGCGCTGCCGCCGACTACGGGACAGGGCCGGAATCCTGATAGTCCCGCTCCGTCGGGACCGGCGCCGTGCTCGCGAGCCGAAAGTGACGGCTGAGGTCGCGCATCTCCTCGTACCGGCGCAGGCGCTGCGCGCAGACGGCCCCGCGCGCAGACGGCCCCGCGCGCTCGCCGGAGGCCGTCTTGATAACGAAACGACAACGCCGGGGGACGACTCGGTCGTGGGGAACTCTCATCGTGTGCGGGCGGTCCCCGAACACGCGCCGGTGCGGGACGGTGCGCCTTCGGGGACCGGCCGACCACCCGCCACAGGAGGAGTTCCCATGCGAGCGAGCCCGGTTGTCGCCGCCCGCCGTCGAGCGACGGGCACGTGCGTGTCGCCCGGCCGGATCGCGGACGTCGCCGGCCGGCGCCGGCCGGCGGGTCCGACCGGTCCCTCGGCCTGCTCGGGTTCTGTGTGAGGTCGCCGTCGGCCGGTGTTCGCATCCCGTATACGCGAGCCGGCCTCTTGCTGTCGCGCCCGGCCCGGCCCCTTGGCGGCCCGGAAGCCCCCTGCGCGGCGGCCCGCGCCCTACCCTCCCCCCACGGCGTGAGCGTCCGCTCCGCTGCCGATCAACGGGTGAAGTCCCAGCCCCCGTACGAGGACAGGTCTGTGCACCACTCATCTCCCCTTCCCACCCGCCCCGTCCGCCTGCTCGCCGCCGGCACGGCCGCCCTGGTGCTCGCCGTGCCGGCCGCCGCGCCGGCCCATGCGGCAGACTCCCGTTCCTGGGACTTCGAGTCGTCCCAGAAACTGCCCTACCTGGCCCTGCTGGGTACCAGTACGATCGCCGTCGGGCCCGCGCCCGGAGGTAAGGGGGGTAACGCCGCGCGCGTCCACGTCCCCGCCGATGGCAAGTCCTTCAAGTCCGAACTGGTGATCAAGGACCTTGACGCGGGCGGCCACCGCTTCACCTTCGCCAACTACCTGCCCGCCGAGAACTGGCGGAACCAGCCGGTCGGCACCATCGTCGCCCAGTGGTTCAGCATGCAGAGCGACACCGCGCAGATCAAACCCGTCGTGTCCCTGATGGCCCACGAGAGCGGCCAGTGGTGGCTGAAGGTCCACTGGATGGTCGGCAACGAGGTCCAGGAGACCATCCTTCCCCTCGGGGCGATGCTCCTGGACCACTGGAACCGCTGGAGCTTCGACATCACCTGGTCCACGCCCGGCAGCCCCGGCTCGATCGTCGCGATGCGCGACGGGGTGAAGGTCGGCTCGTACCAAGGCGCCAACAACTACCACCGCGGCGAGGCACCCCACTTCCGCGTCGGCGCCTACCGCCCCGCCTGGCGCCCGGAGAACTCGAGCGGCCCGGCCGGAGGAGCCGGTGTGCTCCTGTTCGTCGACGACATCACCATCAACAGCACGAACGGCACCGCACCGAACGCGGGCACGCCCGGTGCGGCCGGCACGACCGGCGCGGGTACCGCCGCCGGCGGGGCTACCCGCCCCGCCCCCACCGGGGCGGGCGCCGCCTCACCGTCCGCCCCCGCCTCCGTCTCCCCGTCTACCCGGGCCGGTACCCCGTCCGCCCCCGCCGCCTCTCCGTCTGCCCCTGCCTCCCCGTCCACCCCGGCCGCTACCCCGTCCGCCTCGGTCTCCCCGTCCACCCCGGCCGGTACCCCGTCCGCTCCCTCGCCCACGGAAGGGCTCGCAATAGGGGCCTCCGGGGTTTCTCCCGTCGACGACACCCCCGTGGTGGAACTCCAGCAGGAGGACGCGAAACCCATTGCCTCCGACCCGTCCGGCAGCCCGATGGGCGCGATCCTGGCCACGGGAGGCGCGGCGGTGCTGGTCGGGTTCTTCCTCGTGCGCCGCCGCAGGACGCTCCGCGCGCACCGCGGGGCCCACCGCTCCGACGGCTGAACAACCCCGTCCCCGGAAGACCCCTGCCGGCGGCGCGCACCGGCGCGGCTCTCGTCCTTCTTGACCCGGCACCGTGAACGTTGCGGTGGGGGAACCGGTGCGGTACAGCCGGATCGCCGCCGACCGCAGGCTCGCCGCGGCGGTGGCGGCGTTCACCGCGGTGGCCACCCTCGCACTTGCCGGATCGCTGCGACCGGCCGCACCAACGGCGCGGTAACGCGCCGGCAGTGTGACCCCCGTGGACTCACGGATCGCCGGTCACGCCCGCCAAGCTCACCCGGCCACCGAACGGTCGATTCGCGAGCGGACCCTGCGCCTGGCGCCGATGCCCGAAACCGGGCCCTGCGGCAACCAGGAGAGCGGCACGCTGTCCGCTACGGCGAGAGGTAGCGGAGTCCGACCCAAAGGGTAGCGATGAGCTGGTGCTGTGGGCGCTGCAGGCCAGTCTCGGGCTGCTGGTTTCGGGGCTCTACCTTCGGGTCACGTCGCCAGCAGCCACGTTCGGGCACGGGCACTGCGGCGTGCAGGGGCCCCTGCGACGCTGGTGTGACGGTCTTGTCCCCGGACCACGTCGAGAGCCCCGCCGGCGCGTCCGGCCGGCGATCGGGCGAACCGGCAGCCGAAGCCGGTCCGGTTCCGAGGCGCACCGTGCGCGACCCGCTGTCCGCTATGCCGGAAAGGCGTGGGTCGGCCGGTAGACTGGAAGGACCTGATATCGGTGCATTTCTCCATGTGCCGAAGAACGCTGAACCCGCGAGCCCCGGCCCTCCCGCCGCCTCTCCCGTCAGCTCTCTTGGAGATGTCGTGGCTTCATTCCGCACTCGCGTGCTCGCCCTCTGCTTCGCCTTCGTCGTGGTCGGCAGCGCTGCCTGCGGAAGTGAGGGCCCGCCCGCTCCGGTGGCGCCGAAGGTGGCGGCCTCCGCCGCCGAGGTCGGCGGCATGGACGCACTCATCCGGGCGGCGCAGCAGGAAGGGGTTCTGACCGCCACCGCACTGCTGCGCCACTGGGCGAACTACGGCGGTCTGATCGACGGGTTCGAGGAGAAGTACGGGATCAAGGTCACCGTCGACAATCCCGACGGCGGCAGTCAGGACGAGATCGACGACGTGAAGCGTTATCGGGGCCAGGAGCGGGCGCCCGACGTGCTCCAACTCGGTAACTCCTTCGCCGCGTCCGCAGCGGAGGAGGGCCTGCTGACGCCCTACCGGGTCGCCGCCTACGGGCAGATCGCGGCGAACCAGAAGGACCCCCAGGCCCGCTGGTACAACAGCTACGGCGGTTATGTGTCGATCGGCTGTGACGCGGCTCGTGTCAAGGTCTGCCCTGACTCCTTCGCCGACCTGCTGAAACCGGAGTACAAAGGTCTGGTCGCGATGAACGGCGCGAGCCCCAACACCGCCGGGTCGGCCTTCGCCGCCGTGTACGCCGCGGCTCTCGCCAACGGCGGCTCGTTCGACGACATCAAGCCGGGCATCGACTTCTTCGGCCGGCTCGCCGGGGTGGGCAACTACAACACCGGCAGCCCCGTACCGGAGTCGATCGTCAAGGGCGAAACTTCGATCTCCATCAGCTGGGACTTCCTCAACCTCCAGCACGTCGACGCCCTGCGCGGCCAAGGGGTGGACTGGAGGGTATCCATCCCCTTCGACGGCAGTTTCTCCCTCTACTACGCGCAGGCGATCAACGAGGACGCCCCCCACCCGGCGGCGGCCCGGCTGTGGGAGGAGTACCTCGCCAGCACCGAGGGCCAGAACCTGCGGCTCGTGGGATTCGCCCGCCCGGTCCGGATGGAGGCCATGGCCAAGGACGGCACCCTCGACAAGAACCTCGCCGCCATGCTGCCCACCGTGGAAGGCGGCCCACCGTCCTTCCCCACCCCGACGCAGCTGAAAGAGGCCCGCAAGGTCGTCAAGGAGAACTGGGACAAGACCGTCCCGCCCAAGCCCGCCCCGCCGAAATGAGACACCGCAATCGCTCCTCCGCCCGGCACGGGTGACCCGCAGCGCACCGCCACGGTCCCGGCTCAGCTTGCCCTGGACCTACGTCCCTCGTGTTGGCGGGCTGGGAGGTGTGTCGTGGCCGACGGGGGGCGGGCGAGGCAGGACACCGGGGATGGCAGGCCCAGGCACCGGCGAGGCGCGTCAGCGTCCCGTGGTTCCTGGCCGTCGTCGGGTTCGGCGGGGGACTACACAGCTGGGTGGCGGGCCGAAGAGCGGATGAGCGTTCGGGTGCGCGCATGTACTGGCTCCGCGTTCGAGGAGGTGCCCTGTACCGGGGAGGAGCCGAGCAGTGCGCTGAGGGGCTCGTTCGAAGGGTTGGCGACGGGATGAGTGAAGGGCCTGTGTCGGCCGGCCGGACCTCCGGCCGAGGGGGCGGCGGTCGCGTGCGCGGGTCACCTCCTGATTGTGCTCAGAAGCCGGCCGCCGGGCCGGCCCGGCGGCCCAGGCCGCCTCGCCGCGCCGCCCCGTTCGGAGACTCCGGGGATCCCGACGGGCTCGCTCCCGCTTCCTCCGCTGCGTGGGCCGACACGTTCGTGCCACCGTCCACGGGCGTCCAGCGCCGTCCGGGAGCGGTTCGCCGGGAGGCCTCAGATCGCCACGAAGACGGTCCAGACGGCGAACGGCGCGATCGCGCACACCCCCGCGCCCCACCGCAGCAGCCCTCGGTATGTCTCCGCCCGGATGCCCTCCGGAGAATTGGCGACCACCAGAGCGCCGTTGGTGGAGAAGGGGCTGGCGTCGACGACCACGGCCGCGGCAGCCAGCGCGATGACCATGCCCGTGGTCGCGATGGAGCCCGAGGCGAGAAACGGCGCCGCGAGCGGCATCAGCGCGCCCAGGATGCCGGTGGTGGAGGCGAAGGCCGACACGACTCCGGCGACGTAGCAGATCAGCAGCGCGGCGACCAGCGGCGCGCCGACCATGGCGATCTTCTCGCCCAGCGAGTCGACGAGACCGAGGCGTTGGAGCAGCGTGATGTAGGTGACGATGCCACACACCAGCATCACCACCGGCCAGGCGATCTCCTTCGACGCCCGCTGTGCGGTACTGCGGAACACCAGCGCGAGTACGGCGGCCAGAGTGAGTGCGAACAGGCCGGTGTCCAGTCCGAGCAGGGTGGTGCCGACCACCATGAGGACCAACGCCACCAAGGTAGCTGCCTGTTCGATGCCCAGGGCCGGCGCCGTCGGGACGATGGCGTCCGGCTGGGGCACGGCGGAGAGCGGGGCGCCGCGTCTACGGCGGCCGAAGAGCAACCAGGTGATGACGGCGGCGGCCGCGTTGACGGCGAAGGTGCCGACGAACAGGGCCCCGCCGCCGACCCGCAGGTGGTTGGCCTCCAGCGAGGAGTTCACGATGCCGCCGAGGATCCCGGTGGGTGCGAAGCTGCCGGCGGCTGCGCCGTTGACGGCCATCAGTCCGACGTAGAGCGGGCTGAGCCGGTGCCGGACGGCGAAGGTGATGCCGATCGGCGCCAGGATCGCGACCGCGGCCGGGGAAGCCGCGCCGGTGGCGCACAGGGCCGCGGCCAGCAGGAACATGATCCACGGCACCACTCCGTGGCGGTTGCCGGCGGCACGGACGGTGGCGTGCACGAGCCAGTCGACCGTACCGTTCGTACGGGCGATGCCGAACAGGAAGGTGACGGCGACCAGCACCACGAACATGTCGGCCGGGAATCCGGCCAGCACTTCCTTCGCCGGGTGGCCGAGCCAGACCGTGCCGAAGAGGAACGCTGAGACGACGGCGAGGATCCCCATGTTGACGCCGCTCATCGCGGACAGGACGAACACGGCGACCAGGACCAGGACGCCGATCAGATCAGTGGACATGCCGCTGCTCCCTGCTGTGACTCTTGCGCGGGCTCGGCGAGCCAGGCGAGGACGGATTCGGTGTGCTCGCCCAGCGCCGGCACGGGTCGCAGACGGGTGGTTGTCCGGTCGTGCACGGTGACGGGTGGGACCAGGCCGGTCAGCTCGCCGACCGGGCTGTCGAACGGCGCCCAGCGGCCGCGGGCGCGGAGCTGGACGTGGTCGCCGAACTCCTCGACGGTGCGTTGCCGCGCGTGTGCGGTCCCGGCTTGGTCGAGTCGGGCGAGGAGGTCTTCGGCGGTCAGGCTCAGGGTGGTGGCCCGTACGATCTCGTCCAGCTCCGTCCGGTGCCGGACCCGGTCGGCGTTGCCGGTGAACCGGGCGTCGCCGAGGAGGTCGGGCCGGCGGAGGACGGTCGTGCAGAACGCCGCCCACTCGTGGTCGTTCTGGAGGCCGAGCATCACGCTCTGCCCGTCGCCGGTGGGAAACGGCCCGTACGGGGCGATGGTGGCGTGGCTCGCCCCGGTGCGGGCGGGCGCGGTGCCGCCGTAGCGGGTGAAGTACTCGGCGTACCCCATCCATTCGCCGAGCGCTTCCAGCATGGAGACCTCCAGCCGGGTGCCGCGGCCGGTCCGGGCGCGGTCGAGCAGGGCGGTGAGGACGCCGGTGTAGGCGTACATGCCGGCGCAGATGTCCGCGATGGACAGGCCCACCTTCGAGGGGGTGTCGGGGGTGCCGGTGATGGAGAGCAGGCCCGCTTCGCTCTGCACCAGCAGGTCGTACGCCTTGCGGTCCCGGTACGGGCCGGTGCTGCCGTAACCGGATATGTCACAGGTGATCAGCCGGGGGTGGCGGGCGGCGAGTTCGGTGTGGCCGATGCCCAGGCGGCCGGCGGCGCCCGGGGCCAGGTTCTGCACCAGGACGTCGGCCCGGGCCACGAGGGCGTGCAGATGCCGGTTGCCCTCGGGCGAGCGGACGTCGAGCTGGACGCTCTCCTTGCCTCGGTTGAGCCAGATGAAGTGGCTGGACATACCGCGCACAGTGCGGTCGTAACCACGGGCGAGATCACCGCTGCCGGGCCTCTCGACCTTGATGACGCGTGCTCCGAGGTCGGCGAGCTGGCGGGTCGCGAACGGTGCCGCCACGGCCTGTTCGAGCGAGACGACGACGAGGCCGGCAAGCGCGGGATACGGCTCGGGCATGGGATCCCTCCAAGGTTCCTGATCGGGTGTGGGTCACTTTCCGCCGCTCGCTGGTCACTGTGAAATGACGAAATGGCGTCATGACCATGCATGTGGCGCATGGTGGGTCCGGGCCCCCGATCGATGCGCGGCGGGCATGGCGGACGGCGGATTTGGTCATTTCACAGACTCTGCCGACCTTCCGACACTGGACGCATGGCGAACGAAATTCTTGGCTGGCAAGGCCGTTACTTCGAGGACTTCGTGGTCGGCGACGTGTACCGGCACCCCCTGGGGCGGACCGTCCTGGAAACCGACAACGCGTGGCTGACCCTGTTGACGCAGAACACCGCGCCCCTCCATTTCGACCGGCACTACTCGGCCGGGACGGTGTGGGGCAGGCCGCTGGTCGACTCCACGTTCACGCTGGCCCTGATCACCGGGCAGAGCGTCACCGACGTCTCCCAGCACGTGATGGCGAACCTGGGCTGGGACCGGGTACGGCTACCCAATCCGGTGTTCGAGGGCGACACGCTCTACTCGCAGTCGGAGGTGCTCTCCGCCCGTGCCTCCGGCAGCCGCCCGGACGTCGGGATCGTGAAGGTCCGCACGATCGGGTTCAACCAGGACGGCGTCATCGTGATCACGTTCGAACGGACCCTGCTGGTGTACCGCCGGGGTCACGGTCCGACCTTTGACACCGTCCGGCCCGTCTGGGACGCCCGCTCCCGAGCGGCGGCGGGCCTGGACGCCTGACGGCGGAACCCGGCTCCACCGGTCCTGCCGGCCACGAAAGGTCGCCGCAGCGACAGGAGGCTGCGGGGGCTCTCACAGCAGCGGGCTCAGGACCCGGTGTCCTGCGCGGCCAGGAGCGCGCGCGCGAGGTCGAGGCGCGGCCGGTCGATCATCTCGCCGTCCACCCGCACAGCCGCGCCCTCGCTGCTGTCGGCCCGGTCGAGGACGCGGCGGGCCCAGGCGAGCTGTTCGGGGTCGGGGTCGAAGCCGGCGTTGACCGGGGTGATCTGCGCGGGGTGGATGCAGAGCTTGCCGGTGAAGCCGCCGGCCCGGCCGCGGGCCGCCTCCGCCCGGACGGCTTCCAGGTCGTCGAGCTGCATCGCGGGGCCGTCGAGAGGGCCGCGCAGCCCGGCCGCCCGGCTGGCGATCACCAGGCGGGTGCGCGGGTAGGCCCAGGCCTCGGGAGCGTCGCCCAGACCGGTCTCCCGACGGAAGTCGGCGACGCCGAAGGCCAGCGCGAAGACGGTGGGCTCGCGGGCGACGGCGAAGGCGTTCTCGACCCCGAGCGAGGTCTCCACCAGCGCGACGACCGGGGTGCCGGCGGGCAGCAGGGCCGCCGTGGCGGCGATGTCCTCCGGGTGTTCGGCCTTGGGCAACACCACGCCGGCGAGCGCGGGCAGGCGGCCGGCCGCGTCCAGGTCCGCGCGCCAGTGCTCGCCGGTACGGTCGTTGACCCGGACCCAGACCTCCGGGAGGTCCGTGCCGCAGCGCAGAAGGTTGTCCCGGGCGAGGTCCTTGCTGCCGGGTGCGACGGCGTCCTCCAGGTCGAGGATCACCGCGTCCGGGACCGCTCCGACGGGACGGCTTCGGAGCGGGAACCGTTCGGGCCGGTCCGCCGGGGTGAACAGCCACGAGCGGGCGTGGCGCGGGTCGAGGACCATCATGTCTCCTGGAAGGCGCAAGCGTGCCGGCGGTCGGGCCGGCGCCAGGGCCGACCCGGGATCGTCCGGGGGCGGCACCCCGTGCGGTCGCTGCCCGTGCCTCCATGCTCGGACGGCGTCGCCCCGGTGTGAAATAACGCCTCTTCGACGGTTCCATGCGTGCGGCGCATCATCCCGCCCGGTGCCCGGTGCCCGGTGCCCGGTGCCTGGGCGACCGGAGGCCGCTCACCCCCGGGGCCGGGCCGTCGACCGCACGTAGTCGTGGAACCGGGCCACCACCGCGGCACGCGGCCCCCCGGCCGCAACGATCACGCCGATCGTCCGGTACGCCTGCGGGTCTGCCAGCGGCACGTGGACGGCACGGCCCTCGTACGCGGCAAGGTCACCGGTGCTCGGCACCACGGCCACCCCGAGCCCGGACGTCACCAGGGTGCGCAGGGTGCTGAGTTCCGTGCACTCCAGTACGATCCGCGGCGCGAAGCCCGCCCTCTCGCAGAGCCGGTCGGTCACCTGGCGCAGCCCGTACTCGGGTTGCAGTGCCACGAACTCCTCCGCCGTCAGCTCCGCCGTTTCGACCCGGCTGCGGGAGGCGAGCGGGTGGCCGACCGGGACGAGCAGACCCAGCGGCTCGTCGCGCAGCGGGGACCATTGCAGGTCGTCCCCGACCGGTCGCGGGCTGGTCACCCCGAGGTCCAACCGGCCCCGGCGCACGCCGTCGACGACTACGTCCGCCGCGCTCCCGCGCAGCTCGAAGGTGGTCGCCGGGGCGATCGTGCGGTACCCGGCGAGGAGTTCGGGGATCAGCCAGGTGCCGTACGAGTGCAGGAAGCCGAGTGTGATGGTCCCGGTGTCCGGGTCGACCAGGGTGGCGATCCGCTGCTCGGCCCGGTCGATCTCGCTGATCGCGCGCACCACGTGAGCCCGGAACACCTCGCCGTACTTGTTGAGCCGCAGCCGGTTCTGGCGGCGGTCGAAAAGCGGCACGCCCACCCGTTTCTCCAGCCGGGCGATGGCACGGGACAGGGTGGGCTGGGTGATGTTCAGCCGCTCGGCCGCGGCGGTCACGTGCTCGGACTCCGCCAGAGCCACGAACCACTGCAACTCCCGGATCTCCATCCGTCCACCATACGTCGGGGCCGTCGAACTCCGGCCTAGGACCGGCCGGCGCCTTCGTGCGCCAGCAGGTCAGGGGGCGCCGGCTCCTTCGGGGGCCCGCCGGGTCGCCGTCCTGTACACGGCGCGGCTGGGCTCCTCGCCCGCACACAGGCCGCTGTTCGGAAGGCCGTCGGGAATCCGGCGGTGGCGCCGTCGAAGCGACCGCGCTGTCGGACTTGGCGTGGACCGACGCCGCGGTGGCCTTCGACGGTTGACGCCCTCCGCTCCTGACAACCTCACCTACGCCCCGCGAACGTGGTCCGGACGCTGGGCGAACTCCTGGCGGCAGCCCCGGCAGCCCCGGCAGCCCGGTCCGCCTGACGGCGGGCGATAGCCCGCGCGGAGGGGAAGGGTGACGGCGCCCGCCGCGGGTACACGTCATCAGGGAACCGAAGCCCGGTAAGCCTGTGATCTACCGACCACCCTCAACACTACGGCCTTCGCGTCAAGTCCTGTATCTATTCGTCGAGTTCAGGATCACGCGAAGGCCGCTCCGCTGTCCTGGGAACACCCGGACGAGTGACCACCGGATCCGCTTGTTCGAGACCGCTGGAGAGATCACAAGCTGAGCGGCCGATCGACTACCCCGACGATCCCGGCGTCGTGACCGCCCCGACCGACTGCATCATCAACATGATCGTCGACAATCTGGCGCCCGACACGTCGCTCCCGATCAAGGCGGCTGTGACCATGAGCGTCGGCAGGCTGCTCGACGGCTTCAAGTATGCCGAGAGGTTCATCGGTGGCACGGCCGCGTCGTGCGTCCTCATGCCCGGCACCTGCCACCGCTGTCGGGGGCCCCGTAAGGTCACCGGGACCTCGACATTCAGGGTCGGAGAAGTCCCCTGGACGGCCAGGGCACGATTGCCGTGCCGACGACGGACGGCGATGACGGTCAGCGCGCCGTCTACGATTTCCACACGAGCGAGGTGCGGCCCACCTGCACATGAGCCCGAGGGTTCTGACAGCCGCCGAGCGAGCTCGGTCTTTGTGTGCTCGTCCGGCGCAAACCCGACCACGCCCGGCTGCACACGGTCCCAGGGGCGTGTGAGAGCCCCGACGGTCACGGTGCCCGCAGGTCATCGCGGTGCGGGGATCTACGGCTGTCCGTCGCGAACGCTTCGAGGCTCCGGTCGAAGGAGTGACCTTGCCAGGTCGCCCCGAACCGGAGCCTCGAAGGGCCGCCGGGCCGGCCTCCGGGACCGCCCCGCGGGTGGCGGAGCCGAACATGCCGGGGGGCACGGCATCACCCGGCTCGCCAACCTCGCCCTTGCCGGGCAGCTCGCAACCGGCAGATCGCGCTGTGGCTCAGATCCCGTGCAGCCGCCGGGCCGAGGGTCGCAGGTACACGGCCCAGGTGACGACGGAGCACACCGCGTACGCCGCCAGGAACGCCAGGTAGGCCGTGTCACCGTTCTTGCTGGTGAGGAAGGACTGTCGGAAGGCGACGTTCACCAGCACTCCGCCGACCGCGCCGACCGCACCGGCCAGGCCGATCAGGGCGGAGGCCCGGCGGCGTGAGTCGTTCGCTGCGGTCTCCGGGTCCGTGCCGGTTGCGATCGCGGTGCCTGCCTTCGCCTGGAAGATCGCCGGGATCATCTTGTAGGTGGAGCCGTTGCCGATGCCGCTGAGTACGAACAGGGTCAGGAAGCCGGTCAGGAACAGCGGCAGCGAGTTGGCCCGTGAGGCGGCCAGCACGAGGCCGGCGCCGGCCGCCATCAGGACGAACGTGCCGAGGGTGACCCTCGCGCCGCCCCAGCGGTCCGCCATCCTGCCCCCTATCGGCCGTACCAGCGAACCGAGCAGCGGGCCGAGGAAGGTCAGGTAGGCGGCCTTGATCGGGGTGTCGAACTGGTGATGGAACTGGACCTGGAGCACCTGTCCGAAGGCGAAGCCGAAGCCGATGAAGGAGCCGAACGTGCCGATGTAGAGGAGTGACATGACCCAGCTGTGCGGATCCCGCGCCACCTCGCGCAGCGCGCGTCTGTCGTTGCGCAGGGCGGTCAGGTTGTCCATTCTCAGCGCCGCGCCCAGGGCCGCCAGCACGATCAGCGGCAGGTAGACCAGCGGGACCAGGCGGGGGTGGGCCGCGCCGGCGGTGGCCAGCACCAGCAGGCCGACCAGCTGCACGACCGGGACGCCGAGGTTGCCGCCGCCCGCGTTGACGCCCAGTGCCCAGCCTTTGAGCCGCTGCGGGTAGAACGCGTTGATGTTCGCCATCGACGAGGCGAAGTTGCCGCCGCCGACGCCGGCAACACAGGCCACCGCCAGCAGCGTCCCGTACGAGACGCCCGGGTGCAGCACGATCCCGGCCAGCACGGTGGGCACGAGCAGCAGCAGGGCGCTGAAGACCGTCCAGTTGCGGCCGCCGAACTTCGCCACGGCGAAGGTGTACGGCAGGCGCAGCCCCGCACCCAGCGCCGTGGGCAGCGCGGTCAGGGTGAACTTGCCGGCCGGGTCGATGTGGTACTCGGGGCCGAGGAAGAGGACCAGAACCGACCACAGGCTCCACACCGAGAACCCGATGTGTTCGGAGAGGACCGAGAAGACCAGGTTGCGGCGGGCGGTCCGGGCACCGGCCCGCTCCCAGAACTCCGCGTCCTCCGGACGCCAGTCGGTGATGCCGCGCGCCCGGCGCGGTTCCCTCGCCTCGGTGGTCGTGTCTTCGCTTCCGACGACAGTGCTCATCAGGAGTCACCCGCTCGTTCATGGGATGGGGGTTGTGCGAGAGACGCTAGGAGCGGCGGGTTTCGGCGGGAGGCCTCCCCGCCGCTCGGGCGTGCTACGGCTTGCGCACGCCCGCCGGCTCGCGTCGTGAGCGGCGGACCGGCCAGACTCGCGGCACCGTCGGCGTGCCACGGTTCGGGTACCGGAAGGCGTCGGTGCGGACCAGGTGTCCTTCCCTGGTCAGGGCGTTCCCGCCGTGCCGCGCCACCCGTACCGGCTGTCCCACTCCAGAACTCGGTCCCGCAGCCTCGTGGGATCGATCTACGGTCTCCCGCGAGAGCAGTCCCACAGAGCCCGCCCGCCGATTCGAAGCCGACGCGAGCCGGCCGTCGGCCGTAGCGCGGGCCCAGCAGCTCTGCGGTGGAAGGGCGTTGTGGGTCTCCTGGCGGCCGGAGGCGGGGTGGCCGTCAGCGCTTGATATCGATCTTTCCCTGTCCGGCCATGGCCCCGACGCCCATCTCCGCTCCGCCTCCGACGAAGGAACCGATGTACTCGCCGTCCAGGCCCCACAGGTTGATGTTGAACATGGCTGCGGTGGTGGTCGCCTCGAAGCGGGTGGTCCAGCCCTCGTAGTCGCGCAGGTGGCCGTTGAGCCACAGGGTGCCCCAGACGTCTCCGGCTCCGACGCTCAGGCCACCTCCGGCGCCGGTGATCTCGTACTCGACGCCCCTGTCGTCGGTGAAGTCCCCGGAGAAGCCGCCCCCGAGGACCGAGAAGGAGTGCACGGATCCGGAGTAGGAGAACTTCTTGTGGACGATCACCGCCTGCCCGGCGATCACGTCGGGGCCGATGGCCCGCCGGGTTGTGATCAGGTCGAGGTGGGACTCGGCGGCCCGGCTGTAGTGCTCTGCCAACTGCGGGTGGGCGGTGTCGTGGATGCTCATGGCGAGGGGTCCTCGATTCGTCTTGGGGACGCCGGGCGCGGGTGCGCACAGTGGCTTGATCATCCCAGCCCGCCCCGGGACACCGCCGCGCGGAGGGGCGTGAACAGGCTGTCGAGAATGCGGAGTTGACGCCCGCGGCGCCGTACCGGCGGACCGGCTGGCCATGATCGCGCACCGGGCGCCAGGTCCTTGATCACTCGAACGAGTGACCATTGGCGGGAATCCGAAGAGTGCTCGCATGATCACTTTGAGTCATGGAGCGATCGTGTTGTGCCGCCCCGACCGTAGATCGCCACGGCGCCGCGTCATGCCCGAACGCACCAGGCGGCGTTCGGCCCACCTCGGCAGGACGATCTCGCCCGAGACGGGGCGGCGGCACACCTCGACCGACCGAGCCACCACAGGAGAAGCCGGTGCCCGGCCACGACGACAGCAACAACCTCACCGGCAACCGTCCCTACAACTACCGGTCCTCCGCGTAGGAGAGGCAGGACGAGCAGGACAAGGACCGGACCTTCTACGTCACCGTCACCGGCGGCGACAAGGACCTCCTTGACGCGCTCGTCTCCGAGCGGAACCCCGAGTACTCCGACCACGAGCGCGCCAACCTCTTGGACCGCCAGGACGGCACGTTCACGGTCGCCTACCTGGACCGCAAGACCGCCGAGCGCGCCGCAGGCCTGTTCGAGACGGCGGGTGCCCAGGTCGAGACGGTGGGCAAGGACACCAGCCTCTGACCGCCCGGCGGAGCGGATCCGAGCCCGAACTCCGGCGGGGCGACCGCCCCACCGGAGCCGGCTGCCGGTGTCTGGACGACGCCCTTGGACAGGGGCGCAGCGCTCGCCTGGGGCAGGACGCGGAACATGGGGCTTGCGTAGCTCAACGCCGTGACCCGTCCGCAGGTGACTCGTTGGCCCAGGTGCCCGCTAAGTCATTCGAGAGATGAGAGCACCGTGCCCGAGACCGAGGAGTTTGCCGACGAGCAGCCCGAGCTGGTCGTCCGCAGGATCGCAGACCCGCAGGACGGCGGCGATGACCCTGCCGGGGACGCGGACGGCCAGGAGCCCGGACCGCAAGCCCGGGCACGCGCCGACGGCATGATGACCCAGGGCCAGATGTAGCCGACGCCGCGAAGCCGGAGGGCCTGGAGGCCGACGGGCCGGGCGGCGAACACCGGTGGTCGATCAGCGACCTCGACGCCGGACCGGGCCCTGGTGGGAGCCGACCGGCACCAGGTCCTGACCAGCACCACCACCCACACCTTGATGCCCGCCCCGGACAGGGCGGGCATCAAGGTGTCCGGCGCGTTCCCGCCAGGATCCTCGGTGTCGAGGAGGGGGCACCGCCGAGGTCGGGGCGGAGGGTCGTCACCTCCCGGACCCCGGGGCCCGTCCCCGGGAGCGAATCGGTGGAGTACAGGACCACCGGACTGATCGAACGTTGGGACGGTACCGCCTGGCACCGGCTCGCCGCTCCCGAGATCGACGGGGACTGGCGGCTCAG